>JABDGD010000011.1 GCA_013286205.1 Candidatus Firestoneibacteriota bacterium | reverse complement strand
AAAGTCACCCCGCGTGAAAACAGTCAATGCTTGCGGTTCCTCGTTCCGTCAAACCATCGCGTTGCTCGAACGTTGCGATGCTTTCGTGGGGAATGATTCAGGGCCAATGCACTTAGCTGCCGCGGCGGGGTTGCCAGTAGTTGAAGTCAGCGCGCACTCCAGGCGGGGCACTAAATCGCATGCCAACTCACCCAAACGTTTTGGCCCCTGGGGCGTACCAAATATTATTGTCCAACCCAAACACGCCAAGCTTCCTTGTGTTGACGCTTGCGAAGCAGATATTCCGCATTGCATCCTTCAGGTCAAACCTAAAGAGGTTGTGGCGGCCACTAGGCGAATATTGTCGAAGGCGGGCTTGAAAAGAAGATAGCCTGAGCGAAATACCACGATTTGTAGGAATCTGGCGACTGTTCCGTTTTTAAAACGGATAGATTTTTTAATCGCTTTTGTCATTGTGATGTTGGTTGTCAATGTACAATATCGTTCATGACAGAACCCCGAAAAGATAATTTTGAGCGTTTTAATAATATAGGTTTTGAAGATTTTCGCTCCATGGCGAAGGATGCGGCACTGAGCCGTTATGAAAAAGTCGGATTTCCTGATACTTACCGGGCGGGTAAAGAAAAACTCATTTTTCAGGATATGGAATCAAAGCTTCCGGCGCTCCAAGGCGACAAGAGCACCATCATCGATATCGGCTGTGGATGCAGCGATATTCCACGGTTTCTGATGGAAAGAGCCGAGCAAAAGTCACAAACACTTATATTGATTGATTCAAAGGAAATGCTGGATCAATTGTCCGGCGAGTCCGCATCTGTCCGTAAAATAGCGGCACGCTATCCAGATTGCCCGGAATTATTTGAACGCTATACGGGAAAAACAAGCGCGATTATCGTTTATTCGGTTTTTCAGTACATATTTGCTGAAGCCGACCCGTTCGATTTTCTCGATAAGTCATTAACATTGCTGGCGCCTCAGGGGCGGATGTTGATCGGCGATATTCCTAATGTCAGCATGAGGAAGCGGTTTTTTGAGAGTGAAGCGGGTCTTGCCAGCCACCGGGAATTTACAGGTACTAATGAAAAGCCTCCTGCTGAATTGACTCGAATTAAAGAGGGAAGTCTAGACGATTCGGTTGTGCTGTCTGTTCTGCAAAGGGCGCGGCTGGCTGGCTTTCATGCCTATGTGGTGCCGCAGGCTAATGATTTGCCGATGGCCAACCGTCGTGAAGACATTCTCATTGTGAGGCCATAAACACGATGTCAAAAAAACGCAAACTTGTGATTTTGGGTGATTCGGCTTTTGCGCAGATCGCCTATGAGTATTTTACGCATGATTCGGAATACGAAGTGGTGGCTTTCAGCGTTGAGGAAGCGTTTTTAAAACAAAACACACTGTTTGGTTTGCCGGTAGTTGCTTTTGAATCCCTGGAAAAGCAATTCGAACCAAAGGAACATTCTTTTTTTGCCGCGTTGGTTTATACCAATCTCAATCGTTTGCGAACCCGCTTATACCGCGCGGCAAAAGAGAAGGGTTTTGCCCCCGCTTCCTATATCAGCAGCCGTGCTTTTGTCTGGCCTAATGTAGAGGTAGGAGAACATTGCTTTATTTTTGAAAATAACGTGGTTCAACCTTTCGTCAAGCTCGGCACGAACGTGGTGCTGTGGAGCGGCAATCATATTGGACATCATTCCACTATCCAGGATCATTGCTTTGTCGCCTCCCATGCGGTTATTTCGGGTTTTGTCACAGTGGGGCAGGGTTGTTTTGTGGGTGTCAACGCCACAGTGGCCAATAATGTTTTGATCGGCAAGGACTGTGTGATTGGCGCGGGCGCGCTGGTCATGAAGGATGTGGCGGAAGACAGTATTGTCCAAGGGGCCGCAGGAGAAGCGCGAGGTAATGCCCGTCGTTTAAATCGCGTGAAAGATGACCTCTAATGAAATGGCGTAAACTGGGCATTGTCTATACGCCGGACGGAAGCAAACCCTGGGCTAAATCACATGCCATGATTCCCACTCCGGTTTTGATGAATAACAATGTTTTGCGTGTTTATTGCGCGATGTGCGACGAAAAGATGGTGGGCCGTCCAGGCTATGTTGATCTCAATCCAGAAAATCCCTTGGAAGTGATTTCGGTTTCATCCGCGCCGCTATTTGACATTGGCCTGCCGGGAACATTTGACGAGAACGGTGTGCTGCCATGCAGTGTTGTGGCGGTAGGATCACGCTACTTTATGTATTACGTGGGCTTTGAGTTAGGCACCCAAATCCGTTATCGATTATTAACGGGTGTTGCTGTCAGTGATGACGGGGGGCTGACCTTTAAACGTCTAGGCCATACGCCGGTTCTGGAACGTTCGGATGAAGAACTCTATTTTCGATGCGGGCCCTTTGCTTTGTGGCAACAGAACCGCATGCGTCTCTGGTACATTGGCGGAAATCAGTGGATCGATTTGGACGGCAAATCGATGCCGGTTTACGATTTGAGATATCAAGAATCAGGCGACGGATTAACCTGGCAAAAAGCGGGTCGATTATCGCTGACGGTGACAAACCCCGATGAACATGGTTTTGGACGTCCCTGGGTGGTTCAGCGCGGCGCCGAGGACTATCAGCTTTTTTACTCCATCCGCAAGCGTTCGCTCGGTGCTTACCGCATGGGCTACGCTGAATCGAAAGATGGACTTCATTGGACTCGTAAAGATCATGAGATGGGGTTAGATGTGTCGGCTGGCCAATTCGACAGCCAAGCGATTATGTACGCGGCTGTGATTACTATCGGCGCTAAAACCTATTGTTTTTATAACGGCAATGATTTTGGACGCGAAGGATTCGCTGTGGCGGAGTTAATCGGATGAACATCATTCGCTACAAGCCTGAAATGAAATCGCGTTGGGACGCGTTTATTGACACTTCTAAAAACGGAACGTTTCTTATTAAACGCGATTATATGGATTATCACGCTGACCGCTTTACCGATCACAGTCTGTTATTTATAGATGATAAAGACAAGCTCTTAGCCGTTATGCCGGCTAACGAGAAAGAACATAGACTTTTCAGCCATGGCGGTCTTACTTATGGCGGACTAGTATCGGACGCGTCGATGACGACGCCGCGTATGCTCGAAGTGTTTGACACGTTTCATCCTTATGCCCGATCCGCGGGTATCAAAAATCTCGTTTATAAAACGATTCCGTATATTTATAGCCGCGTTCCCGCAGAAGAGGATCGTTACGCCTTATTTCGCCAGGGTGCTGTATTATTCCGCCGCGACGTCATGGCGGTGATTCAGCAATCCCATCGGCAGCCCTATCAGGAACGCCGCTTACGTAAAATCAAGCAAGCTCGAAATGCCGGGTTGAAAGTGGTGAAAAGCCAAGATTTTGGAGTTTTTTGGACGATTCTGGAAGAAAACCTGCGTCAGCGTTATAACGTTAAGCCGGTACATAGTCTGGCTGAAATAGAGTTACTGGCTTCGCGTTTTCCTGATCATATTCACCTGTTTGGCTGTTTTGAGGATAAGACGATGTTAGCGGGTGTGGTGGTTTATGCTACGGATCGTGTGGCGCACGTTCAATATATTTCCGCCAGTGAAAATGGAAAAGAGTTGGGCGCGCTAGACCTGCTGTTTGCTGAATTAATAGAGACGGTGTACGCGGACCATCCCTATTTCGATTTTGGTATTTCGACGGAAGAGGATGGCAAAGTGTTGAATGTGGGATTGGTAGAGCAGAAGGAAGGTTTCGGAGCGCGGGCCGTGGTTCACGATCACTATGAAATGGTAATCCAATGAAAAAAGTATCAATCATCGTGCCAGTTTATTTTAACGCCGAGTCCCTGCCGATTCTTTTTGAGCAGTTACAGGGGATTGAAAGCAAACTTAAAACTCGAGATTTGGCATTGGAATTGATTTTTGTCAATGACGGGTCGGGCGACACCTCTCAAGAAGAACTGCTTCGTATTAAAAAAACGAGACCGGAAACCAAAATCATTAAATTGACCCGGAATTTTGGCGCTGTCCACGCTTCCAAATGTGGAATGCAGTTTGTGACCGGGGACTGTTTCACGACATTGGCCGCGGATTTACAGGATCCACCTGAACTTATTTTGCAAATGGCGGATAAGTGGAAGGCTGGTTCGAAATTTACTATTTGTGAACGTGTCAGCCGCCATGATCCGCCGGTGACTAAGTTTTTCGCCGTCCTTTATTACTGGTTTCTGCACAAGTTGGTTTTAAGTGATTATCCCAGTGGTGGATATGACATGGCCCTTATGGACAAAGCGCTTCTGCCTCATATGCAACAAAGCTCTAAAAATCTTTACACCCCTCTTTTGGCTTATTGGCTGGGGTTCAAACCGGAAGTCATTCATTACAATCGCGCTAAGCGATTACACGGTAAATCTCGCTGGACGTTTTCTAAAAAAGTTAAGGCATTTCTTGATGTGATGTTAGGTTTTTCGGTGACGCCTATTCGGCTTATTTCTACCATCGGCGCGTTTGTATCGCTCGTCAGTTTTTCTTACGGTGTGAGTGTGGTGTTGCATGCCCTGTTTGGGAAAATACCCGTGCCAGGCTTTGCCACGCTGACAGCCCTCATTACCTTTCTGCTTGGTTTGATTATTATTATGCTGGGGGTGATTGGAGAGTATCTCTGGCGGATTTTCGATGAAGTTAATAAACGTCCGGAAGTGGTTATTGATGAAGTTATTTAAAAAACCGTTTTTTCGGTTTTTGCTGGTCGGAGGAACAAATACAGTTATCACATATTTGCTTTATCTAGCAGTTATTCAATTTTTTGATTATAAAATCGCCTTTACCGTTTCCTTTATTGTGGGTATTTTTATTGCCTACGGGTTGAACAGCTTCTTTGTGTTTAAAACGCCGTTTTCATGGGCAAAGATTGCGCAATACCCACTGGTGTATGTGGGCCAATATCTAATCGGATTAGGATTGTTATTTGTGGCGGTGAATCTGTTGCGCATCGATGCGCGGGTCGCGCCGCTTTTAAATGTTGTTATTTTGCTACCTTTTACTTACGCGCTGAATAAATGGTTTCTGGTAGGAAGGACTAAGTAATGCCCAAAGGCACCATCCACGACTGCAAACTCATCCAACTTCCCAAGATTTCCGACCCTCGCGGAAATTTGACCTATCTGGAATCTGAGCGGCAAGTCAATTTTTTAATCAAACGTGTTTATTATCTTTATGACGTGCCGGGCGGTTCTGATCGTGGCGGACACGCGCATAAGGCCCTGCACCAGTTCGTTATCGCTATGTCGGGTTCCTTTGACATCGTTCTCGATGATGGAAAAGAAAGAAAAACAGTCCAGTTAAACCGGAGCTATTCGGGCCTTACCATCTGTCCCTACATTTGGCGGGAAGTGAATAACTTTTCTTCCGGCGCGGTTTGCATGGTGCTTGCCTCAGACTATTTTGATGAGGCGGATTACATCCGTGATTACGATGAATTTTTGAAGATCGTCAACCAACCTTCAAAAGACGCGGTTAAATGATTCCTTTTCTCGACATAAAATCCGTTAATAACCGTTTTCGCAAAGAATTGCACGCCGCGCTGGATCGCGTACTGGATTCGGGTTGGTTTGTGCTGGGTAAAGAAGTGGAAGCTTTTGAAAAAGAATTCGCCGGTTATTGCCAGGTTCAATATTGCATGGGTGTCGGCAATGGCTTGGAAGCTTTGCACCTGGTGTTGCAAGCCTGGGGCGTTGGTCCGGGGGATGAAGTTATTGTTCCTTCTAATACCTTTATCGCCACATGGCTCGCCGTTAGCCAGGTCGGCGCTACTCCGGTGGCCGTAGAGCCAGACCCCGCTACTTATAATATTGATCCTCTTCAGATTGAAGCGGCGATTACACCGCGTACCAAAGCGATCATTCCTGTTCATTTATATGGTCAACCTGCGGATATGGACGCGGTGATGTCGATCGCTAAAAAACATGGACTGAAAGTGCTGGAAGATGCGGCCCAAGCCCATGGCGCGCGATATCGCGGCAAAAGAGTAGGCGGATTGGGTCACGCGGCTGCTTTCAGTTTTTATCCAGGGAAAAACCTGGGCGCGCTGGGGGATGGAGGAGCCATCACGACTGACGATGTCCAATTGGCCGACAAAATCAAATCATTGCGCAATTACGGATCGGCCGTTAAATACCAGCATGACGAAAAAGGCTTTAATTCGCGATTGGATGAACTTCAGGCGGCTTTTTTACGCGTTAAATTAGCGGTGCTTGATGAGGATAACGCCAGCCGCCGCACGATTGCGTCGGCCTATCTAAAAGGGCTTAAAGACTGCAGCCTGATTTTGCCTCAAGTGCCCAGCTGGGCCGAGCCGGTGTGGCATTTATTTGTCGTTCGAAGTCCAAAACGCGACCAATTGCGCGAACGCTTGCTGGGGCTGGGTATGGAAACATTACTTCATTATCCGATGCCGCCGCACGCACAACCGGCATATGGTTTATCAAAATCATATCCCGTCGCGGAAGAGCTAAGCCGCGAGGTGCTCAGTTTGCCGCTTACGCCGCATATGCCGGAAGAAAACATCAATAAAGTAATTTCTGCGTGTCAAATGATTGGGAAGTAATTTCAATGATGCGAATCATCAAACAGTCGCTTCCGTCATTTCTGGTTTTATCTGTCATTTTAATCGCTATCGGTCTTACCCTTTTTTCTCCTCTGTACCAGGACGAATTTTCCTACAAATTATTTCTTGAACGTTTTTTTATTAATGGCGGCTTCAAACAGTCGGTGACGCCATTTTGTCCTGAAGGCTTTTTAGTGCGACCTGGTTTGTTACTGATTCCAGCCGCGGCATTTTGGTCAGTCATCAGCCAGTTCGGCAGCGACTGGTTCTCTTATCGAATTATTCCTTATGTAGGGTTGTTTACCATCTATATTGTTTTGATTATTCACAACCTTCGAAAGGGCTCGCTGGATTTTTGGCCGCTTCTTTTGCTGATGACAATGGGTCCGGTGTTATACGGGTTTGTAATGCTTCGGCCGGAAATACTCATCATCACTGTGTGTGTGTGCCTATTTGTGATTGCTCGGTGCATGCTTTTGACCCGTAAAAGCTCGGTCATCTACATTTATTCGTTCGTGATGTTGCTGTTGTTCAGCCTAATTACTTATGTACATCCCAAGGCTTTGTATCTGTTTTTAGTTTTAGCTGTGTCTTTTGTTATGGCGGCAGCCAAACTTAAAAAAAGAATTCATCGTATTTTTTATGTTTTGATTTTTATGATCGCCACATTGTTAATCATTCGCGCATCTCTCGACATGCACAATAAACAGTTTTTGTCTTGTGGATCTGTTTCTGGTATTGCCCAAAACATGGGGAAACAAGCGGTTAATCCAATGGATTTGTTTCGGGCACCCGAACAATTTAAAGAGGAACTTTCGTTGTCGTATCGTGAGCACATAACGCGGGATACATTTGATCGGATGTGGTTTCAAAAATCTTATCAGTCGAATTTCTTGCCGGAAAAAGAGTCGACAAATATTTTTGATTCTTTAGCTGATGCGCTAATTGAAACGACGGTTATCTTCTTTATTTTTTATGTTTTGTGGAAATTGATTGCTTGTTTTTGCTTTTTAAAGGGCGACGAGGAAAGAAAACAATTTTATCTGATTGTGTCCATTATGATTTCGTTGTTTGTGCCATTTGCGTTTAACATAACTGAAAGCTTCTACGAGATTTCATTTTTTGTCTGTTCGCTCATGGTTGTGGGCTTATTGCTTTGGCCTTTCGAAGCGGCTTTTCGATGGCCCTCAAAGATAAATGAGGCCGAGAAAAAGCGACTTTACTTTTTATCGGCTTTATTCCTTTCGTTTTTTATTCCATTCATCCTTAATATCACGAAACACTATTATAAAATTTCATTACTTCTATTCGTGGTGATGGTTTTGGCCGCGTTTTTATGGCCTCTCAAGCTGATGTTTCCCGGGACGTCCAAAATCGCGGCTTATGATAAATTTAAACCGTTATTATCTGCGGGTTTTTACTGTTATATGCTGATAACCGCTGTTTTGTGTTTGGCGCTAGTTTATTGCAACTTTACGAAAGAATTTCTTGCGGGGTATGAGGGGCCAAGTCAGTCCTTCTGGACGGATAGAAACGCATTAGACGTAAAGATTCAGAGGGCGCTTCAGGATGAACATATAGCTCCGACCGAACCGATGATTATGGATGACCTAACCTACGATGCGGTTAAGAAGCACCCGATTGTCATGCCGGTTCAATATCTTTTAATTGTAAGTCCTGATGAAATAAAAACTTCTCTTGATCATTATCATGTCCGTTATGGGGTTATGGGAGAATCCATGTATGGCAAATTTACCGCCATGACGCCGGTGAAAACCATTGCAACGATACAGTATGAAAGACGGCCTTATCAGCTGACGCCTGGAACTGGAACGGTATATCTGTTTCAAGTCGTGCAATAATCAAGGTGTTGAAAATGTCCGAAACTCAGTGCCCAGAGAGAACGAAATGATTTTACACGCGTTGTTGGCCTGCTATAACCGCCGGGAAAAAACCCTTAAATGTTTAAAGAGTTTCCGCAGCCAAGAAGGTCTGCCGGGCAATATTGAAAAGAAAGTCACGCTTTTTGATGACGGCAGTTCCGATGGAACGGCGGGTTCTGTCATGAGTGAAAAATTGGCCGATGAAATCATCACAGGGGATGGCAATTACTTCTGGTGCGGCGCGATGCGCAAGCTTTGGTCTGAATATAAGGGGAATGACAATGATTTAGTGTTGTTGTTGAATGATGATGTGGTTCTGGACCCGACCGCGGTTAAAGATCTTTTAAGTACTTGGGAGTGGTCATTAAAACAAAATCCAACCGAGCCCATTATTGTGGGGGCGATTCAATCGAATGACCGGACGACTACGACTTATGGTGGAATGATCAAAATCAGCCGATTCCGGCCACTCGCTTTGAAAATTATTGGCCCTTCGGGACAGCCTCTCCCCTGCGATACTTTTAATTGCAATTGTGTTTTGATCTCCAAAAAAACCATGGATCGTTTGAACGGCTTCGACAAAAGATTTACTCACAATATGGGTGATATTGATTTAGGTTTGAGGGCTACCGCGAAAAAGATACCGATTTGGCTGACGCCGGGTTATGTCGGTTGCTGCGATGAAAATGTAACAAGCTCTAAGAAGAAGTCGTTTGGCGAAAGATGGAAGGCGATCAAACATCCCAAGGGTTCTCCAGTGTCGGAAACCCTTTATTTTTATAAACAACATAGCCGCTTTTTATGGCCTTTGTTTTGGGTCACTTATTTAACTAAGAGATTTCTTTATTTAGTCTTGGGTTAGATGAAACCGCTGTGTTTGTTATCATTTTTTGAAAAGATCAGCGCTTGAAAAAAGAAAAGATCATCATTCAATGTAAAGGCGCCATAGGGGATACGGTTGTCGCGCTGCCTGCCATTTGGGCGGTTCGTGAGAACTTTCCGGACGCCGATCTTTATTTGTTGAGTCACGAAGGCACGAAAGGCAACTTAAGCCGTGAGGTGCTAGAAAATTCGAAATTGTTTAAAGAAGTCCTGGTTTATAAATCCATTCACGGTTCTAGCCGTTTTCTGCAGGGTTTGCGTTTGCTGAAAATGGTCTATGGTTTAAGAAAGTACCGGTTTGACGCCCTCGCTTATTTGGTACTGGCGACCACCAAGCCATCCGAAGTTAAAAGAGACAAGTTTCTTTACCGGTTAGCGGGTATTAAAAGGTTCATCGGTATGGATGGATTCGTTCCCGTTTCTGTCAAAAACAACGGCGCACCCTTGCCTGAAATGCCGCCTCAGGCGGATCTGATTTTGGAAAGACTACGGGTTTCCGGACTTGCGGTGCCGGCTGCTGGGCAAGGTCGGATGGATTTGAAGTTACAGCCTAATGAGAAGACTGAATTCGCCGCTAAACTTTCAAAATTAACGTCTGATGGCGGTCGAAAGTGGATTGGGGTCAGCCCTGGAACCAATTTCGCCTCTAACAAGTGGGCTCCCGAACGTTACCAGGAAGTGGTGTCACGGCTCATCGCCGAGTTTGACATTTGGCCGGTGGTTTTTGGGGGCGAAGCGGAAAAGCTATTGGGCGATCAATTCATCAAAGTTTGGGGTCGGGGCTATAACCTGGCGGGACAATTATCCGTTCGTGAAACAGCGGTAGGGCTGGAACGCTGCGCCCTTTGTTTAGGAAATGACACCGGGGCCATGCATTTGGCGGCGGCCGTTCAAACCTATTGCGTCTCCATATTTTCGTCACGGCAAATGGCCGGGCTGTGGTATCCCTACACCCAGCGTAAAAAGGTATTTAGGGCCAAAGTGGAGTGTGAAGGTTGTGAACTGGGAGAGTGTGTGGTTGAAAAAATGAAATGTATTCTCTCTTTTGGGGTAGATGAGGTTTTTCAAGCCTGTGAAGATATTTTAAAGAGGGTTAATTGAATTTAAAAAGTATTTTTTGTTCTAAAAAATTCATTTCCGTTGTCCTGGTTTTTTTAACCGCAATTTCCTTGGCGGCGGGTATTCGCAACGCGGTTTTCGTTCAAGTGAGCAGTATGGATTTTCAATGGGACTCGGCCAGGGTTTTGTTGGAGCAGAAAAATCCTTATGAGATGGTTCTTTCCCATCAAACGGTGGATTCAGATAGTTATATGCCGCATCCGCTCAGCCCCAATCAGTTTCCATCCTGTTTAATGCTCTTATGGCCTTACGCGTTATTTTCTTGGCCGATAGCGAAATGGCTGTGGCTGGGGTCCAATCTTGTATTTACCGCTTTATCCCTTTTCGCCTTGTTTAAGGTTTTTTTAAAGAATCAGTCGCCCTTTGTTTACCTGGTGATTTCCTGTTTGTTCTTGATGAGTACCCCCTGGAGAAATTTAGTGGGAAACGGACAGCACACCATGTTCAGTCTTTGTTTTTTCTCATTGGCGCTGCTGGTGTTAGATAAGAAGCCCGTACTTTCAGGTGTTTTTCTGGCCCTGTCTTTTTTCAAATACGCCACGATCATTCCACTAGCCATTTATTTCATTTATAAAAGACGATTCCAGCCTTTGTTCGTCGCGGTGGGTATTCATTTGTGTTTGCATCTGTTTGCGGCCTATTGGATCAACGCCAATCCAATCGATCTGATTAAAGAACCGCTGATGTGTTCTTCGGGGCTGCTCACCGATGGCTATATCGATTTTTTCAGTCTCTGCGCGCAAATGGATTCCCACATTCCAGCCCTGATTCCGGCGTTTTTATCTGGAATATTACTTTTGGCCGCGACCCTCGTTTGTTTTTTGAATAGAAAATCGAACGATTTATTAGTTTTGACTGTTTTGGGGTTTATTTCCGTATTGGTGATTTATCACCGGGCCTATGATCTGGTGATTGTGATTTTCCCGTTGATCCTTCTGTTTGAATCTTCTTTCAAGCTGAGATGGTTTAAAATTCTACTGATCCTTTGTCTCTTCCTGACCTGTTACTTCAGCCGGATCATCGATTTTTTACAAACCAGGGTTCAGGACGGATTGTTACTGGAATTTTTTCATATTTATTACGGGCTGGTGCCCGCGATTTGGATTTTGGCTACGATGGGTGGACTAGTTCTGGTGGGAAATAAGAAATTAAACCGATCATAAATTTCCGTGACTGAAATGGCGACATGAACATATTGATAGACATTTTACTGGGCGCGTCGGCCATCGCTTTTTTACTGTATTTGATATTTTCTCCCAACCGAAAATGGGCTCTCCTTTCATTTGTTCTTTTTATCTCAAATATGACTAAACCAAGTGAGGCGCTTTTTTTAGCCGAACCACTGGAAATCATCAGGGGTAAAAGCAGGCTTCTTTGCCTTTTGGCCGTGATCTGCCTGCCTTTTTTTAATAGAAAGAAAAGCGGCTGGCTGGGGGTGAAGCCGTCTTTAGCTTTCGCGACGTTAATGAGTCTTCAACTCTTTTTGCTGGCCGTCGATTTTTTCAGGATTTCTTTTATCAACGACCAGGAAATTTATCAAAGAGCGTTGATTGATTTGCTTTTCCTGTTTTCGATGGGGATGGTGGTTGCTTCCTGGATTAATAATTTCGAGGATGTTCAATGGTTTTTCCGCAGTGTGGCGGGCGGCACCATTTTATTCCTTGCCGCGACAGCCATCCAGTTTTTATGGGATCCGTCGCAAGAGGTTTGGAATGGGAGGCTTTTTGGCGTTTCGGCTCACCCCAATTTTGCCGCGGTAATGTTCTCCATCTCCGTTCTCGTCTGTTTGTGGCTGTCGCAAAGCGTGCTGGGAAAACGCGAAAGGTATTTCTGGATTCTGTTAACGCTGTTGTGTGGTATTGGACTGGTCTGGACAGGATCCCGAACGGGCTTTTTAATGGCAGTCGTGGGGGTGGGTGTTTACATTTTTTCCACGAGAAAAGGGCTGGTTTTCCTCTGCGTGGGGCTGTTAGCGATTCCGCTTTTGGCGGTTTCTAACTTGCTTCCAGAGTTCACGATCGCGATCAACCGGGTGTTGAGCGGCGCTAATACCCGGGCGGCCTCCTGGTCGCTGCTCTGGTCGCAGTTCACGCAAAACCCTGTTTTTGGTTTGCCGACGAATGAAATCCAAGCCTCGGAGAACTCTTACCTTTGGATCGCTTTGCGGGGTGGTATAGTCGGTCTGGCTCTGCTTTTACTGGTTTGGTTTCTTATTTTCAAAAACTTAAAATACTTAATGGATCACCAGAAACCGTTTTTGAAAAATGCCGAGAGGCTGCTTTTTGCCTGCTTTTGCTCTTATTTTGTCGGTTCCTTTTTTGAGGGTTATATTAATATGACCCTCGGTTATCAAATTCTGATCTTTTATGGTTTGATCACGGCTCTTTCCCGGCTTTCCCGGGTAACGGCTAAAACATAAACGATCCTGTTGACGGGCTTTTAATGAAAAAACCTAAAATCACCATTTCGTTTGGCCGTATTGGGCCTTATCAACATGCCAGGGTTAATTCTTTGCTGCCTCACTTTGAGGTGACCTACCTTGAAAGCAACGGCGACGATAAAAGCCACCATTGGAAAAATGCCGGCGCGGGCGCCCGTTATCAAAAGATCACTTTGTTCAAAGATGATTCCTATCTTCAAACTGTGCCCCCGGCGGTGATTAAAAAGAAGGTTTTTGACACGTTGGACATTTTTAAACCGGATCTACTCGCGATTACGGGATGGTATGAGAAGGTCGCGTTATCCATGCTGCTCTGGGGTATAGAGCATAACGTTCCACGGATCATGATGACTGAAAGCAATGAGATGGATTTTCAGCGGAAGGGCATCAAAGAGTTTGTTAAGAGAAGAATCCTTAAGTGCTGCCATTCCGGGGTGGCGGGGGGGAAGCTCTCCAAACAGTATTTCGAAAAGCTGGATTTTAAATACAATCCGCTGGGGATTTATTACGACGTAGTGGATAACTCGCACTTTCAAAAGGGCTCAGCCTTGGCGAGGAAATTCGCGGCCAGGTTCCGTAAATCATTGGGTCTGCCTGAAAATTATTTTTTTACCTCTTGCCGCTTCATTCAAAAGAAAAATCTTAAAACACTTCTGCTGTCCTATGCCGATTACGCCCAAAAAGTGAAGAAGCCCTGGAGCCTTGTTTTGGCGGGAGATGGGCCTCTGAAAAGCGAAATGGTTGCTTTAATCAAAGAACTTGGCCTGAATGATCTGGTGAAAATGCCGGGTTATATCCAATACAATCAACTGCCGATTTATTACGGATTGGCTAAAGTATTTATCTTGCCCAGCACGACTGAGCAGTGGGGATTGGTGGTCAATGAGGCCATGGCAGCCGGTCTTCCCGTATTAGTGTCTAAAAAATGCGGCTGCGCGCCTGATTTGGCGAAAAACGGAGTGAATGGTTTTCAGTTTGATCCCTATGATCGGAAAAAACTCAGTGACTTGATGATTCGAATCTCGGTTCAAAAGGCGAAGTTGAACGTGATGGGAAAGCAAAGTCAGAGAATAGTGAGTGAATGGTCGCCCGAAAACTTTGGTAAAAGTATTAAAAAAGCGGGCGACTATGCTTTTAAGACAAACCATCTGGACTTTAATTATTTGGATAAGATTCTTATTAAGTTATTAATTTATTGTCCAAATTTCATTTACCGGTCTTCCGAATAATCAAAGCCATGAAAAGAACATTGTGAAAACATTAGAATTCATTAACGGACTCTCCAAAGCATCGGGCGGAACATCGAGCTGTGTGCCCGAATTATGCAACGCCCTGAGCCGTGTGAGCGCGAATGATTTATTGGTGAATGTTCAAATGAAGCAGGACGGGGAATCCATTTTCCCAGATCCGAAATTAGTCCGGGTTCATAACGTGGATGGATTTAAATTTTCCATTTTTCGTTGGGCGCCCCAATTGCCTTTTGTTCTGAAGAGCCTCTGCCGTAAAGAGAAAATCGAGCTGATTCATGTCCACGGGGTTTGGCAAACGCATCGGGCGGTTCAAGTGGCGAGGGCGCTCAAGATTCCCCATGTGATTACACCGCATGGCATGCTGACCAGCTGGCATTTCAGTCATAAGTCCTGGAAAAAGCGGCCCGCCTGGTGGTTTTATCAGAAAAGCGACCTGGATACGGCACGGGCCGTGCACATCACTTCGGATAGTGAAGGCGACGATCTTCGGAAAATCGGCTACAAAGGGCCGTTGGCTCTCATTCCTAATGGTTCAGAGATTCCTGAATGGAAAGAACCGAACACCAGCTCTAAGCCCGTTCGTACCGCGCTTTTTCTCTCCCGCATTCACCTGAAAAAAGGTTTGTTGAATCTAGTTGAGGCTTGGTCCATTGTCCGTCCTAAGGGTTGGCGCATGTTGATTGTGGGACCTGATACGGAAGGTTATGGGAAGGTCGTCAAAGAAGCGATTCAGAAGAAGGGTTTGGAAAGCGAGTTTGTTTTTCAAGAACCCGTTTACGGGGAAGCTAAGTGGGATATTTACCGTAACGCCGACCTTTTTATCCTGCCGACCTTTACGGAAAACTTTGGTATGGTAATACCCGAAGCCATGGCCTGCGGATTGCCGGTGATTACGACCGAAGGCACGCCCTGGAACGAATTGAATGATAGAAATTGCGGCTGGTGGATACCCATTGGGGTTGATCCGCTGGTGAAAACCTTGCGTTTGGCTACGGAAGCATCCGATGAGGAACGAAGAGCTATGGGCAAAAGGGGCAGACAGCTGGTCGAGGAAAAATATTCATGGGACTCGATCGCTCAAAAAATGAAAGCATTGTACGAATGGGTTTTAAGTGGGGGACAGGCACCCTCTTTCATGCGTTTTGATTAAAACTAACTGAGAAAATATGAAAATAAATCAAATTTTGGATTTAGTGAAGGTTTTGAAGGACAAGGAAGGGCGAAAAGCCTTTTCGAATTGGAAACCTTTTTCCATTTCTTCTTTTTATATGGCTCGCCGAATCAAAAATTTGGGAATCCCTTTTAAAACGATCATTGATGGCGGGGCCAATATCGGCCAGTTCAGCCGGTCGGTCGCTGAAACCTTTCCTGAGGCCAGGGTTATCGCTTTTGAGCCTTTGCCGGATATTACGGAAATATTAAAGAAAAACCTGAGTGGCTCTCCGAAAATTAAACTGATCTCCTCGGCGCTGGGCAGTAAAAGCGGAAAAATTACTTTTCACCGCAATACCCATTCCCATTCATCCTCGGTTTCGTCTTTGAATGAAAAATATCAATCTTCCTCCGCACTGCCATTTAATAAGGACTATCAAAAACAATTTCCGGAAGCGCGAAACGCGGGTGATGTGGAAGTGCCGTTGGTCACGCTGGATGAGGTGTTGGAAAAGGAAACCCTCGAGGGACCTGTTTTATTGAAGCTGGATTTACAGGGGTTCGAGTTAGAAGCGCTTCGCGGCGGAGTGAAAACACTTCGGAAGGTGGATTTCATTCTGATAGAAACAGTTTTTAAGCCTATTTATGAAGGGGAGGCCCTTTTTCCTGAAATTGAGGATTTTTTAAGATCTGAAGGGTTTCAATTTGTTCAGGTGTTGGATTTTTATAAGAATGATCAAGAAGAAATTGTTCAAATTGACGCGCTCTTTCAGAGATCGAAATAATGGTTCTGAAATCAAAAAGCAAAAGTGAAAATCCGACCATGACCGATCTGACCGTTATTGTGATGACCTTTAACGAGGAAAGAAATTTGTCCGAATGCCTGGATTCGGTCTCGGGTTGGGCCCGCGAGATTTTCGTGGTGGATTCTTACAGCACTGACCGAACGGTCGACATCGCCCTGTCGCGAAGCAGGGATGGGGTCGGCGTGGTTCAACACCGTTTTGAGAATTACTCCAGCCAATGGAACTGGGCGCTTCGTCACTTGCCGATCAAAGGCGCCTGGACGCTGAAACTGGACGCGGATGAACGGGTGACCCCTGCATTTAAAAAAGAAGCTGAAGCTTTTTGGAGCGCGGCTGAACAGGATGCGGAAGGTGTTTACTTCCGCCGGGCCATGATTTTTATGGGTCACCGGCTTCGCTGGGGTGGCACGACTAACAATTACGACCTGCGCTTGTGGAAATCGGGCAAAGCGGCGTTTGAAAACCGGTCTGTGAATGAACACGCGCTCGTGAAGGGAAAAACCATCCGGTTCCATAGTTTCGTGGACCATTTGAATGAAAATAGTAAGGGATTAGCGGATTGGATTGAAAAGCATAACCGTTATTCCTCCATGGAAGCGGCGGCTATGATGGAAGGCAATGTTACCGGGGATGTGAAACCCCGTTTGTTTGGGGAGGCGGATCAAAGACGCATGTGGCTGAGGCGTTTCTTTTGGAAATTCCCCTTACGGCACTTCTTATTTTTTCTTTACCGCTACATCGTGAAATTAGGTTTTCTGGATGGAAAAACTGGTTTTCGCTACGCTTTTCTTCATGGGATTTACTTTTATTGGATAGGCCTTAAACAAGAAGAGGGAGTATCGCGAAACCTCATTCCCTATGTACCTTACCCGGCGAGGGGCGCGGCTCATCCGAAGGTGATGAAGTCAGCGTTACAAAAGCTGGTGGATAAAAAGCGTTGAGCTGTCTTTTATCCGCGCCCATGATTCAGTCAAAGGATTCCTAACCCGTGCCCAAAGTTCTTCTCCTTTATCAATATTACCGTCCCGATGATGTGGTCAGTGCTTTGCAATTTACGGGTCTGGGTGAAGGGTTGTCGGCTAAAAACTGGGAAGTGGAAACCTGGCCCTGCAACCGAAGCTGTCACCACGAGGATCAAAACTACTCTTTAAAATCAGAAAAAGCGGATGGGGTTTTGATACGGCGGGTTTGGCGTCCGGCTTTCAACCAGCATCGGTTTATCGGCCGCGTTCTCAATGCCGCCTGGGTAGAAATGGCCTGGTTGTTTCGGGCTTTCTTGACCAGAAGTCCCGACGCTGTCGTGATCGGTACCGATCCCATTTTTGCCGTGCTGTTGGTTCCTTTCCTCAAACTGCGATGGCCCCGAACAAAAATAGCCCATTGGTGTTTTGACCTTTATCCCGAATACGCGGTGGCTGAGGGACTTATTTCCGAAAACAGTGGGGTGGTTCGTTTCTTAAAGAAAATGCTCCGATGGGCTTATCGGAAGTGTGATGTGGTTGTTGATTTAGGCGCCTGCATGCGGAAAAAGTTAGAGGAATATCCCATTCGTGAAAACGCTACTTTGACGCCATGGGCGCTTGAAGAACCTGCGGTCGCGTTGTCGTTTGACGCGGATGAAAGAAAAAACCTATTCGGAAACTCTTCTTTGGGTTTGCTTTATTCCGGCAATCTTAGTCATCCACATGAGTTTGAGAAAACAGTGACCCTGGCCAGAAAAATGGGCGAAGCCGCCAGCTTTGTTTTTAGCGCGCGAGGCAAGCGGGTAGAAGTTTTGAAATCCTATTTGACGGAGAAGGACACCAATATTCGTTTTGTGCCTTTTGCTTCTGTCGACAAGCTGATGGACCGCTTGTCCGCTCCCGATATCCATATAGTGTCACTGAAGTCTTCCTATACGGGCGTGGCGGTTCCCTCTAAATTCTTTGGGGCTTTAGCCGTAGGCCGGCCCATTCTTTTTGAGGGCGATGAAGTTTCGGCGATTGCCGGATGGATTCGGCAATATGGTCTGGGCTGGGTTTTGACGGATAAAAACACCAATGAAATTGCCGCCGATATGACGGCTTTTTCCATGGATAATCGCCGTAAGTTGGAACTTTTTACGCATTGTCATAACACTTATCAAAAGTATTTCTCGAAAAAGGCCGTGTTGGATGGTTGGGAAAGCGAACTTAAAAAACTTCTGGCGCCGTGAAGTCTCGGTTGCGCCGGATTTTGGAAGCACCTATGATTAATCCCCAAACAGGGTATTTAAAAATATTTTCACCCGACTAAGGAAACCATGAAAAAGAAAAAGGCGTTTATTACAGGTATTACGGGTCAGGATGGCTCCTGGCTGGCGGATTTTCTCCTGGAAAAGGGTTACGAAGTTCACGGCATGGTGCGCCGGTCTTCTTCCTTCAATACCCAGCGGATTGACCATATCTATCAGGATTCCCATGTCCATGGCGTGAGAATGTTTCTTCATTTCGGCGACCTGTCCGACTCTTCAGGGCTTTTCAAACTGCTTCACCAAATTAAACCGGATGAAATTTATAATCTGGGCGCTCAAAGTCATGTTCGCGTTTCTTTTGACCAGCCCGAATACACCGGGGAAGTGACCGGTATCGGCACCCTCAAGCTTTTGGAAGCTATGCGTTCCGCCTGCCCGAAAGCCAAGTTTTATCAAGCCAGCAGTTCGGAACTTTATGGCGGGTTGGATTGTCCTAAAAAAGGCTATAACGAAAAGAGTCCCTTTTATCCGCGCAGCCCTTACGGGGTAGCGAAACTCTATTCTTTTTGGGCCGCCAAAAATTACAGAGAAGCTTACGGCCTTCATATTTCTAACGGCATCCTTTTCAACCACGAAAGCGAACGGCGTGGAGAGACCTTTGTGACCCGCAAAATTACCCGGGCGCTGGGACGAATCAAATTGGGTCTTCAAAAAGAGCTTTATCTTGGCAATTTGGACGCGCAGAGAGACTGGGGCGACGCCAAGGAATTTGTCAGGGGCATGTGGCTCATGCTTCAGCAAAAGAAGGCTGATGATTACGTCATCGCTACGGGTGAAACCTATTCAGTGAAAGACTTTTTAAAAGTAGCTTTTGACTGCGCCAAACTGGACTGGAAAAAATACGTCAAGTTTGACGCTCGCTACTTGCGGCCCACTGAAGTGGATTACCTCAAGGGCGATTCGACTAAAGCCCGCCGTGTTTTGGGATGGCGCAATGAGACCTCATTCGAGCAATTGGTGCATCGCATGGTGGCCCATGACATGGAAATGGCCGTTAAAGAAAAGAAGAGAGACGCCTAATCAACGGTCGACTCAGGCGTTCAGAATTTCAAAGTAAGGGTCATCATTGAAACTATTTATCGCTGGGCATAAAGGCATGGTGGGCTCGGCCCTGGTAAGACGTTTCCGCGCGGAGAAAGGCGTGGAACTTTTACTGAGGGATCGTAACCAATTGGACTTAGCGAACCAAAAGCAGGTTTTTGATTTTTATGAAAAAGAAAAACCGGATACGGCCATTATCGCGGCGGCGAAGGTTGGAGGCATTCTGGCGAATAACACCTATCCAGCCGAATTTCTTCTTCAAAATCTCGCCATAGCCACCCATTGCATTGAAGGCGCCCATCGCGCCTGTGTGAAACGTCTGCTTTTTTTGGGAAGTTCCTGTATCTATCCCAAGTTGGCGCCTCAACCCATGCCGGAAGACAGTCTTTTAACTGGTCCGTTAGAACCGACCAACGAAGCCTACGCCATCGCTAAGATCGCGGGATTGAAGATGTGCGAATATTATAGAAAACAGTACGGGGTTCTTTTTCATTCCGCGATGCCGACCAATCTTTATGGACCTGGCGATAATTACCATCTTCAGAATTCGCACGTTCTGCCCGCTTTGATTCGCAAGTTCCACGAGGCCAAGGCTTCTGGAAATTCAAAAGTGGTTTTGTGGGGAACGGGTACTCCGAAACGGGAATTTTTGTATGTGGATGATTTGGCGGATGCCTGTGCTTTTTTGCTGGGTCTTGATAACCCTCCCGATCTGGTAAACGTCGGTCTGGGCGAGGATGTGTCGATTAATGAATTGGCCTTAGGGGTAGCTGGGATGGTTGGCTATCCGGGTGAAGTGAGTTGGGATACGACTAAGCCGGATGGAACGCCGCGGAAGTTGATGGATGTATCCCGATTAACCGCGCTGGGATGGAAAGCCAAGGTCAGCCTTCAAGAGGGCATCCGGTTAACCTATCAAAGCTATCTGGAGGAAATGTCCTCAGGAAAGCTGCGCCAATAGAGTTTGGTTTTTCGCGCCAGTCCAATGAAATGGCGAATAGAGTTTAAAAAACACCTTCCCGATAGTAAACTTTCACGGTCGATCCAACGAAAATCCGCTATAAAAAACGAGGGCGAAACAGTTGTCCAACAAGCTATCCAGAAAAAACTCTACAGTTGTCGCGGGTGAAAATCGCTGTCAGATTTGCGATACCAAGCTGACGCTTTATCCGAAGGACTTCGCTGAATGCCCCCACTGCGCCCAAAAGGTTTGCCGCCAATGCTGGACAACCGCCTGGGCTTCAAAATCATTCTCGGCTGACCGCTGTGCTCATTTAGCTGAAAATGACGGCTTGACCAATGTGAGCTTCAGTCAAAAAGAGAAAAACCTGAATTGGGACTTGCCCAGAATCGCTCTGGCCGGCTTTTTGGCCGCCCTGGCCATCGGTGTTGTTCTTTTCGCTTTAAATTTATTCGTGTTTTAGGTTGTTGGTTTTTTCCTCTCTTTTTCTTCTATTTCGAAAAAAGGTTTTGAATGCGTATAGCGATTGTTCATGACTGGATGACCGGGATGCGGGGCGGCGAGAAAGTTCTTTTGAGCCTTTTGGAACTTTTCCCCGGAGCTGACATTTTTACACTGGTCTATATTCCAGAGCGGATGGATCCCGTTGTTAAAAAACAAAAGATAACCACGTCCGCTCTCCAGCACCTTCCTTTTGGAAAAACCAAATATCAGTATTACCTGCCGCTGTTTTGGGGTCTGACAGCCGGCTTAAATGTGTCGGATTACGATTTGATCGTATCGTCCAGCTCGGCCTGCGCCAAATGGGTTCGAAATCCTAAAAACGCCATCCATGTTTGTTATTGCCATACGCCCATGCGGTATATCTGGGATTTATTTGACGATTATTTTGGCCCCTCCGCGGCGGCTCCTGTTCGGTGGTTCGCGAAGTTGTTCCGCCCTTATTTGCAATGGTGCGACTTGAGGTCAAATAAAGGTGTTACCCATTTTTTAGCTAACTCCACTGAAGTTCAAAATCGGATTAAACGAATTTATGGACGGGAGTCCGAAGTGCTTCACCCGCCTGTGGATGTAGATAAATTTAGAATTAAAACCGGCAAGGGCGATTACTTTTTGATTATTTCCGCTTTGGTTCCTTATAAAAAAGTGGATCTGGCTGTAAAGGTATGCACGAAAAGAAACTGGCCGCTAGTGGTGGTGGGCAAGGGGAGCGAAGAAAAGAAACTGAAGTCCATCGCGGGTCCTACCATTAGTTTTAAAGGATGGGTTTCGGATGAGGAGATGCCTCAATATTATGACAAGGCGAAGGCCCTGCTATTTCCCGGCAAAGAGGATTTTGGAATCGTGCCCGTAGAATCCATGGCTTCGGGCTGCCCGGTTATCGCGTTCGGCAAAGGCGGTGTTTTAGACAGTGCGGAAGACGGGAAAACAGGTGTTTTTTTCTTTGAACAGACCGAAAAGGCCCTTGAAGAAGCGATGGATCGTTTTGAAACCATGACCTTTGACCCGCAAGTATTGCGTCAAAAAGCGAATTCTTTCTCGAAAGAGCGGTTTTTGTTCCGCGCTCAGATTTATTTCCGCAAACTTTACGGCATTCCCACCATCGCGGATAACAATAAAGTCTGATTTTAACTATAGTTAAGTAGATATTTACTGGGTTTGGCCCGGGCGTATAAACTAGACTTCGATTTGATTTGAACTTGAGGTGTTATGAAAATTCATATTCGGTCTTTGTTTTCGCTCATCAGCTTTTTTCTGGATGGCTTGATGGTAGCGATCTCGTTTATGGGCGCGAACTGGATTCGGTTTCATTCCGGATGGATTCAAGTTTGGTCCGTGACGTCCTATCCCCATTACCGGACTTTTTTGGCCTCATTTATTCTGGTTTATTTGGTGGTCTTTAAATACGCGGGTCTTTACCGTCAAAGACGCGGTCTTTCGAGCGTGGATGAACTTTCGAAAGTGCTTCAAGGGGTTTTTATCGCGTCGATTGTTCTTTCGGCCTTAACTTTTTTGACCAAGTTTCTGGCTTTTTCCCGTTTGGTTATTGTCTTTTCAGCCATTTTAATCACGGTCACGGTTTGGATCGGCAGAACTTTATTGCGCCGGACACAGGTTTATTTAAGACGGCGGGGTATCGGCGTGACCCGGGTGCTCATTGTGGGATCGGGTGAAACCGCCCGGGTGTTGATACAGCGGCTGCATAAGAATCCGGGACTGGGCTATCGCGTTATCGGTGTTGTTTCCGAAAGCAAGTCGTCCGGTGAAGTGGAAGGTTTTAAAATTGTGGGAATCTTGTCGCATTTTTCCCAGCTGGTGAAGAAGTTGAATCCGGCTGAAGTGATTTTCGCCCTTCCAGCAACCGCCCACGCTCAATTGATCCCCATGCTGGTCCTGCTTCAAAATGGACAAGTGAAATATAAAATTGTTTCAGATCTTTTTGGATTGATCACACATCCGCTGGAAAACGATGTCTTGCTGGATATGCCCATCTTCCAAATGAAAGAAGCTCCGCTAAATTCCTGGTATAACCGTTTGATGAAGAGACTTTTTGACTTCGGCGCGGCTTTAATTGGCGTTGTTCTCTTAACAGTTGTGCCGGTTTTGCCTTTGTTGGCGTTAGGGGTCAAACTCTCCTCCCGAGGACCGATATTTTTCAGGCAAAAGCGAGTAGGGCGTGATGGAAAGCATTTTTCAATGTTGAAGTTCCGTTCCATGGCGGCTGGCACTGAAACGGTGGCCTTTACCGCTAAAAATGATCCCCGCGTTACCAAGTTCGGAAGTTTTATTCGTAAAACCAGTTTGGATGAATTGCCCCAGATCTTTAATGTTTTGATGGGGGATATGAGTCTGGTGGGTCCGCGCCCCGAGGTTCCGGGTTTGGTGGAGAAGTTTGAGAAAGAGATCCCGCGTTATTTCGAGCGCCATCAGGTGAAGTCGGGCATTACGGGCTGGGCGCAAGTGAACGGCTTTCGCGGCAATACCTCGCTTCACGAGCGGATTAAATATGACATTTATTACATTGAGAATTGGAGTCTGGGGCTCGATGTCAAAATTATTATTCGAACCATTTTAGATATTCTTGAACATGAGCATGCCTACTAATGTCTAAAAGGACGAATTTGTGAAAATACTTGTGACCGGCGGCGCCGGCTTTATCGGCAGCCATGTGGTGGACACCTATCTTGAAGCGGGTCATGAAGTGGTTATCGTTGATGATCTTTCCACAGGCAAAAAAGAAAATCTCAACCCCAAAGCCAAGTTCTATCAAATGGATATTCTGGACGATAAAGTTCAGCAAGTTCTTCAGGATGAAAAGATTCAGGTGGTTAATCATCACGCCGCGCAAATTAAGGTCAAAGCCTCTCTGGAAGATCCTTACTTTGATGTGAAGGTGAATGTTTTGGGTTCGGTACTTTTGCTGGACCTTTGCCGCCGCTCCGGCGTTCATAAGTTTATTTACGCCTCTTCGGGCGGCGCCATGTATGGCGAGGCTGCGGACAAACCCTTTACGGAAGAACAAAAGCCCAGACCCTTCTCGGTTTATGGCGCCAGCAAGATGACGGTGGAAAGCTATGCCGATGTTTTTTCCCAAAACTTTGGGATGGAATATGTGGTTCTTCGCTATGCCAACGTTTACGGTCCCCGGCAGGATGCTTTAGGGGAAGGCGGTGTGGTGGCCATTTTTACCCATGGGATGCTGCATGGAGCGGAACTTCAAATTTTCGGCGACGGGTTTAATGTCCGTGATTATGTTTACGTGAAAGATGTGGCGAAGGCCAATTTGCTGGCCCTGAGCTACCCGAAAAACGATGCTTTCAATATTGGTACGGGCCAGGAAACCACAACGAATCAATTGTTTGATACGCTGGCTTCTTTGACCGGCTATTCCAAACAAGCCCTGCGCATTGTGCCGCGTTTAGGCGACTTGCACCGAAGCGTTTTAAACAGCGCTAAGGCCCAGCAGCTTTTAAAATGGGAACCCAGCTATGATTTGAAGGCGGGGTTGAAGGAAACTGTCGAGTATTATCGAAAGCCTCGATAACTAAGGAAACGTTATGAAAGCCATTATCCTCGTAGGCGGACAGGGAACCCGTATGCGGCCCCTGACCAACCGCCTTCCCAAAAACATCGTGCCTCTTTGCGGCGTTCCTTTTTTGACCTACCAAATTGAATATCTCAAAAGCGCGGGCATTAAAGAAATTGTCTTTTCAATCGGTTATCGGCCCCAGGACATCAAAAAAGTTTACGGCGATGGCCGCAAGCACGGGGTGAAGATTCACTATGCCCTGGAAAAAACACCTTTGGGAACCGCGGGGGCCATCAAGAACTGTGAGAAGTTCGTCAAGGGCTCACCGGTGGTAGTGTTGAACGGTGATATTTTGACGGCCTTGTCTTTAACCCAGATGATCCGGTTTCACCGCAAGCATAAGAATTTGGTCACATTGGGATTGGTTCACGCCGAAGATCCGACGATGTACGGTTTGGTTTTACTGAACCATCAAAATCGTGTTACTCAATTTTTAGAAAAACCCTCGCCGGATAAAGTGGTGACCGACACCATTAACGCCGGGGTTTATGTGTTTGAACCCGAGGTTTTCGATTTTATTCCTGATGTGGTTCCTTGCTCAGTGGAACGGGTGGTGTTCCCCGATATTTTAAAAGCGAAGCGGCCCATGGGCGGTTTTGTGAGCGAAGGCTACTGGCAGGACATTGGGACGCCTTATAAATATTTGACGACCCATTGGGATGTGCTCCGAGGGGCTTTTCCGGTTTACGCTAAATTGAAGCGAAATTCGAAAAAGGTTTATTTGGGAAAAGGGGTGAAGGTGGCCAAGGGCGCTGTGATTCAAGGGCCGGCCATTCTGGAGGATGGGTGTGTTATCGCCAAGGGAGCCAAAGTGCTTCCTTATTCTGTCTTGGGTAAAAAGTGCAAGCTGGGCCCGGGCAGTTCAGTTTCGAAAAGCCTGTTATGGGATGGAGTCTCGGTGGCGGCGGATATTCATTTAGATGAAGTGGTGCTGGGCCGCCGCTGCAAAGTGAAAAAGCCTTTGGATAAGGGCAGTGTTTTGGGCGACAACAACAGTCTCTAGAGGTTTTATGGATCAGCCGGGATTTAAAAAAGCCGCTCTTTTCAACCAACTCATCGACAACAAAAGCGTTGAGATGGAAGTGGAGAATATGGCGGTCATGCTGCACCGTCGCGGCGAAATGGTTTACGCGACCGGCGTTTACTGTCCTCATGCCGAAGTGAGACTTGATCCGCGGAATACCGCGGGCGATCTGATCATCTGTAAAGCTCATGGTTACCGGTCGAATATTAAAACGGGTGAATGTCTGGAAGAACCGGATATGAAGCTCAATACTTTTCCTACTGTGGTTGAAGATGGGGTTGTTTGGATTAAGTTTTAATCAAAAACCTTATATAGACGCGGATTTCACCTCAATTTCGGTTAAATTGTTCCCTCAAACCAGCTAACATATGGCTCGCCTTCCCAATTCACCGAGGTTTTGATGAAAAAACATACTCTGGATAATCCCGATCAAATTTATAAGCTCGATCCCCAACATATGCTCCATTTGGTGGAAACGGTGCCCCAGCAATGCCGGGATGCCCGCCACCAGGCTCTTCTCAATAAAATAAAACTGAATTCCTCCAAAATTGATTCATTGGTCATTTGCGGCGTGGGTGGGTCAGCCATCGGCGGGGAAATGGTCGCCAATTACTTAAGATCGGTTTTGAAAATTCCCGTTTACGTGAACCGGGACTATGCTTTGCCTGCCTGGGTTGACCGTCAAACCCTGGTGATTTGCTCCAGCCATTCGGGTGATACCGAAGAAACCTTATCCGCTTTTAAACAGGCTCTGGCCAGAAAGCTGAATATAGTCGTGATCAGCTCGGGTGGGACGCTTTTAAAAGAAGCGCGAAAACACAAATTGCCCTATTACGAAATGCCGGGGGGTGTTCAACCCCGTACGACGCTGAATTATTCCGTGATCACTCTGCTAACCATGCTGGAAAGCGCGAAACTGCTGCCTTCAATGGATGGAGAAATTGAAGAAGCCGTCCTTTTGTTGGAAAAGACGATGTTTGAGTTTAATTTGTTTAATGATTCCAAAAAGAACTTGGCGAAACAGTTAGCTTTATTTTTTCACGGCAAAAACCCTGTGATTTACGCCAGTGAGAATTGCCTGGGCACAACCGCTTATCGTTGGAAATGCCAGTTTAATGAAAACGCGAAACAAATGGCGCATGTCAACGCCATACCCGAAATGAATCACAATGAAATCTTGTCCTATACAGTTCAGGATTCATTTGTGAAGAATGCTGCCGTACTTCTGCTCAGAAGCGAAAAGTATGAAAACGACCGTGTTCAAAAGCGGTTCGCCATTTTTAAAAAAATATCCGGGCTCAAGAAAAACCAGGTGAGTGAGGTTTGGGCTGAAGGAAACTCTCTTTTGTCTCAGACCCTGTGGATGGTTTATCTCGGGGATTTTGTTTCAGTCTATTTAGCCTTTTTGAAGGGGCTGAACCCCACCTCAATCGGTCTCATTGATCAACTGAAAGCTGGTTTGAAGAAATAACGTCGCAGTTTTTGTATTTCAAATCATCTGCCGAGGTTTTAAATGTCCCGCTTTTCTTTAAATAAAAGGCACAACTTTTTTATCCTTCTTTTAGCTTTCATACCCTTTGTCTGGGGTTTTTGGACCTTTCATCATTTTGAATTGGAATCACGTCTTGATGTGATGCAGGGCAAAACCGATCCGCGGCAGCACATTTTTCAATTTGAAAACTATTTTCAAGCGTTACTGGGGCATACCAGCGTTGTTTCGCCGCCCATCTTCTATCCCACGAAAGGCGTGCTGGGCTACTGCGACGCGATGGCGGGCGTGTCTCCGATTTATTGTTCTTTCAGATTTTTGAATTTGGACATGTATAACGCGACCCAAGTCGCTGTGATCGTTTTTGATATTTTGAATTTTCTGGCTTGTTTTTGGCTTTTGAAAAAAGGGTTTGGCCTGAAAGTCTTCCCCTCGTCCATAGGGGCGGCCTTTTTCGCGTTTAACAGCATCAAATACAACCAGCTCGAACATTACGATTTTCAGGCGCTCTATTTTCTGCCGATGATTCTTTTGTGTTTTGTTTTATTTATCCGCCGCCCAAGTGAAACCCCCGGAAAAATAAAAATTCTTTGGCTGGCCGCTGTTTTAATCGACATTCAATTTTTAACTTCGTTTTACATGGGTTGGTTTTTGGCTATTTGGAGCATTGTTCTGATTTTTATGTTTCTGTTATTCGAGCGTCAATATTTTTTCAGCGGATCATGGAAGAGGCTATTTCCCTCGTCGAGATTTAACTATGGAGTGGCACTTTTTATTTTAGCGGTGGGAATGATTCCGTTTTTTGCTTTGTACCTGCCGGTATTACATCTGAAGGGCCCAAGACTTTTGTCGGATGTGGTCGACAACATGCCTACCTTTAAAGCGCTCATGTGGATGGGCGAAGGGAATTATGTTTGGGGCTGGCTCGCTCAGTTTAAAAAAATGAGCAACATGGACTGCCAGTGGGAAAACCGGCTGGGGTTGGGACTGTTATTTAGTTTGTTTTGGCTATGGGTAACCATTAAAGCTGTTAGAAATATCCCGAACTTGGCCCGGAAAAGGGCGCCAGCGTTCCCCTTTGAAAAAAACTCAGAAATACAGAAGCAAAGCATTTTTGAAACGCTGGTTATATTGAGTGTTTGGTTTTGTTTGATCTTAATTTTGAAACGCCACTATCAGCCGTTGTTATGGCAATGGATTTACTATTGGCTGCCAGGTTGTAAGGCGGTGTTGTGCACTTCCCGGTTTGGCGTGGTCTTGATGCTGCCGGTGAGCATGATTTTTGCTTTTGAGGTTCAGCGTTTTATTCTCCGTGTTTCGGACATGAAAGAACCCGCTAAAAAAACAGGTGCCATGATGTTGATGGGAGTGCTTTTATCCGGAGTGTGGGTTGAACAAATGGCTGATACTCCGGTCGGGGTTTTTTCAGTTTCGAAGGATCGCGCTAAAATGGTAAAGCTGGCCGCCCGGGTTCCAAAAGACGCGACGGCTTTTTATCTCTCGGGACGGGACGATGGCTATGGACTTAATCAAATTGATGCCATGCTGATAGCGTCTATCTCAGGTGTTCCCACCCTGAATGGTTACTATACTTCCGGACCGCCGGGATGGAATTTGGACGGTTTGGCTCACCCGGACTATCACGAAAGAGTGAACAAATGGATCTCTGACCACCATTTGGGCACCAATGTTTTTGATTTAAATATTAAAGAGGATGATGGTGAATAAAAAATACATCAGAATCTTTAGTAGGTTTTAATGACGCCATCAGCTACGAAAAAAATAAATTGTGCTCTTCTCGTCCTTTTAAGCTTCGTTCCTTTTGCCTGGGGCTTTTGGACATTCCACCATTTTGAATTGCAATCGGGCTTTGATGTGATGCAGTGCGACACTGACCCGCGTTTTCACATCAGTCAGTTCGAAAACTATTTCCAGGCATTGCTGGGCCGCACTAGTGTCGTTTCCCCCCCTTATTTTTATCCAGCCAAAGGCGTATTGGGATATTGCGATGCCATGGCCGGTGCGGCCCCAATTTATTGTTCCTTTCGGTTATTGCACCTGGATATGTATAACGCGACTCAGGCCGCGGTAATTGTTTTTGATATTTTGAATTTTTTAGCCTGTTTTTTGCTTTTGAAAAAAGGGTTCAATCTAAAAGTTTTCCCCTCGTCGATTGGGGCGGCTTTTTTCACGTTTAATAGCATCAAATACAATCAATTAGAACACTATGATTTTCAGGCGCTTTATTTTTTACCAGTTATTGTTTTGTGTTTCATCTTATTCATCCGCCGCTCGAATGAATCGCCGGGAAAGATAAGGGTTCTTTGGCTGGCCGCTGTTTTAATCGGCGCCCAATTTTTAACCTCGTTTTATATGGGCTGGTTTTTTGGGATTTGGAGCATAGTGCTGGGATTAATGTTTTTGATTTTCAGATGGAAAACTTTTTTTAAAAAATCACTGAAAAAATTGCCGCCGCCGCCAAGTTCCTATTATTGGGCCGCTGGTATCATTTTCGTCGCGGCTTTTATTCCGTTTTTTGCTTTGTATTTGCCCGTGCTTCAACTGAAGGGTCCGAGACTTTTGTCCGATGTGGTTCACAACATGCCGACCTTCAAAGCGCTTCTGTGGATGGGTGATGGAAATTATGTTTGGGGCTGGCTTTCTCAGTTTGAAAAAATAAGGGACATGGACTGCCAGTGGGAAAACCGGCTGGGTTTGGGATTGTTATTTAGCCTTTTTTGGTTATTTGTCACCGTTAAAGCCATTCGCAATATTCGAAACTTGATAGGGAATAAGGCGCCGGCATTTCCCTTTGAAAAAAACGCGGAAACGCGGGGCCAAAGTGTTTTTGAAACGCTGGTTATTCTGAGTGTTTGGTTTTGTTTGATTTTGATTCTGAAACGCCATTATCAGCCGTTGTTATGGCAATGGATTTACTATTGGGTGCCAGGCTGCAATGCCATACTTTGTACTTCGAGGTTCGCTATTGTTTTGATGCTGCCAGTGAGCATGATTTTTGCCTTTGAAGTTCAGCGGTTCATTCTTCGTGTTCCGGCGATAAAAGAACCCGCTAAAAAAATAGGCGCCATGATGTTGATCGGTGTGGTTTTATCGGGAGTGTGGTTTGAACAAATGGGGGGGACTCCGGTCGGTATTTTCTCAGTCCCGGCGGATCGCGCGAAAATATTGAAGTTGGCCGCCCGAATACCCGCAAACGCGACCGCGTTTTATGTTTCTGAGATGCCCGGGTGTTATATTAATCAAATTGACGCCATGCTGATAGCGGCGGTTTCTGGGGTGCCCACTCTGAATGGTTACAATTCTTCGGCTCCGCCGGGATGGAATCTTGAGGGTTTAGAACACCCCGATTACCATAAAAGAGTATTGAAGTGGATAACGGATCACCAATTGGGAGATCGTGTTTTTGATTTGGAACTTAAAAAAGGCGATCTTTATTAAGGAATGGTTTTTAAATGCCTCAATCTTCTTTAAATAAGAATCGAATTCTTATTTATTTTTTAGCCTTTATTCCTTTTGCCTGGGGTTTTTGGACATTTCATCACTATGAAGTGATGTCAAAATTCACTCTGATGCAGGGCCCTACCGATCCTCAGCAGCACATTTTCCAATTCGAGAATTATTTTCAAGCGTTGTTGGGCCACACCAGCGTTGTTTCTCCACCCATCTTTTATCCCACCAAAGGCGTTCTGGGGTATTGCGATGCCATGGCGGGCGCGGCTCCGATTTATTGCTCGTTTCGATTATTGCACCTGGATATGTATAACGCGACTCTGGCCACTGTTCTTGTTTTTAATATTTTGAATTTTTTGGCCTGCTTTTGGTTTTTGAAAAAGGGGTTCAATTTAACGACGTTCCCCTCCTCAATTGGGGCAGCCTTTTTCACGTTTAACAGCGTTAAATACAATCAACTGGAACACTATGATTTTCAGGCGCTTTATTTTTTACCGATCATTCTTTTGTGTTTCGTTTTGTTCATTCGTCGCTCAAGCCAAACTTCTGAAAAGATAAAAATCCTTTGGCTGGCGGCTGTTTTAATCGATGTTCAACTTTTGACTTCGTTTTATATGGGCTGGTTTTTGGCTATTTGGGGAATCGCGCTAATTTTTATGTTTCTGATATTTGAGCACAAAGATTTTTTTAGCAGATCATGGAAGGCGGTCTTTCCGCCGTCGAGGTTTAACTATTTGGCGGCTCTTTTTATTTTAGTGGTCGGATTAATTCCGTTTCTCGCTTTATACCTGCCTGTATTGCACCTGAAGGGCCCGAGGCCTTTGCCTGATGTGATTAATAATATGCCTACTTTGAAAGCGCTCATGTGGATGAGTGATAAAAATTATGTTTGGGGTTGGCTTTCTCATTTTAATAGCTTCGCGAATATGGACTGTGAGTGGGAAAACCGATTGGGCTTGGGGTTGTTATTTAGTTTGTTTTGGCTATGGGTGACGGTTAAGGCCGTTAGAAATATTCCGAATTTGACTCATGGAAAAGCGCCGGCGTTTCCTTTTGGAAAGGATTCGAAAGCTCAGGGTCAGAGTGTTTTTGAAACACTGGTTATTTTAAGTGTTTGGTTTTGCGTGGTGTTGATTCTGAAACGTCATGGCCAGCCGATATTATGGCAGTGGATTTACAATTGGGTGCCGGGCGGCAAAGCGGTATTGTGCACTTCGAGATTTGGCGTGGTTTTGATGCTGCCGGTGAGCATGATTTTCGCTTTTGAAGTTCAGCGGTGGATTGAGTGTTTTTCCGCGATTAAAGAGCCGGTTAAAAAAATAGGCGCCGCGATGCTGATGGGAGTGGTTTTGTCTGGAATATGGTTTGAGCAAATGGGGGGGAGCCCCTGTGGCGTTATTTCTGTAACCGATGCCCGAAATGATACGATGAGACTGGCCAAGATGATTCCTAAGGACGCGACCGCTTTTTACATCTCAGGAACTCCCGGGGATAGTTACTTTGCGGACAGAGGTGAATGTCAAACCGGAGCGATGCTTGTCGCGATTGTTTCCGGCGTTCCCACTCTGAATGGCTACTATACTTCGGGCCCGCCCGGATGGAATCTGCGGGGGATTGATCAGCCTGATTATCAAAAAATAGTCGCCCAATGGATTTTGGACCATCATTTGGGAAACAATGTTTTTGATTTAAAACTCAAAAGGGAAAACGGCAATTGAAAATGACAGATATTCATTTTGGGACTGACGGTTGGCGCTCAAAAATTACGACCACGTTTAACTTTCCAAACGTGCGCCGGGCGGCTTACGGATTAGGTCTGGCCCTGCGCCGGAAGAAAAAACACGCTAAGATTTTTGTGGGCTATGACACCCGCTTTTATTCCGATCAATATGCCCAGGCGGCGGCCCAGGTATTGGCCTCGCTGGGGCACCGTGTCACTCTGTCGTCTAAAATACTTCCCACGCCCGCTTTGTCCCTGGCGGTTAAGGCCCAAAAGGCCGACGCGGGTGTGATGATTACGGCCAGCCATAATTCGGGCCACTATAACGGTTTTAAAATTAAGCTTCCGCCGGGTGTGTCCGCGCCTTCTTCTTTTACCCAGTTAGTCGAAAAGAATATCCCGTCCGAGGAGCCGGAAGCCGGCGCCGACCATAAAATTGAACAGAAAGATTGGCTTTCGTTTTATTTAAAAGCGGTTTCGGCCAAAGTGAATTTAAAAGCCATCCGCCAGGCCGGTTTAAAGGTGGCGATTGACTCTATGCACGGCGTCGGCGAAAACCACTTTGAAAATCTCATCTCCGGTTCCAAAACCAAGGCTAAAACCGTGGCGGGCAACCGTGACATATTTTTTGGCGGCCGTCAGCCCGAACCGATCGGCGCGAACCTGGGCCCGCTTTTTAAAGCAATGAAAGTGTGGAAGGCGGATGTGGGTTTCGCTACGGATGGGGACGGCGATCGTATCGGTATGGTGGACGAAAAAGGAAAATATGTGGATGTGCACAAACTCCATGCCCTGATGCTTTATCACCTTTGGGTCAACCGGGGTATGCGGGGCGCGGTAGTGAAGACGGTCTCAGGAACCTTGATGATTCAACGGATGGCCGAGCGGTGGGGAATACCTCTGTTTGAAACGCCGATTGGATTTAAATATATCGGCGGGGTGATGCTTAAAGAAGATGTGCTGTTGGGCATCGAGGAAAGCGGCGGTATCGCGATTAAGGGCCACCTGCCTGAAAGAGACGGCCTTTTGTCCGGACTGCTTTTATTGGAAGCTCTCGTCACCATGAAAAAATCAGTGACGGAAGCGGTCGGTTTTCTTCAAAAAGAATTTGGGCCCTTTTATTCTGACCGCATTGATCTGGAAAATGTTCCTTTTGACCGACAGAACGCCATTCTCAACCGTTTAAAAAAATCTCCGCCGTCTCATATCGCCGGGCATAAGGTGACAGGGGTTCAAACGCTGGATGGTGTTAAGTTGAAGCTGGAACAAGGCTGGCTTTTGGTGCGTCCCTCGGGTACGGAGCCGTTGCTGCGGCTTTATGCCGAAGGCCCCTCACCCAAAGAACTACAGCGTCTTTTGACCGCCGCGCGCTCTTTAGCGAAGCTTTAAGGGGTTTTAGGCCGTCGTTTTCGCCGGTTGGGCTTCTTGGTCGTTGACGGGTTTTCGGCCCTCCCGTAAAATCTTCCCTCTGTTCAGCTTTTTCTATTTCCCAAGGAGCCAGGATGTCTTTTCGAGCCCGTTTGTTGATCTGTCTCTTGGCCCTGGGTTCTGTTACCCCTTCGTTACTTTTGGCGGATGATTCGTCGCCAGACCATCAATATTATTTAGACAAGGGCAATCTTTACGTTAAAGAAGGCAAGTCCCAAACCGCCATCAAGTATTACCGGGAAGCCATCGAGAGAAATCCTTACAACGTTCAGGCCCGTAATAACCTGGGCGAGCTGTACGCTAAAAGCAATCTCATTGACGAGGCTATGGAGCAGTTTGATAAAGTTTTAGAAGTTCAGCCCAATTATGTTCCCGCGCTCAACAACAAGTCTTACCTCTATCTCCAAAAGCGGATTTATAACCAGGCGATTCTCTACGCCAAAAAAGCCATTCAGATTGATCCGGAATCGGGCTCCGCGCATTTTAATTTGGGTGTGGCTTATTTGGGTCTGAGGCAATATCCCAACTCCGTATCCGAATTAAAGATGGCGATTCGCGGTTATAAAGACAAAGCGCCGGTCTATGAAAAATTGGGCGATGTTTATCAAGCCCAAGCCCGCCACGAGGAAGCTGTCGCCTACTACCGGCAAGCTTTGGATGTGGATTCGCTGGACGCGACCGCCCGCGGTAAGCTGGGTGAGTCTTATTTGGCCTTGGGCGACGAGAAGAAAGCGGTGGAGCAGTTTAAATATTCCGCCGATTTAGCGCCGACCAACATCGCGGCCCAGTACCGTTTGGCTGAGCACTATGTGGATATCCGGGATTGGAATAACGCCAAGCGTCTTTACTTAATGATTCTCAATATAGATAACCAGCAGGCTAAAGCGCATAAGGCGCTGGCCATGATTTTTGAACGCGACGAGCAATATGGTTTGGCTTTGTACCACTGGCAGAAATACGCTGAAATTAATCCTAAAGATCTTGAGGCGGCGGAACACATTAAGACCATCCGTAAACCTCTTTTGTCCAAGAAGCAAATCGATCAGCTGGAAATGGAAAAGAAGATGAAAGATGCGGCCATGCAGCAGTCCACTCCCACGCCCGATCCGAGCTTGGCGATGCCGGCGGATAATGGCAATCCTCCCAATCCCTGGGACTCCAATCCCAGCGCGTCAGTACCAGTTCCCACCGCTGTAGGTGGCGCTCCTGCCGCTCAGCCGACGGCTCAAGTGGAGCAACCCGTAGGTGTGGCGCCGATAGATGTGGGCGCGGCTGCCCCCGCGAATCAGTCGGTGGGAGTGGCTCCTGTCGATACAAGTAACAACGCCGCGCCAGCGGCTTCTTCCTCCGCCGCGGCTCCAGCGCCTTCTGGTTTGGTGGCGGTAGGCGACGCTCCAACACCCACGCCGTCGCAATCCAACGTTCCAAGACTTCCTAAATAATAACCGGGCTGAATAATCACCAGCCTGTCTTGAGTATTTCTTGAATGTTTCTTATTGTTCTAGCCGCTGTTAAAACCCTTGTGACTTTTTGGAGTAGAGATGAAATTTGCCATTATTTTGCCCGTTTATAACGAAGCTCCCACCCTCGAAAAGGTCGTCAACCGTTTAGCTGAGTTTAAAGACGCCGATGTGGTGGTGGTGGATGACGGCTCAACGGACGCGACTCCCTCGGTTTTAGAACGCATCAAAGTTCACGCTATTCTCCGGCACGATCAAAACAAAGGTTATGGCCAGTCGCTGATGGATGGGTTTAATTACGTTAAAAATCATAACTACGAATATTGCGTCACCATGGACGCGGATGAACAGCATGAGCCCAGCTTCATCCCCTGTTTTCTCGACAAACTTTCCCGTTTTGATATTGTTTCGGGAAGCCGTTATTTAGACCACCTGCTCTCCAAAGATGTTCCGCCTCCCGAAAGGCTGGAAGTGAATAAGATCATTACGGATAAGCTCCGTGAAATCACACCTTACAACCTGACTGATAGTTTCTGCGGGTTTAAAGGCTACCGTGTGGATGGTTTGCGTAAGCTGAATTTAACCGAGACTAATTATGGTTTTCCTATTCAATTTTGGCTTCAAGCGGCGAAAGCGGGTTTGACGGTTAACGAGTGCGCTGTGCCTTTGATCTACAAAGATTACAGCCGCAACTTTAACAATCAATTCGCCAACCGCGACGAGCGCCTAACCCACTATTTAGAGGTTTTGGAGAGGGAAGCTAAAACTTTAGGACTTTCTTCGACCCGTCAGTGAGATAATCTTTTACGAGGACTCTGATGGAAAAGACACCCAAACATCACGGCGAGTTTTACTTTGAGCCCGAACCCACCCAATGGCGTAACGCTGTCCTGCGAAATAGAGAAAAATTCTTTAACATTCCGTTGTGGGGCCAAAAGGCTTCTAAAGTCCGCGAGCACTTCAAAATGCCGACTGATTGCCCGATTGTTTTAACGGGTCATCAGCCGGTTTTCTTTTATCCCGGTATCTGGGCCAAGTGCCTCGCCGCCAGCCAGCTGGCCTTATCCGTATCCGGCGTGGCCTATCACAAATTAACTGATACGGCGCTTTCGCCCGAGTTTACCCACTTCATTCCGGAAATTAACGAAAAAGGAAAAGCCCGCCGCAGCGAGGTTGATTTTTTTATTTCTAAAGACGCTAAGACCAAAGAACGCTCGACACCTTATGCTTTTATGCCCGCTCCCGACGAAGGGGCGCTTAAGAAAATTTTGTCCGATTTGGCGGCCTTTGGTCCCGCCTCGGCTCACAAGTCGGTGAAATATTTTGAGGACAAGTTGATCAAAGGCCTGAAGGTAAATACCAGCTGGGATCAGTTTCACTGCCATTCGCTGGATCTATTGGATCAAATCGACGGCACTAAAAGAACCACTTTGGTGGGCAGCCAGCTTTGGGCGTCTGAGCCTTTTCTAAACTTCGTGACTTATTGGCTGAGCCACATGACCGAACTGGGAGAACAGTACAACGAGGCGCTCAATGAATACCGCAAAACTAACGGCATTACCCACGAAATTGAACCGGTGCCCAATCTGAAGTTTGAGGATTGGTATTTCGAGACGCCTTTTTGGGGAAGCGCCAAAAGCCACCATCGGGATACCATCTGGGCCAAAACAGACGGCAAGAAAGTGACGCTCAAGGTAAAAGGGGTTGAGGGGCATCATGATTTTCTTTTGGATGATTTGAAAACCCAATTAGGCGCCTCACCTTTGAAAATCTGGCCCAAAGCCATTCCTCAAACCCTCTTTTGCCGTATGTATTTGTGCGACTTCTTTATTCACGGCATTGGCGGCGGGGTATACGAACAAGTTGTCGACTTGTTCTTTAAAAAAACGACCCAGATTGATCCTCCGGCTTACGGAATTGTCTCGGCAACCTATCTGGTCGACTCCAAAGAGAGTGAAGGACTGGACGTGATCGTGAATCACGAGAGGATTTTGGGTTTGTGGGCCAGAGCCTTGGAACAAAATCCCGAATATCTTTTTACCCGCGAGGCGGATTGGAAAAGAGACGTACCATCTTTCATGCATAGTTCTTTTGAAAAGTGTCTTCAAAATGAGAATTTGAGAAAGCTGGCTGATGAAAAGAAAGAGGCGGTGAATTCGCTGAAGGATCCCGCGAAACGGCCTCAGGCGGCTAAACGCATTAAAGAAATTAACGGTGAGCTTTACGCCAGCTATGGGGAAATTTTATCCGTGATCGAACAAGGGGTTTTAGACGCTCAGGCGGTTAAAGAAACCAGGGACGTTTTAGCTTTTCGCGAGTATCCTTTCTTCTGTTTTGAACCGGAAGTTTTCACTGACATGAAAGAAAAAATCAGACGGGCCTTCGCCGAGGGATGGAAATGACACAACCGACTTTGAAAATTGAAGTTTTGCCGGGCAACAATGATCTGGGCCTGCCGGCCTATGCCACGGATGGCGCGGCGGGGTTAGATCTTCGGGCGGCGTTAACCGAACCCTTTACTTTAAAACCCGGAGAACGGGGTCTGGTGCCGACAGGTTTGAAAATGGCGATCCCGGTTGGTTTTGAAGGCGGCATCAGACCCCGCAGCGGGTTGGCAATGAAACAGGGGCTGACTGTAGCCAATACACCCGGCACGATCGATTCGGATTACCGCGGTGAGGTTAAAGTTCTTTTAATTAATCTGGGCCAGGAGCCGGTTGTTCTCAAACGCGGCGACCGGATCGCCCAGCTTCTTATTTCACCAGTAGCTCACGCTCAAATCGATCAAGTTGATAGTCTGGATGATACGGCGCGTGGCGGCGGTGGTTTTGGGCATACCGGCATTCAATAAGTGAACCATTTCTGGGCGCAAACTTGTCTTCTCAACTTGCAAAAGTCACCAAAACCAAGGAAGATTTAGCCTTCTTAGGGCCTGAGCCCGTCCATTTCTAACTCGATTAAAGGAAACACCGTGAAACTCAGATGGTTATTTTTGATGACCGCTTTAGTAGGCTTAGGCTGCGCTCCCCGGGCCACCCTTCAACAAAACTCAGTTTCGGCCGTGGCTACACCGGCTCCGGTTTTGGCCCCCGCTTTAGTCAACACGCATGAAGCTGTCAGTGATCAAGATTACCAGGCTGCTTTGACCCGCAATGGCGGAGCGGGAGTGAATGATTCGAATGTCGAAGATTCTCAAACTATCGCCCAATACCAATACAACCACGCGGATTTTACCAACGCCCTGAAAAATTATCAGAAGCTGGCTTCTTTATCCGGCGCCCAGCAGGATAAGTCCCAGTACATGGTGGGACAGATTTATTACGACAAAAAAGACTATTTACCGTCCCTGGCCGCTTTTCAAAGCTTAATGAGCAAATACCCCAATTCAACTTACGCCGCTCAGAGCCATCAAATGACAGAGTTTGTTATCACCCACTTTTTAGGTTTGGATGATCTCAAAAGCTTTGTGACCAATTATTCGGATTCCTCTTCTCAATGTTCCGCTTTGTTTCAATTGGGGAATAAGGAAGCCCAGGCGGGTTTACAAACCGAGGCTTACGATCACTTAAATAACTACATCCGCCAGTGTCCCAATGACGCTTCGGTGGGCGCGGCTCAAACCCTGCTTCAGTCCCTTCAAGTTAAAACGACTTCCAACAAAACCTGGCGCATTGGGGTTTTAGTGCCGACCACCGGCCGTTATAAAGCTTTTGGCGAGGCGGTGATGAACGGGGTCTTGTTGGCAGCGGAAGAAGCTGAACAGTCCGGCGCAACGCATAAGACGGTGACGGTGGTGGTTCGGGATACGGCGGGCGACCCGGTGAAGGCCGCCAAAGTGTTTCAGGATATGACCGCGGATAATACGCTGGATGCCATTGTGGGCCCGGTGCTTCCTTCGGAATTTAGTGTGGTGGGTTCTTTAGCCAATCAAAACAAGATCACGATGATTTGTCCCTCGGACCCGCATGATGGTTTGTCTACTTTGGGGCCTTATCTTTTTAGCAACAGCATGACCAATGAAATGCAAGGCCGCGCCATGGCCAAGTATGCCGTTGAGCATTTAGGTTTCAAACGCTTCGGCATTTTGGCGCCGGATGACAGCGACAGCAATAATTACGGTAATACTTTAGCCCAGGCTTTTGGCGACGCGGTGAAAGCCGCGGGTGGCACAGTGGCCTCGGTCCAAACCTATCCCTCCAACTCCACCGACTTTAGAGAGCAACTGGTGGCTCTGGGCGGGCAGGATCCGGGCGCGGTGAAAGAAGGCGACCGTGAGGGTAAACGCCGTTTAGATGACTTGAATTATAAGATCGGCAAAGAGATTGATAAGATTTTGGTGAAGTCCAAAGATGTCACGGCTTCTCAGCCAATTGTGGAATCACCGACGCCTGATCCTTCTGTAACCCCCACTCCTATAGTGGGCCCGGCTATCGCTTTTGTGGTGTTGCCGGAAGTTTTGGGCAATGACAAAGCCGAACCGACTATTTCCAACTCTTTAGCGGATACGGTGAAGGTTTCACTAAAAGGCCAGCAGTCCTTCGCGGTGCGAAGCGAAGATTTAGTGAAACAGGCTTTTACCCGCCTGCCCAAAGGTGTTTTTTATCCCGAGACCAAAGCCCAATGGGGCGATCTGGCGCAGGACACCCAGGCTTCTTTAATCATCACCCTCAAGGTGTTTGACGACGAATCGAAAGATCCTATTTATGGACCCGTCTGGCTTTATGGGGTTCACTTCGAGGCCTATCAGTTAGACGCGGCTTCGAAAGGTTTTGTGAAGATTTACCAAAACAAGATTCTTTATAACGCTGTGAAGCCCACGGCTGCCGCTCAAAACACAGAGAATATTCAGGCGCTTTATTTGCCGGGTCACACAGCGGTCGAAATTCCCCAAATCGCCTCACAGGTTCACTTTTACGGCTTAAACCCCGTTCTCTTGGGCGGCCATTTATGGCAAAACGACGCGGCCCGCCAGGAAGGCAGCAAAGATCTGGAAGGTTCCTATTTTGTGACGGGTTTCTATGTGGATAGCACACAGGGCAAGGTGAAGAAATTCGCGGATGATTTCTTGAAGCGCTTTAACAAGCGTCCCGATCTTTTGGCCGCTCAGAGCTATGACGCCATGAATATGATGCTCAAAGCCACATTAATGTCGTCCAGCCGGGATGATATTCGCGCCAACCTGATGGCGATTACCAATTATGATGGTGTCAGCGGTATCACCAATTTCGCCGGTCACGGCGAGGCGGATAAGCTGGTGCCGGTCTTGAAGATTGAAAGCGGCAAACTGAACCAGGTTCAATAGGAGCTTTTCGTGGCGGACAACTCTAAATTCGTTCCTCCCAAGGGTATGCGGGACTGGCTTCCGCAAGAAACCCTTCTGCGCCAAAAACTCATCCGCTTGATTGAAAGCCATTACCAGCTTTACGGTTTCCAACCCATTGATACGCCGGTCATGGAAAACATTGAAGTGCTGCAGGGCAAGGGCGGCGGCGAAAACGAGAAGTTGATGTTTCGTGTTGAAAAACGTGGCGAAGATTTAAACAGAGTCTTTTTGGGAACGTTTAATATTAAAGGTAATGACCAGGGAGGTTCTCAAGTAGATGTTGTCACTCCTGGTGAAGGTAAAATTATCAAAGACGAAAGAGGGAATCAGTCGATTTCTTTCGGGAATCATGCCGAGTTGATGGAAAAAATGAAGCAAACTGCTGATATGGGTCTTCGCTTCGATATGACGGTTCCTTTGGCTCGCTACTACGGTAATCACGCTAACGACCTGCCGAAACCATTTCGTTGTTACCATATTGGCCCTGTTTGGCGCGCGGATCGTCCGCAAAAGGGTCGCTTCCGTGAGTTTTACCAATGCGACATTGATATTGTTGGTAGTGATTCAGAGAATTGTGAAATTGAACTTTTACTTGCGACCGACCGTGTTTTGAAAGCGTTAAATATCGGTAAGTTTAAAATTCGAATTAACGATAAGTCGTTGTTGCCTCAAATGTTGACTGCTGTAGGTGTAAATCTTGAAAAAATGCCAGGCGTTTTGGTTGCTATCGATAAACTTGATAAACAAGATTTCAATCAGGTTTGGCGCGAAATTGAAGGCTATGGAATTCCTGATGACATTTCGAAAAAGCTATTTAACTTTATTCGGGATGCGCTCGCTGGAAAGTTGAGCGACGGTTATTTTGCGGAAAATGGCGTTGACGCGATTTGGCAAAAAATAGACGCAATTAAGAAGAAGGTTCGCGAGGTTAATGAGGACGCCAATGTTGTTTTTGATCCGCTTTTAGTTCGTGGGTTTGATTATTACACTGGACTTGTTTTCGAAATAAACGTGATTGATCAAGACTTCACCTTTTCCATTGGCGGCGGGGGACGGTATGACGGCCTCATTGAGAAATTAGGCGGACCTAAAAATACTCCAGCGGTTGGCTTGTCGTTAGGTTTTGAACGTATCTTGACCATCTTGATGGAACGGGGCGGTATTTCGAAGGCCCTGCAATCTCGCGTTTATATTGTGAACGATGGTAAGTCCGAAAAAGACATTCAAGTTTTGGCCGAAAGCCTCCGGGCTCACGGTATTGCGGTGGAGACCGGGTTGGAGAAGAAGGATAAGGTGAAGCAGTTGGTGGCGGCACAGGGAAGCGGCTTGGAATACGCCATTACAGACTTTGTGCCGGGCGCTCAAACCTTCAAGGTTCGCCAGCTTTCGAATCGCCAGGACACCGAAATGAATGCCGAACAGTTAAAAACACTTTTGGCTAAACTTTCCTAAGTTGATATAACGCTTGTTAATACCCGCGTTGATTGGAGGTTTAGATGTTTAAGAGCGCTTATTTAGTACTTGTTTTTATTTTCGCATTAACACCTTCATTCTTAATAGCTGAAACTGAAAACCTTTCATTCTTCTCTGTTGACGGAAATGCTCTCCTAGCTGACCAAAACAAAACTAGCCAAGAAACGGCCAATTTGATTTTGTCTTTATTAGATAGACAAAAAAATGATAAAGAATGTGGAAACTGGTGTGGTTGCAAAAGTTCCACTGACGATTGGAAGTAAATACCTGCTGCCGAAACCCGAAACGAAATTTTATGTTTTTTCTAACTCCAAGTATTTGGGTGAAACGTCACTGAGCGGATACAAGATTGTTCCGAATCGTTTTAGCGAAGACACTCCAACGTTTGATATTGATTGGAATAAATTAAATTTAACCAAAAAACAAGAGAAGGAAGCTGAAGAAGATGCCGTTTTGGTTTGCGCTAATGTTGTTTCGCTGGGAGGTAATGCGCGATCTGAAATGGAAATGCGAACCGATAATCAAATGGTCGAAATTGACGAAAAACAAGCCGAGGGAACTATAAAACGTGGTCTTGGTAAATTGAAAACAGATGAGTGCCCGCCGCCAAATGAGTACAAATTTGATAGTGCCTACTTTTTCAAAAAAGATGCAGTTGAATTTGTAGAGATGCTTTCGACCCGTGTCTGCGGCGAGACTACGCCTGCAATTGTTATTGTTAAGCACGACGGAATTGTAAACGTGATACGTGATGAGGTCGGCAGAAGAATTGTCTTTGAACAATACTTTCAAATAAATGGCAGAAAATTCGTTGTTGTTAACAAACATGAAGATTTAGCTGATAAAGAAGCGGTTTATGAACTGATGTCCAATAACATTACTTTGATTAGTGAGTATTGGAGACTTTAAATAGATGATTCATTGCTTGGGTAGCTTTTCTAGTTAATAGGCCCAAAAGCTTGTGTTATCATACGGCCCCTTAAGGGCCTTTTTTATTACTAGGAGAAACCACGTGGCGGAATTTTTAGGCGGCTGGAAAAGAACACATACTTGCGGCGACCTGCGGGGCGCCGACAAAGGCAAGACCGTTATCCTGATGGGCTGGGTGCACCGCCGCCGGGATCACGGAGGCTTAGTGTTCGTCGATCTTCGCGACCGCTATGGCATTACCCAGATCGTGTTTGACCCCAAAGACCATCAACAATCCCATCTGGTTCGCAATGAATGGGTTTTGGCCATTAAAGGTGAAGTGATGGCCCGCCCCGAAGGCACCGTGAACCCCAAGCTGGGTACGGGTGAAATTGAAGTTAAGTGCCAGGAAGTAAAAGTGCTCAACTCGTCCCTCACGCCCGTCTTTCCGATTGAGGATGAAGTGGAAGTGGCTGAAGAAGTCCGCCTAGAACACCGCTATTTAGATCTGCGCCGTCCTTCCATGAAAGACAAGATCGTCATGCGTCACAAGACCTCGACGGCCATCCGTTCTTACATGAACAACCAAAGCTTCCTCGAAATTGAAACGCCGATTCTCATTAAAAACACTCCGGAAGGCGCCCGCGAATATGTGGTGCCCAGCCGTGTATATCCGGGCAAGTTCTATGTCTTGCCGCAAAGCCCGCAGATTTTCAAGCAGCTCTCGATGGTCGCTGGCTTAGACCGCTATTACCAAATTGCCCGTTGTTTCCGCGATGAAGATCCCCGCGCGGATCGTCAGCCCGAATTTACCCAGGTCGATATCGAAATGTCTTTCATTGATGAAGACGACATTTACGGTTTGGGTGAAGGCATCATGAAGAACGTTTTTAAAGAAGTGCTGGGCGAAGACATCAAGACACCCTTTCCCCGGATTACCTTTGAAGAATCCATGAACAAATACGGCAACGACAAGCCGGACCTGCGCTTTGACATGCCGATGGTGGACGTGACGGCCATCGCCGCCAAGTCCGACTTTAAAGTGTTTAAAGATGTGGTTTCCCGCGGTGACGCGGTGAAGGCCCTCAACGCCAAGGGCTGCGCTGACTTTTCCCGTAAAGACATGGAAGACCTGACCGCTTTTGTCGCCAAGTACGGCGCGAAGGGTATGGCCTGGTTCAAGGTGAAAGACGGCAAGCTGGATTCCAACATCGTGAAGTATTTCAACGAAGAGGTTCAAAAAGAAATTTTGACCGCGTTGAAGGGTGAAGAAGGGGACTTGTTCCTCTTTGGAGCGGACCATATCGACACCGTGAATGAGTCGCTGGGTCAGTTGCGCGTCGAGATTGCCAAAAAGAAGGGCTTGATTGAAAAGGGACCCAAGTGGGCCTTCTGCTGGGTGGTTGATATTCCGATGTTCGGACATGATGAAAAGGGCCGAGTGTTTTCGATGAACCATCCCTTCACTTCGCCCAAAGAGGCCGACTTAGCCTTGCTCGATACAGACCCGATGAAAGCCAAGTCCAAGGGTTATGACATTGTGTTGAACGGCTTTGAAATTGGCGGCGGCTCCATTCGTATTCACGATATGGATCTGCAGTCCAAGATCTTTAAGATCCTCGACATCAGCCCCGAAAAGGCGGAAGAGCGTTTTGGCTTCCTCTTGAAGGCCCTGTCCTATGGCGCCCCTCCTCACGGCGGGATGGCCTTCGGCCTGGACCGTCTCATCATGCTCCTGGCGGGTACCAACAATATCCGCGAGGTCATTGCCTTCCCGAAGACGGCTAAGGCGACGGACCTGATGACCGGGTCACCCTCGGTCATTGACCAAGACCTGATGGATGAGCTCCACATCAAGATCGAATTGGAAGATTTAAGCTAAAATTAGGGCCGAATTCATTGTGATTTGGCCCTATTTCAGTGGTCTTTCTTGACGAAAATTCTGCAAAAACCCATAATAAACCCACTGATAACTCCCTGAACTCCCCTTTCTCGATGGTTGGGAAATGGGAGTTTTTCATTTAACCCTGATTTGATGTAAAAACCGTGGAAAAGCTGGAGAATTCATAGCCTGTTCGGAGGATAAGTCCTTGTCTCAAGTCGTCAGCCGCCGCATCACCCTGGATGACCATCAAGAATGCGTTCAATTGTTTGGGGAAAAAGACAAAAACCTCAATTTGTTGAGAGACGCCTTTCCCATTACCCTGGTCGCCCGTGGTAACGAAATCATCCTGTCCGGGGAACCTCTTCAGGTTTCCCATGCCAGTCAGGTCATTGAGGGTCTCCGAGGCCAATTAAAAGGCGGCGCCCAGGAGGGTTATTTAACCATTAGCGCGGTTCAACGCTTTATTGATGAGGCCAAAGGCGGCCTGAAGCCGGTGGCTCAAGAGCAAGAACACGAAACACTTCTTATCTCCGCCCGCAAGAAGGCTATTCAGGCCCGCACCGAAAACCAGCAAAAGTATGTGGAAGCTATCCGTAACAACGACATCGTGTTTGGTATGGGGCCGGCCGGAACGGGTAAGACCTATCTGGCGATGGCTATGGCGATTGCCGCCCTTCGCAATGGCGAAGTGGAGCGGCTGATTTTGACCAGACCGGCTGTGGAGGCTGGAGAAAAGCTTGGTTTCTTGCCGGGTGATTTGCAGGATAAAGTCGACCCTTATTTGCGCCCCCTTTATGACGCGCTTTACGACATGGTGGAATACGAGAAATTACAGAAGCTGTTTCAAACCCGGGTGGTCGAAGTGGCTCCTCTGGCCTATATGCGTGGACGGACCTTGTCGAACGCTTTTATCATTTTGGACGAGGCGCAAAATACCAGCCCTGAGCAGATGAAGATGTTCCTGACCCGCATGGGCAACGGCTCCAAGATTGTGGTGACAGGGGACGGGACCCAGATCGACTTGCCCACGGGTAAAAACTCCGGGCTTTTAGAAATCCAACGGATTCTGTCGAAGGTGAAGGGCATTGAATTTATTACTTTTACGCCCAAGGACGTGGTGCGCCATCGTTTAGTGCAGAGCATTGTGGAAGCTTACAATCAGCACGAAAAAATCAACGAGAAACCCTCTTGAAGATATTGATCCGCTCGTCGGTAAAACCACAGCCTGTTTCGGATGTTTGGCTGAAAAAATTGTCCTCGTTAACCGTCAAAGCGGTCAAGGGCGCCGGGTTTGAACGGAAGGCGGAGCTGTCGATTGTTTTAACCGGTGACGCTGAGGTGAAAAAGCTCAACCGTCTTTACCGCGGCCAAAACAAAACGACCGATGTGCTTTCGTTTCCGCTGTTAGAGGGCATTGTGTTTCCGGGAGATAAAAAAGAAGCGGTGGCCCTGGGAGATGTGGTGGTCAGTGTGCCGCAAACCAAGCGGCAGGCCAAGGCGAATGGCAAAGATTTTAACGACGAGCTGGCGTTGTTAGTGGTTCATGGCATTTTGCATTTGCTGGGTTATGACCATGTGACGCTGAAGGAAGAAAAAGAGATGTTTGGGTTACAAAATTCGCTGTTAAAGAAATTTGGAGTTTAGAAAATATAATGGACGTTTATTTAGCACTTAATTTAATTATTTTGGGCACCTTGCTTTTGGCCTCGATGTTTTTTTCGGCGGTTGAAACCAGTCTGCTTTCTTTCCCCAAACCTATCCTTCAGGGCTACGCCGAAAAAGGCGGTCTGTTGGGCCGTGCCTTTAAAGAATGGCAGAATCACCCTAACCGCATCTTGAGCACCATCCTGATTGGCAATAACGCGGTCAGTGTTGGCGCGACGACGCTGGTGGCTTACATGGCGGTTCACCTGTCCCAGGTCAATCAATGGAGCCTGGCTGTTACCGGCACGGTTTCTTCTGTTTCGATTACTTTTGTCATTGTGGTTTTTTGCGAGGCTCTCCCGAAAATCATGGCCCGTAACGCCTCCACGAAAATTGCCACTCTCTTAGTCGTTCCCATTTACGCTTTGGATAAGTTGATGACCCCCTTTACCTGGGCTCTGGTGCGTCTTTTCCATTTATTGCTGCCCCGCATGGGAAACGCGACTGTTTCTCAAGTGACGGAAGAAGACATTAAACAAATGATGGAAATGGGTCAGGAAGCCGGAACGATTCAGGAAAACGAAAAGAACATGATCGATTCCATCTTCAAATTCAGCGATACCAAGGTCAATTCGGTCATGATTCCACGGACTGAAATGGTGAGTGTGGATATCAACACGAACCTAGATGTGCTGGTCGATCACATTATTCAAAATGGCTATTCCCGCATGCCGGTTTATAAAGGAAGCGTGGATAACATTGTGGGCATCATCAATACCCGCGATTTGTTGGCGATTTGGAAGAATAAAGAACTCATTGTGCTCAAGGATCTTTTGCACAAACCCTATTTCGCCCCCGAAACCATGCGGGTCGACCGTTTGTTAAGGGAATTTCAACGCGGCAAAATCCATATGGCCATCGTGGTGGATGAATTTGGCGGTACCGCTGGATTGGTCACCTTAGAAGACCTGGTGGAAGAAATTGTCGGCGAAATTCGCGACGAGTATGACGTGGATGAACAGGTTCTCGAAAAGAAAGAAGACGGCTCCTGGGTGGCAGAGGCGGGCGTTTCTCTGGATGAAGTGAACGATACTTTGGGAATCCATTTGGCGCCCAAGGGCGATGTATCCAGTCTGGGCGGCTACGTGACCGAAAAAACCGGCCGGGTTCCTAAAAAAGGCCGTGTGATCGAGGATATTGAAGCGGTGTTTTCTATCTTGGAAGCCAGCGACAAAAAAGTGATCCGCATCAAAATTGTGAAGCGGGAAGTGCCTTTGCCTGAGCCGGAGCCTGAAGTGGTAGTGGCTCCCAAGCGCCGTAAAAAACGTGTGAAACTGCCTCCGCCGGTGGAAGAAAAAATTGTCCATGTAGCCAGCGTCGAAAATGAAAAAACTAAACCCGGCAACGAACAGGTGAATAAGTGAAATATTTAGACTGCCATAATCACACCGCGGAGTGGTCCGATGGGCGCCAATCCATCGAACAGGTGATTGAAAAGGCGAAGCTGGAAGGCGTTCGGGTGGGTTTGTCGGATCACGCCGGTTTGGGTGACTATCTTAATTCGAATGACCGTCTTTTAGCATACGCTGACTTTCTTACCCAGTATCCCGTCGCCCGTGGTTTAGAAATGGATCTGGGCCGCAGTTTTGTCGTTCAACCTCAAACCCGCGAGAAGTTTGATTACATGATCGGATCGGTCCACGGCATGGAAGTGGATGGCGTCCGACTCAGCTTTACCCAGCTGATTAGCTGGACCCGGGGTGATCTGCCGACTTATAACCCGCTGCTTCAAATCAAAAGTCTCGATGTGTTTTTTAAAGCTCATCTGGCGTTGCTCGAAAAAGAATATGCCGCACAGAAGTTTGACATCCTGGGCCACCCGACGATGCTTCCGCCTTTGGCTTTAGGCAAACCGGAAGATATTTTCCCCGAGTGGTGGGAAGACCAGTTTTTGGCCATCTTGATCAAGAATGGTGTCGCTTTAGAAATTTCCAACCGCTGGAAAACTCCCTACGACCGCCTGATGCAAAAAGGCGTGGCGGCTGGCGTGAAATTCTCCGTCGGTTCCGACGGCCACGATACGGCCAAGACCTGTGTGTTGGATTACCCCAAAGAAATGATGAAGAAGTTTGGAGTCGGGCCGGAACGCTTGTTCGACATTACTCGTTCGATCGAAGCCGCTTAATGGGCGATCAAGACCTGATTTGCGGCGCGGTAGCGGTACTGGGCCGTCCGAATGTGGGTAAATCGACCTTTCTGAACTCTGTCCTTCAAACCAAAATCGCCATTGTGTCTCCCCGGCCCCAAACGACCCGCGGTTCTATGGCGGGTATTTTCCAAGATGATGAAGCCCAGATTGTCTTCTATGACACGCCGGGGATTCACCAACCCAAAAACAAACTCTCCCAATTCATGCTCCGCCAGGTGGAAGAGGTTTTGGCAGGCTCGGAAGCCGCTTTGTTTCTGGTAGACGTGCGCGAAGGGTTAACCGAGGAAGATTACCTGGTGGCCGAATGGCTTCAAAAATTCAAGAGCCCGGTTTTTGTGGTTTTGAACAAGATTGACGGCGTGCTGGACGACAAACTGGCGCCTTTGGAAGAAAAGATTAAAACTGAATGGCCGCAATGGTCGATTTTACGAACTGCCGCTATTTCGGGCCGGGGCGTACCTGAAGTCGCTGCCGAGCTTAAAAAAATACTACCCCGTCAGCCCCTGCTTTTCCCCGCGGATGAATTAACCGACAAAACCATGCGTGATATCGCGGGTGAAATGGTCCGTGAACAGTGCTTTTTGCAGCTCAAAGAAGAAATCCCTTATGGTGTGGCGGTTTTAATCGACTCTTTTGAGGAAAAAGAATTACCGGCGCCGGTGGTGATTAAAGCGACGATCTTTGTGGAGAAGGACAGCCAAAAGGGAATTATTATTGGGGCTGGCGGGAATCAGTTAAAGCTCATTGGAAGCGCTTCCCGCGTGGAAATTGAAAAGCTTTTAGACCGAAAAGTGTTTTTGGAGCTGTGGGTGAAGGTTCTTAAAAATTGGCGTAAAGATGAAGATGTGTTAAAAAGATTGGGCTATTCCGTACCCCGTAAATGAAACCAAAACGAGGACTTATGAAAAAAACATCAAAAAATCTTAAAACCCAAATCGTCTGCACCATCGGTCCCGCTTGCCGCTCCGAAAAAATGCTCCGGCAGCTCATGCTTAACGGTATGACCGTAGCCCGCCTCAATTTTGCCCACGGCAACTTTGAACAGCAGGGTAAAGACATCGCCAACGTCCGCAAAGCGGCCAAAAGCCTGGGCCGTCACTGCGCTATTTTGATCGACTTGCCGGGTCCTAAAATTCGTTTGGGCAAGCTCAAAAAAGAACCTATTTATTTGAAAGTCGGTGATTCGGTCAAGTTGACGACTGAAGATGTACTGGGCACCACTAAAATTTTGCCGGTTAATTACGACCAAATTACGAAGAGCGTCAAAAAGGGCGGTCTGGTTTATTTGAACGACGGCTTTTTACAATTGAGGGTTTTGCGCATTGAAGCCAAAGTGGTTTATTGCAAGGTTTTGATCGGCGGGGAGCTTTATTCCTTCAAGGGTCTCAACTTGCCTGAGGCCAAAATGTTTGTGGACCCCATTACAGAACACGATTTGAAATGTGTGGACTTTGGTTTGAAAGAAGGCGTGAATCTCTACGGCGTTTCCTTTGTGGAAAAGGACGACGACATTATTAAGCTCAAGGCTTATGCCCGCGCGAAGGGGTTTCAAATCCGCACTGTCGCTAAAATTGAGCGGCAGGAAGCGGTGGAGAACATTAACTCCATTCTTCAGGTGACGGACGCGGTCATGGTGGCCCGCGGCGACTTAGGGGTGCAGATTCCCATTGAAGATGTGCCGGTAGTCCAAAAGCGCCTGATCTATTTGGCCAATCGTAAGGGTGTTTCGGTTATTACGGCCACCCAGATGCTCGAATCCATGGTTCATAACATTCGTCCTACCCGGGCTGAAGTGACTGACGTGGCGAACGCCATTTTTGACGGTACCGACGCGGTGATGTTGTCCGAAGAAACCGCTATGGGCGAATATCCTGCCGAAACGGTCGAGATGATGGCTAAAGTTGTTTCTTCTGTTGAGACCTTCCTGCAGAAGAAAACCAGCCGTTTTCTTACAGGTATCCTCTGATCTTCTCTTTCAGATAGCTGGAAATCGGTGGAGGGATGGTTTAAGTTAATTCGGCCATTCACCCCGGTTTCTGGAGGCTGAAGTGAAGATTACCATATATCAAAAACCCACCTGTACTACCTGCCGCCAGGTCTTCAACGCTTTAAAAGAAAGCGGCGTGGAGATGGAAGCGGTGAATTACTACATTGAGCCGATTTCGGCGGCCAAGCTCAAAGAGCTGATTAAAAAGATGGGTATTAAAGCTTCCGAGTTGTTCCGCAAAAAAGAAGAAATTTATAAAAAGTTAAAACTGAGTGAAAAAGAAGTCTCGGATGATGAGGCGATCACCTTGATGATTAAACATCCGGATTTGCTGCAAAGACCCATTGTAGAAAAGGGCTCGAAGGCCATTTTGGCCCGTCCCGCTGAACGACTCAAAGAAATCCTGTAAAGGCTTATCCGTGAATTTACCGCTGATCGTCATCCTATCGGTTTTGTTTATTCTGGGCTGGGCCTTGGTTTCCTATTTCTTTGTGCGCATCAGCCGCCAAACCAAAATCGATAAACAAACCCAGGTCATTCAGCCGGCTTTTCGTTTGGCTGATCAGTGGATTATGGAATCCCAGCTCAAAATCGAAGAACTGATTGAAAGCGCTGAAAACCCTTTGGGAACGGCTCAGCATGAGCTTTTAGATTTACGGCTGGAAGCGGGCCGTTTGCCTCAGGGGGTTAAAAACCTTCGAACTGTCCGGGAATCCCTGGTGGGTTCTATTCATCCGACGGTCATTCAAAAACCATTAGCGGAATTGGTTAAACTTTATTTGCTGCCCGAGGATTTTCAGGCGGATGAACCCGGCTTCGTTTACTTTAAAACCCATATGGGCGCGGTCCCCGTTTTTGAAACCCCTAAAGTCGACAACTTATCCGACGGTGAAATGAAAAGCTGGTTAAACCGTTTGTCGGTTCACGCCAACCCGGTTATGGGCGGGTTTCTTTATTTTGTGAATGGCGGCCAATTTAAAGCCTGTCAGGAAAACAAAGAGTGGATAGACGCTTTGCGCAATTACCGGATCATGATTTTAGATTTCCAGGGCTTGACCGCGCTGCTGATTTCCCTAAAAATTTATAAAGATACCGACCGTTTGATTGGCACTTTTCAAGCGGGTATTCAAAGCACCGTTCCTCTGGTGGGTCAGGCGGACAAAATGGGACTGGCGCTGACTTCGCTGGGCGCCAGCGCTTTAAGCGCTCAAACCATTTTGGACGGAGGAATTCCTGGCGCCGCGGTAGAACCGGAAGGGGAAAAGTCATGAGCTTAAAAGTTTGGCTGACCAAAAATGTTTATGTCACCTCGCCCCGTGACCCTGATCCTTTCTTTAGGCCCCGCAAATACAGCCAACCCAAAGATGAAGTGATTCAGCTGGTCAAAGAAACCATTGAGTCCTTATCAGGCTGGAAACACGAAGAACATAAAGCCATTCAAGGACGGGTTCGGGCAAGCCACCGTTGGTTTATCGGCCTGGGGGAAGAAATTAATGTTTACGTAGTTCAGGGAGTGGATGGTGTTACCACGCTGGAGATGACGTCCCAATCCAAAGCAGGCAAAGGCGATTGGGGCCAAAATAAGCGGAATGTGACTCAGCTGCTGACAAGCCTCGACCAAAAAATTAAACCCCTTTAAAAGCTCTTTCGACTAAAAATAGACCGTCTCGCAATAACAACAAAGGGTCAGCATGCGACTATTCGGCGTGGAATTTCCGGCGGCGCCCGGCGAATGGAATAAGCTGTTTTATCCCTGGGGTTATTTTTTTATTTTTTTAGCCTCGGGTCTGGTTCTTTCATATTGTCAATTTTCACTTCTGCCCAATATTTTGGTTTTTCTTTTAGGTGTTTTCTTCCCGGTTCTTTTCTTTTTGTCCTTTCAAAAATTCGATCAAAAAAGTCCCGATCTCTTTAAGGTAAAAGAAAAACAAAATTTATTCTTGGTCTGGTTTTTGTTATTCGTTTTGACGCTGTCTTTCGCGATTCGTTTTTACAAACTTACCGAACTTACCCAATTTCCCATCGTGGACGACGGCATCTGGGGGTTTAACGCCATCGATCTGCTTCATCATTGGAATTGGAAAATTATCAGGGGAGACAATCTGGGCGTTTTGTCTGTCTGGGGAGTAACGGGTCTTTTTAAAGTCTTCGGTCCTTCTTACTGGAGTTTGCTCCTTTTTCCGGCTTTGCTGTCGGTTATTTCAATTCCTCTTTGTTATTTCGCTTTTCGCCAATTTTTTTCAACGCAAACAGCCCTGATTGCCGCGGCGTTCTATGGTCTGGGCTTTTGGTCGGCTTATACCGCCCGAACCTGTTCAGCCAATAACCTCATGTGGGTAATCGAGTTTTTAGTTTTTATTGTTCTGGGCTGTTATCTGAAAAGCCGGAACAGGAAAAAGGGCTGGGCGGTTTTACTGGGTGTTCTATGCGGTCTTGGTTTTTACGCTTATCTGCCCTGGCTTTTAATGACGCTATTGATCGCGGTCTTTATGGTGTGGAACGAACGAAAGAATAAATCGGGGAAATGGGGCCCGGTAGTGTTGTTCTTTGTTTTCGCCGCTTTAACCGTTTTGCCTTTGGTTTGGGGTGTTCTGGTTCAAGACGGTGGTCATTACGCTCAATATCTTCTGTCTTCCGGAACGCACACATCATTTTTAACCCTCTTGGGGCGAGAGGTGAATTACATCACCTCGGTATTTTGGGGCAATCGCGGCGAGATTTATTTTGGCCCTGTTTGGGGCGGCATGCTGAACCCTGTGATAGGGGCGCTGTTTTTAATGGGTTGTCTTGAGTTTTATAAAAATAGGGCATCGTCTTTGGCGCGGTGGATGGTTTTGGGCATAACTGGCTACTTTGTTTTAGCGATGTTTTTTAACAATGTTATTTTGTGCCGCGTCTCTGCCGTTCTGCCAGTTTTGTGCGTGATAGTGACCGTTGGTCTTCTGGCTTTACTGCGCGATTTGAAACCAATCCTTGTGGGTGGTTTTGTCGGCGTAGTTTTACTGAGCTCGGCCTCATTGGACTTTCATCATCTGTTATTGGCGCCGGTAGCCAATCAATGGTCAGGCGCGCGGATTCAATTGCAGAACCCTGAACTTCAAAACGACTATTGGGCCGCTGAGCAGATTTTGAAAGAAAAGGCGGCTCAAAGCGGTCCCGGGTTAATTTTCACCTGTTTTAATCAGTCGATGTGGGATCAAACGCTGACCCTGGTGACCTATCCCTATAACGCGGCCTTAAACTCAAAGTTCAATCCGGAAAGCGCTAGTTGGTTTGCCCTTCTCGTTGATCGGGAGGAAAAACCGTCATTGATGGAGAAGTACCCTAAAGGACAGTTTTATTGGTTGTCTGAGAATTTAGAACGCAAGGGGGATACTTATTTATTGATCGTGGATGTAATGCCCGAAACCCTGAAGGACTCTCGCCGACTTTTAACCACGCACCAAAACCTGGAAAGTTTTATATCGATGATGATGGATCATCAACTTTATTTTAATGATCCAGCCTTTACTAAGAAGTGGGTGGAGCTAAAACCTCTTTTTGCGGGGGATAGCTTTCTTGAAAATGATTACTACGTCAATTATTTGAATTTCGCTTCCGCCGATAAAGACCCTGCCGAATGTTTAACGGCGGTGAAGGGTTATTTTGAAAACGAAGGTTCAAACCTTTTATTTTTTAATGCTCTGGTGAAAAATGTCCGTCAACCGTCGTTATATCCCGAAGCTGAGGCTGCCGCGGAAAAAGCGGAGGTGCAATATGATCTGCTCTCTCATCATTATTTGAAAAAAGGCAATAAGAATGAAAGCCGGCGTTTTCTCGAAATGCGGGGTGAGACTTTCGTTTTGATGAATCTTTTCTGTTCTCAAATGAATCAATCCGCGAAAGCCGCGTCTTATTTAACGAAAGCCCGTAAGATTTTGGGGCCTCAAGCTGATGTTTATTTAAAGCGGATGATGGACTTCAAAAACCAGCCGCTTTCATAAAGCCTATTTTCGGTCAAGCAACCAATGTTAAATTTAGGCCATCGAGTAGATAAGTGTGTTCAGGAACGCCTTTCTGGTTGGATAATGTGGCGGTTTCGTGAATCACCCGTCAAAAACAATCCGGTGCAAGGAGACGATAATGGCGAATAAAGATTCAGTGAATTGGCCGCAAATAGAGAAAAGTCCCGCCTATCAAGCGCTCGTCCGCAAGAAAATCATGTTCATCGTGCCGGTCTGTATCTTCTTCATCCTCTATTATTTCGCCCTGCCGGTTCTGGTGGGTTTCTTTCCTGAAGTCATGAATCAGCCGGTCTGGGGAAAGGTGAACGGGGCTTATCTTTTCGCTCTTTCACAATTTTTCGTAGCCTGGATTTTGGCGGGTGTTTATGTTTGGAAAGCCGGCCAGTTTGACATTGAAGCGGCCAAGGTTTTAGACACTCAACATGGCAAAGGAGGCCGCTCATGATCTCCACTTCCTTAGTGATGTTTGTGGCCTTTGTGGCTGTCACTTTGGGTATCACCTGGTGGGCTTCACGCAAAAGCAAAGGATCCACCAGCTACTTCGCGGCGGGCCGCCGTATTACGGGCTGGCAAAACGGTATTGCGGTAGCGGGCGACTATATGAGCGCGGCTTCCTTTTTGGGCATCGCGGGGCTGATCGCTTTTACGGGTTATGACGGCTTCATGTACTCCGTTGGATTTTTGGTCGCTTATCTGACCGTTCTTTTCGTAGTAGCTGAGCCTTTGCGCAATACGGGTAAATACACCATGGCGGATGTGTTGGCTTACCGCATGAAGGCCAAACCGGTACGGGCCATGGCGGCTTTGAGCACTTTAACGGTCTCAACCTTTTACATGATCGCCCAGATGGTGGGGGCGGGAACGCTGGTGGCTCTGCTGCTGAAGGGTTCGGGCATTAGCTTTCAAGTGGCGGTCATTGGCGTGGGTATTCTGATGATCATCTATGTGGTGTTCGGCGGCATGCTGGCGACCACCTGGGTGCAAATTGTGAAGGCTATCTTGTTGATCGCGGGCACCATTCTTTTGAGCCTGCTGGTCATGGCCCATTTCGGCTTCAGCCTCTCTAACTTCTTTGACGCCATCACTCAGGTTCACTATCACGACAAGACGGGCGCTGAAGTAGTTCAAAACTTTTTAACGCCCGGCTTAAAGTACAAACCGCCCTACGGCCCCTGGGATTTGATCTCGCTGGGTCTGGCTTTGGTGCTGGGGACAGCGGGCTTGCCGCACATCCTGGTTCGCTTTTACACCGTGCCAGACGCCAAGACCGCCCGGGTCAGCGTGGTTTGGGCCATGGTGCTCATTGGCGGCTTTTATATTCTGACCACCTTCTTAGGTTTTGGCGCGGCGACCATCGTAGGTAAAGACTTTATTACGGCCAACGGCGGCATCAATATGAGCGCTCCGCTTTTAGCCCAGGCTTTGGGCGGCGACTTATTCTTTGCCTTTATCTCGGCAGTGGCCTTTGCGACCATCCTGGCGGTGGTAGCGGGATTAACCATCAGCGCCTCCACTTCTTTCGCGCATGATTTTTGGACTAACGTCATTCATCACGGAAAAGTACGTGAAGCTGGGGAAGAAGTGAAAGTCGCCCGTGTGACGGCCTTTGTGGTGGGCGGCATTGCCATTACCATCGCGATTCTTTTGGGGCCGACGGCGAACGTCGCCTTCTTAGTAGGTTTGGCTTTCGCGGTGGCGGCTTCGGCGAACTTGCCGGTCATTTTGTTTTCACTTTTTTGGAAACGCTTTACGACCCGCGGGGCGGTATGCGGTTTGGCCAGCGGACTTTTTTCTTCCATCGCTTTAATCGCGGTAAGCCCTTCCTTTATGGGAGTTGACGCTGAAACAGTGGTGGGTCCGGCTCGTCACTTTATTCAGCACGCTCCTTTATTCCCGCTGGATAACCCCGGCATTCTGAGCATCCCCCTCGGCTTTTTAGGGGCGATTTTAGGAACCTTATCGGGCCGTGAAAAAACAGCTGAGGATAAATTTACCGAACTCACCGTTCGGGCCAATACCGGCTTGGGAGCAGAAAAACCAACCGAACATTGATCCCGTCGCTCGGCTTCTTGACGATTCTTCTGATGGACCTATAATTAGGCCCGGTTTCTAACTTTTGTTTGAGAGCGGTTATGTATAACGAAAATGGCTATTTCATCGCGCCGATCCCAAATATTGTTCCTTTGTTAGAGGAGTTGCGGGCCGAAATCTATGAAGTTTTTAATATTGTTTCTTTGTCTTCGGGCGGAAATGAAATTAAAAATGATTTTGATGTCATCAATTTCAGAAATACTAATCAGCCAAAGCAACATCAGGCCGTGAAACATTTATGGGGTTCCGCTAAGTTGTTTTCGATTGCCGGGCATGACGTTTTTGCTGAAATTCTCGATTCGCTTGGATTTGTGCGACCTGTTTTAGAACTTCCCCCATTGCTTCGCTGCGATATGCCCATCAAAGAACAAATCATATTTGAGAAACATCAGGATTATGCTTACAACATTGGAAGTGATAATTCGGTTACTGTGTGGATTCCGCTGCAAAATACAGATGAATCCACTGGGGCTCTGCTTGTGGCGCCGGGAACACATTTAAAAGGCGTTTATCCTAATAAACAGGGAATTATTACTGATGAATTTCAGTTTGAGTTTAAAAGCTGTCCGGTTAATTTTGGCGAAGCTTTGATTTTTAATCAAAAACTGGTTCATCAAAGTGGAGTTAATACATCCAAGCAGATTAGGTTTTCAGTTCAGCTCCGGTTTTCGGATCTAGGTTGTTCTCAATACGCTCAGCGCGGTTATCCTATAAATCATAAACTCACGACTGAAAGTTATTTTAAAGAAATTTAAGCCAATAACAGTCATTTGAAGATTGGGTGTGGAGTTAACAACTACTCGGGCTCATTTAAAGAGACCTTGACAGGAGTTTGAAAGCTTCTAGAATGGTCCCAGTTGCTTACCTTTAACGGAATCCGAGAGGTTCCCAAGGAAAATGACGATGGCTTACGCCTGCGCCAACTTAAACTCGCACCACTTGAACCCGACATCCATTCTGGATGAATCGGGCTTTTTTATGCCCTCTAATTCAAAATTCAGAATTCAAAATTTAGAATTCGCAAGCCTCCGCAGGAGGTTTGCGTGATGTTCTCAAAAGTCAAAGCAGTCGTCATGGAAGCTCGGGATATGGACCGCGCCCTCACCCGTATCGCCCACGAGATTCTCGAAAGAAACAAAGGTATCTCGGACATTGTCCTCATCGGCATCAAAAGCCGGGGTGAGGTTCTCGCCGAAAGACTGGCCGCCAAGATTAAATCTATCGAGGGTCATGAGGTTCCTTGCGGCGCCCTCGACATTACCTTCTACCGCGACGATACCGATACCCACCAGCCCGACAAAGCCCCCGAGCAAACTGAACTGCCCTTTGATGTGAGCCAGAAGAAAGTGATTCTGGTGGATGACGTCCTTTACACGGGCCGCAGCGCCCGGGCCGCGATTGACGAAATTATCGATTTTGGTAGACCCACGGCCATTCAGTTGGCGGTCTTGGTAGACCGAGGCCACCGGGAGTTTCCGATTCATGCGGATTATGTGGGGAAGAACATTCCTTCTTCCTCGAAGGAAGAAGTGCTGGTGCGGGTGAAAGAAAGAGACGAGAAGGACGAAGTCGTAATCGCGGAGAGTGAAAAGTGAGTCTGAAATCAAAAGATCTTTTAACCATCGAAGAGCTTTCATCTACGGAAATACAACTGATTCTGGATACGGCTTCCTCGTTCAAAGAAGTCTCAACCCGCTCGGTGAAAAAGGTTCCGGCGCTCCGGGGCCGCACGGTGGTGCTCTTCTTCCAAGAACCCTCCACCCGTACCCGGGTATCTTTTGAGCTGGCGGCCAAACGTCTCAGCGCTGACATCCTTAATGTTCAAACCGCTTCTTCCTCACTGGTGAAGGGTGAAACCCTCATCGACACCTTGAAGACTTTAGAATCCATGACCATCGACGCTCTGGTGGTCCGCCACAAATGCTCCGGGGTGCCCCTGATGCTGGCGAACATGACTAACGCTACGGTCATTAACGCGGGCGACGGCTTTCACGAACATCCCACCCAGGGCCTGCTGGACATGCTGACCATCAAAGAACAAAAGGGCAAAATTGAGGGACAGACTGTGACGATCATCGGGGACATCACCCACAGCCGGGTAGCTCGTTCCAACATCCACGGCTTGCAAAAGATGGGCGCGAAGGTTCGCGTCTGCGCTCCGCCTACGCTTTTACCCGCCGGCATCGAAAAGATGGGCGTCGAGGTTTATCACGATCTGGATAAAGCCCTCAAAGACACCGATGTGGTTTATGTACTGCGCTTGCAGTTAGAACGCCAAAAGAAAAATCTCTTCCCGACCATCCGCGAATACAGCCAGCTCTACAGCGTCACCAGCGAGCGCCTGAAGCACGCGAAGAAAGACGCCATCGTGATGCACCCGGGCCCCATGAACCGCGGGGTAGAAATCTCTTCCGGGGTGGCGGACGGGCCCGCCTCGGTAATCGACGAACAAGTCACCAACGGCGTCGCGGTACGCATGGCGGTGCTTTACCTGCTCAAGGGCGAAAAAGGCGAAAACAATGGTTGACCACCAAGACACCAAGTCACCAAGAAAACCGAAAGACAAAAAAGAATTAACTGGTTTAAATTTTAAAATTTCAAAGCCTTCCTTGGTGTTTTGGTGCCTTGGTGGTGAAAAAGAGGTTTGCTTATGAAGTCAATTCTTATCCAAAACGGGCATGTGGTCGATCCGGCCAATCAAATTGACGGCGAAGCGGATGTATTCATCCAAGACGGTAAAATCGCCAAAGTCGGCAAGGGCCTGAAGGTCAAAGCGGACCAGACTATTAACGCCAAAGGCAAAATCGTCACCCCGGGCTTAGTCGACATCCATGTGCACTTACGCGAACCGGGCTTTGAATATAAAGAAACCATCGCTACCGGCACGTTAGCGGCGGTCGCGGGCGGGGTCACCTCGGTAGCCTGCATGCCTAACACCAACCCGCCGATTGACGACCAGGCCATCGTTCACTTCATCAAGAGCAAGGCTGAAAAAGAAGGCCACTGCCATGTGTTCCCGGTGGGCTGTATCTCCAAACGCCGCGAAGGCACGGAGATGTCGGAAGTGGGCGAACTGAAAAAAGCCGGAGCGGTCGGCCTGTCTGACGACGGCGCCCCGATCATGAACGCTGAACTGATGCGCCGGGTGATGGAATATGCCAAGATGCACGACCTGGTGGTGATTGACCACTGTGAGGATATGGACTTGTCGAACCAGGGTGTGATGAACGAAGGCCACGCCTCCACGGTGCTGGGTCTGAGGGGTATCCCGGCGGCCTCTGAAACCGTCATGGTCGCGCGCAACATTCTGCTGGCCGAAATGACCGGCGCCAAGTTTCATGTGGCTCACATGTCGACCGCCGGCTCGGTGGAACTGGTCCGCCAGGCGAAGAAGAAGGGTCTCAATGTCACCGCCGAAACCGCGCCCCATTACTGGAGCCTTTCGGACAAGTCGATCAAGAATTACAACGCGAACTTCAAAATGAATCCGCCCCTGCGCAGCGACGACGACGTGGCGGCCATTCGCAAAGCCCTTAAAGAAGGCATCATCGACTGTATCGCCACCGACCACGCGCCCCACTCTTCCACTGAAAAACAATGTGAGTTTGATGAAGCGGCCTTCGGTATCGTGGGCCTCGAAACGCTCTTCGCGGTCACTTACAGCCACCTGGTCGAACCGGGTGTGGTGTCCTTGTCCCGGGCTATCGAACTGCTGACCACCGCGCCCTCAAAGATCGTGGGCATTAACAAAGGCACCTTGTCTGAAGGGGCCGAGGCCGATGTGGCCATCTTCGACATCACCACCGAAAAGAAAGTGGATGTGAACAACTTTAAAAGCAAGGGCCGCAACTCGCCCTTCAATGGCTGGAACCTCAAGGGTTGGTGCGAATTGACGATTGTGAGTGGAGAAATTAAGTACGAGGGCAACTGAGGAGATGTTAATTTTTAATTATGAATTTTAAACTTTGAATTGTTGTGAGTTTCAATTTGAAATTCAAATTGAAACTTTCCGAAATTTAGAATTCAACATTGAGAATTTAAAATTATTGAACGGGGCGTGAAATGGCGCAAAAGTTGAGAAAAGCAGTACTCGCGTTAGAAGATGGAACATGGTTTGAGGGTTTTGCTTTTGGGGCGGATGGACAGGCTTTTGGTGAGGTGGTCTTTAATACCTCGATGACGGGCTATCAAGAAATTCTTACTGATCCTTCTTACTGCGGCCAGATTGTGACCATGACTTACCCGATGATCGGTAACACGGGTGTGAATCATGTGGATGTGGAATCCCGTAAGCCCTTCTTGTCCGGCTTTGTGGTGAAGGAATACTGCAAACACCCGTCGAACTACCGCATGACCTCGCATTTGGGCGACTATCTTCGCAAGAACAACATTATCGCTATTGAAGGTCTCGATACCCGCGCTTTGACCGCTCACTTACGCACCCATGGCGCCAAGAAGGGTGTCATTTCCACGACCGAATTGAACCCCAAGAAGCTCGTGAAGCTGGCGAAAGACAGCGAAGGTTTGGTGGGACGGGATTTGGTGAAAGAAGTCACTTGTGCCAAACCTTATCACTGGACGGAGCTGCCTTATAACATTGCTGCCGCCGATCACACGCCTAGCGCCCAGATGAAACTGGAAGGATTGGAAGCGCCGGGGAAGAAAATCAAAATCGCCGCGCTGGATTGCGGTATCAAGTACAACATCCTGCGCCGCTTAACGGCTGAGGGGTTTGATGTGACGGTCTTCCCGGCGACGACCAGCGCCAGCGAGATTTTGAACTCGGGGGTGAAGGGTGTGTTTCTCTCTAATGGCCCGGGCGATCCCGAAGGCGTGCCTTATGTGGCTGATACGGTTAGAGACCTGATTCACCGCAATATTTCTATCTTTGGTATCTGTTTAGGCCATCAGGTGTTAGGCCTGGCCCTGGGCGGCAAAACCTACAAACTCAAGTTCGGTCACCGCGGCGGCAACCAGCCGGTGCTGAACCGCCTGAATAACAAGATTGAAATCACCAGCCAGAACCACGGCTTCGCGGTGGATGACGACAGCCTGGATAAAGAGTTGGTCATTCCGACCCACATTAACTTGAGCGACAACACTAGCGAAGGCCTGGCCATGAAGAACAATCCGGTTTTCAGTGTGCAATACCACCCGGAATCAGCTCCGGGGCCGCATGACTCCAGGTACTTGTTTAAACAGTTCAGGGAAATGATTGAGAAAAATAATTAAGGGTTTAAGTGAAAGAATTGAATTTAAATTATTCTGATTTTTTGAAAAAAGCAAAGGCTGTAAGGCTTTTGTTTATAGCCGTTCTTTTTTTATTTCCTTTTTTTATAGTTCTTTTTGGTGCTTTTTTTGGAATCGGAAACATGGACATTGGTTTTTTTATTTATTGTGTCCTTGTTGGCGTTTCTTTTTTGAGGTTCTGGGGCACCAAGTGTCCCAAGTGTTCTGAGTATTTTTTTCAAAACAAGAAATGGCCACCAGCCTATTTCACTAAAAAATGTTGTGGCTGTGGATTAGAAATTAAGTAACGAAGGAAAGTTATGCCAAAGCGGACTGACATCAAAAAAATCATGGTCATCGGAGCGGGGCCCATTGTGATTGGCCAAGCCTGCGAATTTGACTACTCGGGTACCCAGGGCTGTAAGGCCCTTAAAGAAGAAGGCTACGAAGTTATCCTGATTAACTCCAACCCGGCTACGATTATGACTGATCCGGAATTCGCTCACCGCACCTATGTGGAGCCCATTACCCCGGATGTGGTCGCCAAGATTATCGAAAAAGAACGTCCGGACGCTTTGTTGCCGACCCTGGGCGGCCAAACGGCCCTCAATACCGCTGTGGCTTTGGCTGAAAGCGGCGTGTTAAACCAATTTAAAGTCGAACTCATTGGCGCCAATCTGGCCGCGATTAAAAAGGCCGAAGATCGCCAGTTATTCAAAGAAGCCATGCAGAAAATCGGCCTCGACTTGCCTAAATCCCTCACGGTGAAAACTCTGGAAGATGGTATCGGCTTTGCCGAAGGCAACGGTTATCCGGTCATTATCCGCCCCGCCTTTACTTTGGGCGGCTCGGGTGGCGGTATCGCTTATAACCGCCAGGAATTTGAAGAGATTCTGGCCAAGGGCTTAGACCTTTCACCCATTCACCAATGCCTGGTGGAAGAATCAGCTTTGGGTTGGAAAGAATATGAAATGGAAGTGATGCGTGACCTGAAAGACAACGTGGTCATCATCTGCTCCATCGAAAACATGGACCCGATGGGTATTCACACCGGCGACTCGGTCACTGTGGCTCCGGCGCAAACTTTGACGGACAAAGAATACCAACGCATGCGCGATGCTTCGATTGCCTGTATTCGTGAGATTGGTGTCGATACGGGCGGTTCGAACATTCAATTCGGAGTGGACCCCAAGACAGGCCGTTTGATTGTGATTGAAATGAATCCTCGTGTGTCACGTTCTTCGGCTTTGGCCTCCAAGGCGACCGGCTTTCCGATCGCCAAGATCGCCGCCAAGCTGGCGGTGGGCTACACCCTGGATGAACTTTTTAACGACATTACCCGCTATACCAAGGCGGCTTTTGAACCGTCGATTGACTATGTGGTGACCAAGATTCCACGCTTCACCTTTGAAAAGTTCCCAGACGCTGAGGATATTCTGAACACGTCCATGAAGAGCGTGGGTGAGACCATGTCGATTGGCCGTACCTTTAAAGAAAGCTACCAGAAGGCGCTTCGTTCCATGGAAACCGGAACCATCGGTTATGGAGCGGATGGCCGTGAGTTTAAGCAGGGTCGTTGGATTAAAACTGGAGCCCGCAAACCGGGACGCATACCGGGTGATATCCTCAACGCCCAATTGGGCAAGCCGACCTCGATCCGCCACTTTTTCCTGCGCCAGGCCATGTGGCAGGGTTATGACGTGGAGAAGATTTACAAGTTGACCTCTATCGATCCCTGGTTCCTCAATGAACTTAAAGAAATTGTGGATCTGGAACGGGAACTGGAAAAGGCGACCTCGAAAAAGGGAACCTTAAAGGCCAAGTTGCCGGTGGATCTGTTACGCCGGGCGAAGGCCATGGGTTTCTCGGACGCTCAGCTGTCTTTCTTGACGGGCGCGAAAGAACACATGGTTCGCAATTACCGCAAGATGAACAAGGTGACGCCTGTATTCAAAATGGTGGATACCTGCGCGGCGGAGTTTGAGGCCTTCACGCCTTATCTCTACTCCACCTACGAACTGGGTAAATCATCCTTCTCGGGTAAAGACAACGAGTCGGCCCCAACCAAGCAAAACAAGATCATGATCCTCGGCGGCGGGCCTAACCGTATTGGCCAGGGGATTGAGTTTGACTATTGCTGTGTGCATGGCGCTTTTGCCCTGCGCGCGGATGGCTTTGAAGTGATTATGGTTAACAACAATCCTGAAACGGTTTCGACGGACTATGACACCTCGAACCGCCTTTATTTTGAACCGCTGACCTTTGAAGACGTCATGAATATTGTTGACCGTGAAAAGCCCAAGGGCGTCATTGTGCAATTTGGCGGGCAAACCCCGCTGAAGCTGGCTTTGAGCCTGAAGAAGGCCAAGGTGCCTATTATCGGCACCTCGCCGGAGTCCATCGACGTGGCCGAAGACCGCA
>JABDGD010000010.1:51592-67705 GCA_013286205.1 Candidatus Firestoneibacteriota bacterium | reverse complement strand
GATGTTTTCTTCAGCCACGAAGGTCGATTCTTGGGGCGGAGTCACAATCACTTTGCCGCCGCAAAGTCGCTAAAGCGCGCGATTGTTCGTTGACGTCTTTTGAGTAGTCCTTAAAGAGTTTGTAGTTCTTGGTTTTGACCGACGTTTGCAATTTATGAATGGTGTCGGGGTTAAACAGATGCTTTTCCCCTTCACGGCGCCATTGGTAGCGGCCGCCCCATTCCAGATCAAGTTCGCGTGAAGGTCTTTCCGGAAAAGCCTCACGGTGACGCTGTTCGGTTTCTTTGGCGATTTCGTTAATGCCAATACCTTCAATGCGGGTCAAAGTCCAGGTGAAGTACTTATTGATAAATTCTTTATTCAAACCGACGGCTTCAAAAATCTGGGCGCCGCGATAGCTTTGAATGGTCGAAATACCCATTTTAGAAATAACCTTCACGATGCCTTTATTGGCCGCTTTGATATATTTCTTAACGGCAGTCTTATGATCAACTTCCTTCGGCAGGATGCCCCGGCGGATCATGTCATCCAAAGTTTCGAAAGCCAAATAAGGGTTGATCGCGTTGGCGCCATAACCCAACAGAAGCGCGAAGTGATGTACTTCACGGGGTTCGCCTGATTCCACAATCAAGCCCACCTTAGTGCGTTCGCCATTCTTAATGAGATGATGATGAACACCCGCGATAGCGAGCAAGCTCGGAATCGGGGCGTGGTCATGATCTAAACCGCGGTCCGACAAAATAATAATTTGATAACCGTCTTTAGCCGCCTGGCTGGCCTTCAAGCGAACTTCTTCAATGGCCGATGCTAAACCGTCGCCGCCCGAGGAGACTTTATAAAGAATGGGCAGCGTAATGGCTTTGTAGCCTTTATATGAAATATGAGAGAACTTGGCCAATTCATCATTGTCCAGAACCGGGCTCTTGAGCTCGATTTGACGGCAAGATTCACTGGTGGGCTTGAGAATGTTTCCTTCAGGACCAATGGTCGTATTAACCGAGGTCACCAACTCTTCACGAATCGCGTCCAAAGGCGGATTGGTGACTTGAGCGAACAATTGGCGGAAGTAGTTAAATAACGACTGGTTCTTATTGGACAAAATAGCCATAGGGGTGTCGTCACCCATCGAGCCAATGGCTTCTTCGCCGTTAATCGCCATCGGCGCCATCAGGATGCGGACATCTTCATGGGTGTAGCCAAAAGCCTTTTGGCGCTTCAAAACAGTTTCATGATCCGGTTCCGGCACATGCGGCGCTTCCGGCAGGTTTTCTAACGTAGTTAAGTTTTGTTTTAACCATTCGCCGTAAGGCTGTTCTTTGGCAATTTTTTCTTTAATTTCAACATCTTCAACAATGCGGCCTTCTTTAAGGTCGATCAAGAACATCTTTCCCGGCTCTAAACGGCCCTTTTTGAGAATCTTTTTGGGTTCGATATCCAACACGCCGACTTCGGAGGCCATGACCACCATGTCGTCGGTCGTCACGTAATAGCGGGAAGGACGCAAACCATTGCGGTCCAAAATAGCGCCGATCACCTGACCATCCGTAAAAGCGACGGACGCCGGGCCATCCCAGGGTTCCATCAGGCAGGAGTGGAAGTGGTAAAAGTCTTTCTTATATTGAGGCATGGTGGCGTGGCCAGTCCAGGCTTCAGGGATAAGCATCATGATGGCATGAGGCAAAGACCGGCCGCCCATGACCAAAATTTCCAGGGCGTTATCAAAAGTCGCCGAGTCAGACTGCCCTTCCCGAACGATCGGGAGAATTCTCTTCATTTCTTCCGGAGTGTAATGCGAGCTTTCAAACAAAGCTTCGCGGGCATGCATCCAATTAATATTGCCGCGCAAGGTGTTAATTTCACCGTTGTGGGCGATGTAACGGAAAGGATGGGCCAAATCCCAAGACGGGAAAGTGTTGGTCGAGAAGCGGGAGTGAACCAAAGCGATAGCCGACTCCATATCCTTATCACGCAAATCCGGGAAATAAGGCGAAACCTGGCCGGTGGTCAACATGCCCTTGTAGCCAATGGTACGGCAAGACAGGGTCGTGACATAGAAGAGGCTTTTTTCTTTAATCTTGGCGTCAGCTGAGACGGCGTGTTCAACGCGTTTACGGATTAAAAAGAGTTTCCGTTCAAAAGCATCCGAATCTTTAATGGAAGCGGACTTGCCGATGAAGATTTGCTTCATCGCCGGTTCACCAGCGCGGGCCGTCGGGCCCACCTCAGCGTTTTCAGTCGGCACTAAACGCCAGCCTAAAAGTTCCTGACCTTCTTCTTTAATCACACGGGCAAAAATATCTTCACACGCTTTGGCTTGATTAGATTCTTTGGGCAGAAACACAGAACCCACGGCATATTCACCTTCTTTAGGAAGCTGAATACCCCACTTGGAGCAATTCTTACGGAAAAACTTATCAGGGATTTGAATGAGAATACCAGCGCCGTCACCCGTGTTGATTTCACAACCACAGGCTCCGCGGTGATTGAGGTTTAAGAGGATTTCCACACCCTGCTGAACGATTTCGTGGGACTTCTTGTTCTTCATGTTCGCCACAAAACCCACACCGCAGGCATCTTTGCCCGCGTCAAAGGGGTAAAGTAAGTTCTCGTTTTCGTTCACTTGAACCGGTTGTTCCGACATTCATTTCTCCCGCGTATTTAGTCCGTCATGCATAAGCAAGGTTTATTCCAGAGTTAAAAAAAGCGGCCTTTTTAGCTGGGCCGCGTGTAGAGCGAGGTAAAGTGGAGAGGTAAATTACAACAGATTGTAGGGTTTTTCAACAGAAGATCAAAGGGTAGACAGCAACACCCAAACCAAGACTCTGGCGGCTGGCCAAGCCTTTAAAAGCGCTTGCGACAAAAAAGTAAGCCTGATCTGCAAAAGTGTTTCAAGCCGACTAAATCAGCTAAAACCCTTGAACCACCAAGACACTAAGAAAATCTTTAATCTCGATCATTCTTTCACCCAAAAATCCTTATTTTTTGCCTTCCTTGGTGTCTGGGTGCCTTGTCCCCTAAAAAAGATTCGGGGATCAAAAATCCCCCTTGGGGGGAGTGGTTAAACACCCTTTTTATGACTGGGTTTTAAAAGGAATTTGGCCTTTGAAATAGTCCGCGTAAAATTGGTTTTTGGCCTCTAAAAACCGGTTCTCCGTAATGGCTTTACGAATCATTAACGTAACATCGGTCATAAATTGCAGGTTGTGCAGGCTCACCAAGCGCAAAACCAAAAGCTCTTCCGCCTGAAACAAATGCCGCAAATAAGCCTTCGTGTAGAAGCGGCAGCATTCGCAGGAGCATTCCGGGTCCAGGGGACTAAAGTCCTCGGTATATTGGGCGTTCTTAAGAATAATTCTGCCCTTACGGGTCAAAGCCGTTCCGTTACGGGCGATGCGGGTCGGCATCACACAGTCAAACATATCCATGCCGCGTTCCACACACTCCCAAAGGTCTTCCGGTGTTCCCACTCCCATCAAATAACGCGGTTTGTTTTCAGGTAAATAGGGCGCCGTGTTCTTAACCACCTGATAAATACTTTCTTTGGGCTCACCCACCGATACCCCGCCAATGGCGTAACCCGGAAAATCAAAAGCCAATAATTGCTTAGCGCTCTTTTCACGCAAGTGAGGAAAATTCGAGCCCTGCACGATGCCGTAGAGGGCTTGAATTTGATCCCGCCCGCTTTTCTTATGCGTTTCCCAACAGCGTTCCGCCCAGCGGGCCGTGCGGTCCACCGAGTTCTCCACATATTCTTCGGGTGAGGGATAAGGAATACATTCATCAAACGCCATGATGATATCGGCGCCGATCTTATGTTGAATCTGCGTGGCGCTCTCAGGGGTCATTTCCCAAGCGCTTCCATCCAGATGAGACTGAAACCTTACGCCTTCTTCCGTTATTTTTCGAAGATCGGCCAAACTAAAAACCTGAAAACCACCGCTATCAGTCAAAATCGGTTTATCCCAATGCATGAACTGATGCAGCCCGCCCGCTTTGGCGACTAAATCAGCTCCCGGGCGAAGCATCAAATGATAAGTATTCGCTAAAAGAATTTCAGAACCACAGGCCAACACATCTTCCGGCGAAAGGGCTTTGACCGAAGCTTGAGTACCCACCGGCATATAGCAGGGTGTTTGAATGGTACCGTGCGGTAATTTTAAAAGACCATTGCGGGCCGAAGTTTTAGCGTCTTTGGCCGTGATTTGAAATTCATGAAAGCTCATTCGTCATCCTCTTGGGGTTTGGAAAATTCAGCAGTAAGAATAGCCAAAAAGCGCTCACTAAGAGTGAACAAAAGCAGCCCAACCTGAAAGAAGTGGGCCGATAAGCCAAAGTCACCTTTTCTTCCCCCTCTTTAAGAATCACCCCGCGAAAGCCATGATTGACGTCTTCTACATCATGCCATTCTTGTGCCGTTCGGGCTTTCCATCCAGGATAAGCTGTTTCGCTGGATACCAGCAGGGCCTTTCCGGTCCCGCTTGCCTGCAGTTCCACCCCTTCAGGCGTCCTGACTAATTCCGAAACAAGCCTGCGCGAATAGCTTCCCGCCATAACCTTATCCGCTATCCAGCATTTATTTTTAAAATCAAATTGCCCACTCTTAACCTCGTCAGCATCAGCCGCCCATTCCCCAGCCGCAAGCGCCTCCGGCACAGAAAACCATTTAGAAAAGGGCGCGGGATTCTCATCCAGTCGAGTGTTCAAATCATCAACACCCCTATTCTCAAAATCAGGAAAAGGGGTTCGGCCCATAACGTACTTCACATCCCAATAACTCAAGAGCTTTTCCAAGGGTTTTGGTTTCATCTCACCCGAGAGGAGGTACCATCTCAAAAACGAGTTCAAATACAGCGAATTCTTGTAGCAAATTTCTTCCACGCCAAAATTTAACGGGATATCAGGAATCAGATTCTCTTTTAAATGATTAAAACTATCCCCCAGATTTTTTCCCGGCGAAACCTGAAAAGCATTCACGATTTCCGGCGATTGATAAAGACGTCCCACCGGCTTCAGGACATTCAACACAGCCGGTTTTTTCTCGTAGAAGGATCGATCTAACGTGAGATACATCATTTGATCGAAGGGCCAAAGTGAAAAAAGAACCGAGATTAAAAAGAAAATGGCCCTAACGCGAAAAGAAAAACGGCCCAACCCCGCCAGTAAAACAAACGCCAAAGCGGCCCAGAGCGGCCAAAAGCCGGCAAACACACCCTCGTAAATCGCCAAACCAAAAACCAGAGCGGAAAGCCAAAAGAAAATACTATCGGTCCTTTTGTTTTCAGGCGTCCTCACCGACTCCAAACACTCCGCCGTCAAATTGGCCGCGAAAAAAACGACCATCGGCATTAAACAGCCCGATCGCGCTACCCACCCATAAAAAGGGACAAAATACCGAAACCAATCCCCCAGTTTTGCTGACTCGCCTAAACTTAATACGAGCGCCAATAAAAAAAGCGCCAGACTGGATAAACGAACTTTTCCCCTTAATGTTGCCCAAAGAACAATCGCCAAAGTCGGAAGTCCAACATAAAAGCAAGATATCCAAAAAGGTACCTGAAGATTCCCGTCCATCGTCTTGGCGCAGAAAGGATTCAAGAACGAGCGCAAAAAATCGAAAGGCAATCCCTGAGTGACCTGCAGGCGGGCCGCCACATTACTAAACTGCCTAAACTCTTCAAAAGGTATCAGCCAAACCAGGTTAAACCCAATCGCCAGTCCCAGTGCCAGCCCCAACTTTCCGGCCATTTCGAAAAACTCAAGCCAATCGAAACCCTTCAGGTTTTTGAAAAGCTTCAACAACAAATCAAAGACCACAAACAATACCGTTAAATAAAAAACCAACGGATAACCAGAAACTAATTGCATGGCCGCGCAAACAGAAAGACTCAAAAGATGGGTATGAGTTTTGTTGAATGGGCGTTCCGCTGTACCAAAAACCCACGGAATCCAGGAAAAGCTAAATAAAATGGCGGGATTGCCAAAAAGACAAATCGAATGCATAGAAAAACCAAATACAACCGCCCCGGCTAAAGACGAAAAGTTTGAGTAGCCTCGGCCCCTAGCGAAAAACCAAAAACCCAGCATCGCCCACAAATGATGAACCAGAATTAAAAAGCGAAAAGCATTTTCCGGCGAAAGCCATAAGTAAAACACTCGAACCGGCGGGTACCAGGCCGCCATTTGAGGATCCGCCAAATAAGGGGTGCCAAAAGCCGCGGCTGAGTTCCAAAGAGGAATCAGGCCCTGAGCAAAAACATCCGCGCCATACTTCCACAGCGGATAACAAAAGCTGGAAGCGTCTTCCATCACAAAGGTTTGTCCGCCGAAAAGCGCCCGAAAATGAAACAGGCCCCAAAACAGCAGCAAGCCCGCCAAGCCGCAAAGAATTGATTTTGATTTTTCGAGAGTCATGATCTTATCCATGAATATGAAAACCACGATTATATTAACGGCATTTAGGCCTTCATCCGTTAAAATATCCCGCATGGAAAGAAATATTTATGTGCCGCCGCAAGGCCCGCCTCAGGGACCCGGCCCCAGCCGGGAAATCTACCCGCTCATGGGCGAAGAAAATATCTTTAAAATGCTCTCTGATTTTTATCAAGAACTCGGCAAGTCTTCTATCCGCGCCATGTTTCCTGAAAACCTTGAAGAGGCTTCGCGAAAGTCAGCCAAATTTTTCGTTCAAGTCCTCGGCGGACCGCCGCTCTATGTCATAGACCATGGCCCACCCCGCATGAGAGCCCGGCACATCCCCTTTGAGATCGATGAAGCCGCCCGTCAGGTTTGGCTTTCCTGCTTTATGAAAGTGTTGGAGAACGCTGATAAAAAATATAACTTTCCTCTTCAGCACATGACGGGTTTTAAAGATTTCCTGGAAGGCTTTTCAGCCTGGATGGTCAACAAGTCTTAAAGTGAATTAAAAACGCTTACTAATTTTAGCGCGCAAATGGTCACAGAGATAATCAATCCGCATAAGACATGCCAATCGTTGTAAAATCCTTACACATGAAATCAACACTAAAAAACAAATTCATCGCCCCAGAAAAATACCAGATCGTTGATTTAGTGCGCGCATTCGCGATTTTAGTCGTTCTGGCCGTGCACTTCGGTAGTCAGTACATTTCATCTCAATCCCAGCCATTTTTCCTAGCTTATCTGTGGTACCGATTTTGGAGCAATGGTGGATATGGCGTGAGCATTTTCTTTGTTGTTTCGGGTTTTATTATCACTCGTTTAATAGACTCTATGCCCGGAGGCCTTTTTAACCCAGATTATCAGGATTTTTACGCCAGACGAATCGGGCGCATATTCCCTCTCTTGACTTTAGTTTGTCTCATCGGTGTCATCGTCAGCCTCTTTTTCGACTCTTCTCACCACGATGTGCAAATCACCATGAATGAATCACATCTCCCCATGAACTTTTCCTTCTGGGCTTCAATTGCCACCTTTACCTTTAATTGGTTTATTATTTTTTCCGAGCCCCTTCGCCACCAATATGTCTATCCCTTGCACTGGCACGTTCTTTGGTCATTAGCAGTCGAAGAGCAGTTTTATCTCTTTTATCCTCTCGTGTTAAAACGTCTTAAAAATGAAAAAAACCTCATCATTTTCATGTTTTCGCTCATTATATTTGGCATGGTGTTCGGAACTTATGCTGGCCGCTATATTTTCTTCAATTATCGCGCATTTGTATTAAATTCATTTTCCAGCTTCATTTCCATAGCCGTCGGCTGTCTGCTTTATATATTCTCGAAACGTTATAAAAAATATCTTTCAAATAACAAAAAAACATCTACCTATATTTGTCTTTCCGGTTTTTTCCTCATCAATCTTTACTATTGGCATCACTATGTTTTGGTCGAATCTTGGTGGATAAGCACAGGAACCTATGCCGTTGTTTTAGGCGTGTTTTTGTTTCTGTTGGGCGGGCTTCACTTGAGAAATTTCGAATCTAAACATTGGGCCATTCCAGCTTTTATTGGCAAACTCAGTTACGGCGGTTATCTTTATCACATTTTTATTTTATTTCTACTCTGGCCCTTCATGACCGGGAAAAACGAATACTTGGACTTTCTGATTTATGTAACCGCCACCTTTGGTATCGCTCATTTGTCCTATCGTTATTTCGAAATCCCTGCAAATTTATTCATTCGCAAAGCACTGGAAAAAAATGAATGACTTATATTCCATCAATTAAATATCCTGCCCGCTTTCATCGGATTCTCAATTAGACATTGAAGTTCCAACCAAAGCCTAAGCCTCAATGCGGATGACGAACTATTTTTACGGACATGAAAGAACAATATTTAAAAACATTAATAAAGAGAATCTTCGAAATAATTATTCGGACATTGCCATCACAAGCCACGCCTCCATGGCAGAGGAAAGTCTTCCCCTTTCCCAGAGCCGAAGACGATATCGGAAACAAAAAATTAAAAATTGCCAAAACCACACCTTAAACACCTACAAAACTTCTACAATCTCAGCAAAAATCTGACGACACAACTATTTTCAACGCGAAAGGATCAAATGATATTTTCACACTACGCACCTTTACTTTTTAAAATTCAACTTTTAAAAAGCCTTTCATATTCATTTGCAAAAAAATTATAGTGAAAATCATCAGGTTTAAAACGAGAGTCAAATAACTCAAGCGGAGAGATATCAGTCGCGTTTCCAGGAAATGCATGTTTCACAAATTGATCTTCATAAGGCAAAGAAAGTTTTTTGCAATGTGGTATCCAAGTTTTATTGAAAAAATCATTTGCGAGTCGCTTAGTTTGTTCTTCTTTCAACATTTCCTTGAAAACCAATTCCTCTTTGCTTATTTTTCCTTGCTTCGCCAAAATTTCAGTTGAATAGTCGAGATTTGATAATTTCAAATTAAAAATCTCAAAAATTGTTTCAATCCAAAGAATTGGGCCAGTTTTTGGTTCTCCGTAATGATTATCTTTAGAAATATACCGGTTTTTACTAACTTGAATATGGGCCTTTTCCCCGCGCACAGCATCGTACGACATAGCATCCCATAGCGGCTTAGGGTTTCTCGCATCCCACCATATCCCACCCTTCACATATTCTCCCGCAAATTGTCTTATCATCCAATTCCACAGCTCATCACCTTCTCGAACATAAGGAGACATTGCCGGACGATCCCGAAGCATTCGCTCTAACTGGCTTCTACCGAAAGCTAATTCAGCCGACGTAAGTTGATTCTTTTGCGGCAAAACAATCTTCGGTACAAGTGAGTTCAATTCATCCTCAAGAGAATTAGTTCTTCTATTAAACCCAAATTCGAAATCAAAAACTTTGCTCTCCCCAGCTTTCCAATCAGATTGTTTCTGTCGAGTCTCCGAAGGAATCAAATAAAAATTAAGACTTCCATCGTATTGATCGTTCGCTTCAAGTCCGAGCCCAAACTCTTTCTGAGTATCAACATTTAACATTAAACCGTTATAGACTTCTGATGGCCCCAACTGAAAAGACTTAGCATAGGTATTCGCAATATATTTCCCAGAAACCAGCCTAAGAGGAACCCTTCCTTGTTTGGAGCCTATCTGATAGTAAGAATTGACCCAATCGTTATAAACAAGTCTTACGCAACAATAGACGCCAACATCCTTTATTGCTTTTTGGAACTTTAAAGTGTAGCGAATATGAATGCCGGATTTTAAAAAATTAAAAAAAACTTTTAGAAAAACCTTACCATCTGACAAATCGGAAGCATATTGTGTGTGTGAAGACTGGGAGGATACTTCGAAAGGATGAAATTTTCCATCTTTAGTAAACACCTGCAGATCAATAAACCCAATTTTTTTTAAATTGTTATATACAATAAAACCATCCCTTTTGTTCTGTACAGAAATAACGTTTTCAACACTACTCGCCTCATTTTTTTTATCGATACCAGACCACAAAGAATACGGAAGAATAAAAAAGCACACACAAAAAAACAAGATTTTCTTCATCTCAAATTCGTTTTTTTTCATACTTTAACTTTATCCGAAAACCATCACCCAATCCATTGTTAATAATTGTCGGGATGTAGTGACGAATACTGCATAACAGACCTATGCTTCCAAGCAAAACTAATACATCCCGTTTTCAAAAAAATCATCAAGGAAACGCAGGTGGGTTAGCCGGTGGTAACGGCGGCCTATCAGTGTCAGGTGGTTCGGGATCTTCCCCGTCTGGCCCACTTGGTTCACCAACGTAAGGAAATGTCCTTAAAGGCTCAGACCAAGGTGGAGGCTCTTGCCCAGGTCCCCAAGTCGGCGTCGGAGTTATATAAGGCGTTGGTGTCGGTGGTATATTCGTTGGCGGAGTAGATGTTGCGGTTGGTGGTTCCGGCACTTTGGGTAATTGTTGTGGTGTTTGTAGTTGCGGCAGCGGACACGAACTTCCCTCAGTACCATTCCCACCTCCATTTCCTGTTGTTTTGTCTAAACCCAAAACATCCCTAAATCTAATCGAATTATTCGAGACATACGCATACAAATTAGGGCCCGTAAATTCGCCTTTCGGGTCTCTACTCAACCACCTTGCCTTTTCAGGATCATAAACTCTAAACCATGTCAGATCTAGGCAAATGGTTTTTTCAACATAAAATCCTGTATACCCAAAATCGCTATCAAGGTCTCCGCTTATCTTTGTCTGCCGGCCAAAGATATCGTAATCATAACTGGCGTGTACAACTCCATTACCATCTGTCATTTCCCTCACACTGCCATGGTTATCTTTTGCGTAATAGTAATTAATGCCATTTATCTGTTCTCCATTCCAGAAGAACTGTTTAGTTACCGTACGGCCAGTCACATCACGCTCTTGACAAAGGTCTTTATCGCACCATACAAATGTTTTAGCCGTCAATGTAGTGGTGCCGTGCAGTTCTGCAATACTCGCCCTACGTCCCAACCCGTCATAGGTCATGTTAATCGTATCCGCCATTGTTGTCGGCCGTGGGTTTATCACCTGTATCTGCACCAACCGATTCTGGTTGTCCCACACATACTTGTTCTTCTCGTCCTGTATCACATTGCCATTGGCGTCATACGACAAGGGTATGGTATTAAGAATATGATTCTTCACCGTGTTATTGGTTCCATCCGCGGCTATCTGCACAACCGTAACAGGCGTACTGCTTGCGGAAGTCGGTGACAGAGTTGTTTTGTATTGATTGTTTGCATCTTCCGTAACCGTCTGTCCATTCACCGTTACCGTGGCAGGCCGACTAGTTTGACCATTAATGGTAATCGGCTTCGAAGTCACATTTGTCAATTGGTTCAAGCTGTTGGTATTGAAGTTGTTACTAAACGCCGGGGCTTGTTCAACCGTGCGGTTACCTGAAACGTCATATCCAAAGGTCACTGATTGATTTGCCGTTAACCCGTCAAAACCACTAATGCCACTGGTTAACGTAGCGCTGGTAATTTGGCTGTCCAAGTCATAACCCATCGTATAAATCTTGGCATCCGCAGGCAGGTTGCCCAACTGCTCTTGCCAGGTATTCACATCGCCAGCCGCTTTGTAGGTATAACCAAACTTGGACAGAGTCTGGCTGCCAAAGCTGTTATTGATGCTTTGTAACCGACCCGAACCAATGGGGTTGGAAGGTTGGTAATAAGTAAAACTACTTTGCTGGCTATTAGGGTAAGTAATCTGTGTCAGCCGTGTGCTAGCCGGGTCATAGCTGTAGGCAAAGCTTCCCAACGAATTGGTTACATTCGTCAATTCGGTGTTGCTAAAGCTATAGGTTTCTGCAGTGCCGTCGATAGACCGGTTAGTTACTCTTCCATCAGCATCATAGCTGTACATTACATTGGCACTAGTTGTACCCACAGGCTGCGAAACACTTTGGATGTGATTACCACCCAAACTGCCTATTGGGTAATAGTTATAGCTGGTAGTGCCTGTACCATCGGTCATTCGAGTCAAACGACCCAAGGTGGAGTCATATTGAAAGCTCACCGGAGCGGTATTTACCGCGCCGTCGTAATAACCTACCGACAACAACTTGTCATCAGCACCAAACAAATAACGAGTATCCTGCTTTTTACCATCTACTATATCAGCCACGCGGCCACTGCCCTGGTCATAGGTGTAATTGTTAGTGGAACCATCAGGGTAGGTTTTGGTGGTCACTCGACCTTCGACATCGCGGTCAAAAGTAGTTTTGTTGCCCTTCGGATCCGTAATTGAATCCAACGAACCGCAGGCGCACCAACCATATTGGGTGGTTTGCTGTTTAGGATCAGTCACAGAAATCAAGCGACGGTCGTTATCATACGAATAATTAGTAATACGACCCTGGCGATCAGTATAGCTTGTTAAGTCCAACTTAGTATATCCGTACACCTCAGTCGTGCCATCAGGGTAATTAATTTGAGTGATTCGATCTAAATTGTCATATCTGTATGAAAGCGTGCCATTGTCTGAATCGGTTTTACTCGCAACACGGCCAATATGGTCATAGGTATAAGTAACTTTGCCCCCTGATTGCGGCGGCACAATGGATATCAGATGACCGTTACTATCGTAGTTATATTGCGTGTTTTCGCCCGCCACAGGAGCTGTCATCGAGGTCATTTGACCTTGAGCGTTATAGGAATAATTCCAAACCTGTCCAGAGGCATCGGTATAAGTCAACGCTTCATGCTGGCTGTTGTAGGTGTAGCCAGCCAGTGTTTCGCTAGCGCCGTCTTGTACATTTAACAAATCAAGATTGTTGGAAGCGTAGGTGTAGTTATAAATACGCTGTAGAGGATCTGTGACTTTTGTTTTCAATCCAAAATCGTTATAGCTGTATAAATAAGCCTGTTCTTGTTGATTGCCTTGAGCATCGTAAACCCAACGAGTGGTAGCCGACGGTAAAGCGAACATAAAGTCACTACCTTCATAAACAGAGGCCGTTTGCCCAGAGTAAACATTCCAAACCTGGGTTTCTAATGGTCTTTTTGTAAATTCAATAATAGCGGATTGCTGGTCCTCCTGCGTGTGAAGCCAGTGGTAGATAGTCGCAGAAGCAGGATCTATAGGATCTTTCGCCATCGCACTAGAATCCCAATACAAAGTATCTCGATCCCCGACTGCACCATCATTAACCCCACTTGCTGGAGGGGCACTTGACGAAACCGAGTTAGGTATCGGTTGTGGTTGGGTAAAAGTGGCCACTTCTTGAAGACCCATCGGATCAGTTTTTTTAGTGAAACTCGTACCCTCTATCTCGCTTCCCGTATAGTCAAAAGTCGTAGTTCCGTAAGGTGTGGTCATGGTGGTTACCCAATCTTCTGAATAGGGATTCCAAGTGTTGGGCGGAGTATAGGAAAACGACGAAGTCATACCGATCATGTCAGTAACAGAAATTAAATTTCCGATGTTGTTGTAGTTAAAAGTCGCAGTTCTCCCGAACGGGTCGGTAATTTGAGAAACCAAGCCGTCAAAAATAATGACATCGGCTGGCGGTGGCGTTGGAGGAATAGCTGCCCCAGGCGAACCACCATTATCCGCCTGAACTACTCTGCCCTTTTGAGTGTAATCCGGTTGATTATACCCATCGGCATAGACCAACTGATCTTGACCATCCGAGCTAACGCTTAGATTAGCTTGTAAGATTCCACCCAAATTAATGTGTTTAGTTTGGCTATAAGGCGATGAATACAAACCGGAGTCTGCAGGATTCACGTAACTAAATGTGGTCACTTGACCTACAGCATCCGTAATAGTTGAAATGCGGTCAGCCGAATCATAAGCCAAATTTACTGCGTTTCCTTGTGCGTCCTGTACTTGAGTTAACAAAAGCGTATAACCTTGCGCGCTGATTAACGCCAACCCATAAATTTCAACAGAACCATCTTTCAATTGTCTTTGAACAGAGGCGGGAAAACCCTGATAGGTGCCGCTGGGTATTGTTGAAGTGATCGTTATTAAACTCTGAGTGTAATTGGAATAACCGCCAAAAGCCGCCACTTCTTCTTCCCCGCCACCCGGATTAAACAAATTGCACCCTGGGTCTAAAACACCTACTGAAACATTATTAACAATTTCCGTGTGATAGTGGCATTGAACATAACCGGCCCAATTAAAATTCCAATTGGGACCGAAATTCGTAGAAGGTAACGCATTAGGTGAACGCTGATAATAAACTAGCCGCATGTCTATTTTTGGACCAACGGGAGGGTTATAGCGAAGCGGTGTATCTGTCATCATCGAAGAGATAGAAAACAAGTCTATCTTTGCCCGAGGCATACCGCAGCTATCAGGCGTGTAATCAAAAGGAGGTGGCGTGGCAGCTCCGGCCACATCCCCTTTTCCATAAACTTTAGCAGCTTCCTCATCCGAAATAGAAACCCAGCCATCTGGTAAGGGACCTGCAGGTACCAAAAAATAACCCGTACTTTCTTCATCCAAAGCTTTTTCGCTCAACCAAGTCTCGTTTTGAAATGTCGGATCCTTGGAATAAATTGACCCGTTTTTTTCATCCAACAAAGCCGCGTAATGACCCAATTTCCAGTGAACAACAGCAGGGATAATCACTTTGGCGCCGGGCTGACGTTTCGCTACCTGAAAATTCATACTTAAACGGTCAGAAAAATCTTTAACTTCTTTTAACGAAAACCCTGTGCTGGTGGATTTAATTGCGTCAAAGATAGGATTGTCTGCTTGTTGGGGGTTGTCCTGTTTCAAAATATTTTTTAAAGCATAAGCACCGCAATAAAAAGCCTTCCCAGGCCGGTTTTTCATCACCCACAGAGCGTCTTTCGCTTGTTCCAAATAACGCGAAGTAATACCCGAAGTCCTTCGAGTTTTCGCTACAGCTAATAATTTTTGCATTTCATCCATGCGGCCCACACGGCTATCCATGCGAATCCATTCCGCCAAAGCACGGTTCGCTAGAGTTTGGGCGTAACCCGGTTCATCTTTGCCAATAGCCCATGCACTTTTATAAGAGTTCATTGCCAATGAAAAATAACCGTGGTGATAAAGCCAAAAACCTCTATTGAGTTCCAACGCTAGAGTCCATCGGCTATCAGGGTGATTGTTTAAAAACTCCTCAACCTTACTCATTTTTTCATCGTCAAAACGACCCATCGTTTGGCGCAATACCACAGCAAGTTCATGATTTTCATTCCCTTGAACCGCCTGGGAACCTGGGATCAATGGCACTTCAAAATAGCGTAGACGGGATAATTCTCTATCTGTTGGGTTGTCACCAATAACAGCGGAGCCCAAATCCACCACCTTATTCGCAGGTGGTAAACCACCACGAACAGACTTGGAGAAAGCCCTTTGCGGAATAGCAAAAGCGCCTATACAAGCCGCCGCGCCCCAGCGAAAAAGAGTTGAGGAAAATGGCGCCAAATAAACAGACGTATTCCCCATCAACATGATGGTCGAAAGTAGGATTCTCAAATACTTTTTAAACATAACACACCCTCAAATTTATTAAGGCATCAACCCCGTGCCGCCCGGTTCAAAAAAGTAATTCAGAACCGGTTCCGTAGACGGCTGTAACCCGCTGATTTCAATCGCGGAAACAAAAGCCATACCTTGAACCGCCGACAATTGAATCGTCACGGGCGAGGTGTTGGTAACGTTAATGCGGAAAGTTCTGTCCGTGGCCACTGCTTGCCCAACCGCTTTATAAATATCTAAATTTTGAGCCGCCACATCACCCTGAACGGCCACATTAAACACGTTTTGGCCAGCAGCCGTACTTATCAGGTCCACGAACTTCAACGTCACTTGATAATGACCCATCGGCAGACTAAAGCTATAGCTAAGATTGCTTCCTTCTCGGAAGATTTGATACAAAGCTGGTGAATTAGTACCGGTAATATTGGCACTACTAGTCACCACCTGACCGCCTTGCGTGTAACCGTAACTGCCAACACTGTAGCTTTGGTCCGCGAGCCAGTTATTGCCGGAAGCGTCAATATAGTTTTGGTTGGAACCCGAATCCAATTTCATAGAGTAGTAATTAGGCCCAGGGGTTGGTGCTTGAGACGTCAAACTACCGCCGCACAACAAGAATTTTTGAACCACAAAATTGTTCTGATCCGCAACAAAAGCATCCCCTTGTGAGTCAAAGCAGATATCAAGCGGGAATTGAAA
>JABDGD010000010.1:1096-51492 GCA_013286205.1 Candidatus Firestoneibacteriota bacterium | reverse complement strand
CCGCACAACAAGAATTTTTGAACCACAAAATTGTTCTGATCCGCAACAAAAGCATCCCCTTGTGAGTCAAAGCAGATATCAAGCGGGAATTGAAACTCACCCGGACTCGTACCCGGTTTGCCGACAATTTCTAATATGTTTCCGTTGGCGGGATTCAATATGTTTAACGCCCATGTCGCCGCATTGACCGCCCACAATAATCCATTTGAGTCAAATTTCATGCTTTGAATACCAGACGCGCCATAAGTGGTTTGGCCCACACCCGCCGCGTTGAATATTTGGATAAGCCCCGCGTTGATTTCAAAAACATAAACATTGGAGTTTTTATCAACCGCGATGGCATAGGGAAAATTCATTTCTCCCAAACTGTTGCCCGATACCCCGCTGCCGATTTGTTTCACCAATGTCCCATTCTCTTGATATTCCATAACGCGGTTATTGTTGTAGTCCGTCACATAAACATTACCGGCCTTATCCATCGCGATACCGCCAGTGCTGGCCAATTGACTTGCTCCGATTAACCTGACCGCGTTTCCATAGGTATCAAGTACCGTAATACGATGGTTGCCGTTATCCGCTAAATAAAGATTTCCATCTAAACCCTGAACCATTCCTGTAATCTGATTGAATTGATTAGTTCCCGCTCCGCCACTTCCAAAAGATCTCAACAATGCACCGTTTGCGGTAAATACCCGTATCACGTTGGCAGTTGAAGCCACATACACATTTCCGTCGCTACCGTAAGCATCGTTGATTGGTTTATCGTTAACGCTCCATACCGCGATTGAATTGCCGTAGGCCACACAAGGCGTAGGCGAAACAGTTATTGTTGGGCTTGCGACTTGGTTACCGCACAACAAGAATTTTTGAACCACAAAATTGTTCTGATCCGCAACAAAAGCATCCCCTTGTGAGTCAAAGCAGATATCAAGCGGGAATTGAAACTCACCCGGACTCGTACCCGGTTTGCCGACAATTTCTAATATGTTTCCGTTGGCGGGATTCAATATGTTTAACGCCCATGTCGCCGCATTGACCGCCCACAATAATCCATTTGAGTCAAATTTCATGCTTTGAATACCAGACGCGCCATAAGTGGTTTGGCCCACACCCGCCGCGTTGAATATTTGGATAAGCCCCGCGTTGATTTCAAAAACATAAACATTGGAGTTTTTATCAACCGCGATGGCATAGGGAAAATTCATTTCTCCCAAACTGTTGCCCGATACCCCGCTGCCGATTTGTTTCACCAATGTCCCATTCTCTTGATATTCCATAACGCGGTTATTGTTGTAGTCCGTCACATAAACATTACCGGCCTTATCCATCGCGATACCGCCAGTGCTGGCCAATTGACTTGCTCCGATTAACCTGACCGCGTTTCCATAGGTGTCAAGCACCGTAATACGATGGTTGCCGTTATCCGCTAAATAAAGGTTACCATCTAAACCCTGAACCATTCCCGTAATCTGATTGAATTGATTAATTCCCGCGCCGCCACTGCCAAAAGATCTCAACAATACACCATTTGTGGTAAATACCCTTATGACGTTGGCCGTTGAAGCCACATACACATTACCGTCAGTACCATAAGTATCGTTGATCGGTTTGTCGTTAACGTTCCATACCGCGATCGAACTGCCGTAGGTCACACAAGGTGTAGGGACAAACGTGGTAGTCGCCGTAGGTATAGGCTGTAAACCCAAAACTTGTATCGCCGATACCGTGGCCAAACCTGCCGTGGGCGACCAAACTAAATCTAAAGAATTTCCACTCACAGTTACTGTAAACGTAGCATCGTAAGCATTGAAGTAACCTGTAGCGGCCAAGTCTAGCGACGAAATGACATTCGTTCCGTTAGCCAATACACTGAAAACACCTTGACCGGGCTGCAAATCATCCGTGTTCACCATTTTGAGCGTCACCTGGTAATTACCTGGAGCGACGTCAAACTTGTACTCAATATTAGAATCTTCATCAAAGTTTTGATAAAGCGACGGGTCTGCCGTACCAATGATCGAGCTGGTGGTGTAATAGATTTGAGCGTTTACTACCCAACCAGCTCCACCGCCTTGAACATAAGGTTGATCCGCCATCCAAAAGTTACCCTGGGTATCGATATAGGTGGAATCACTCGCAACCGCTATTCTCGCGGCATAAGCACCCGCCACAAACGTTGAAGTAGGCGTAGGCGAAAGAGTCGAAGTCAAAGTCGCTGAACCTGTAGGCGTGCTTGTCGATAAGGTACCCGTAGGAGTCATCGTATTTGTCGCAGCTAAAACTAAAATGGGCGTGTTGGTCGGATTAACAGGCGTAGAAGTCGCCGTCGGAGTATTTGTCACTAAACAAAAGCTAAAGTCCTGCACAAATGCCCCAAAGGTATTGGGAACATAAACATTTTCATTTGAATCTACCGAAACCATCGGTTCATCAAACTGACTGCCGCCTATGTCATTCCCCAAGAAACTAGTTAGATAATTACCATTCGTATCAAAGGCAAACAACAAATTGTTTTGGGTGTCCGCGACCCACAAAATATTCCTGCTATCAACTTTCATCTCATAGGGTTCGCCTAATGTATTGCTTCCGTTAAAACACAGCTGTTTTTGATATGACGAATTAAACTTTGTAACTCGAGCAAGTCCAGCTTCACCAACAAAAATGTCCCCTGATCCATCAACCGCAATGCCCTCCGGTGAATTAAGACCACCCACAACTGTTATGGGCGACCCCACCTGAGTAAAAATATCAATCTGATCATTATCTGTGTCGGCGACATAAACATTACCCAGAGTATCTAACGCGATTCCTGTCGGATTATTAAGGAAACCGCCTCCTTGAACAGTACCGAACGAATACTGGAAAACGCCGTTTTGTAAGTTAAAAACATTAATCAGGTTTGTATTGGAATCCACCACATAAACCAAACCAAGGGCATTGTTAATCGCGATGCCCGCGGGATATTGAAGATTGGAAGCGCCAAATTCTAAATGCTTTTGTCCTTGATTGTTTAAAACCACGATGTCATTTTGAGCTAAATATAAATTGCCGTAAGAATCAATTGCACTGCCATTAACGACGTTACTGTTAAAAGATGTAAAACTTCCGGAATAAAACAAACACACGCCTGAAGGCGCAAAAGAATTGGGCGTAATGGTAAACGTCGCTGTATTAGTCGGCGTATATGTGGCCGTATTGGTATTAGTGGATGTGTTCGTAAATGTGCTGGAAAGAGTGGCTGTTGAAGTAATTGTATCGGTTAAAAGCACGCCTGTAGGTGTAGGCGTCAATGTTGGCCAAGGCGTATAAGTATAAGACGCTGTGGGTGAAACAACCGCCGAGCAAGAGCCCACAACCGCGATGTCATTATTGACACTATCAGCAACGTAAATGTGGTTAGCATCTTTCACGTAAAGACCAGCTGGATTACCGAAAGAAACTTGATAAGCGGTTTGACCCGTGAACTGATTAATAAAGGTGCCGCGGTTATCAAATTCTTGAACTCGTTGATTGCCTGTATCAGCCACATAAACATTGCCCACAGAAGGATCTATCGAAACCTCTTCCGGATCGATGAATTGACCTGCATTGGAGCCAAAACCACCCCAGGTCGTTACCAATCCCCCAGTCGAATTCAAAACCACAACTTGGTTTGTGCCTTGATCAGTCACATAAATATTGCCAGAAGCGTCCAGCGCTACGCCGGTTGGATTACTCAACGGTCCAACCCCTGATCCCGCAAATTGGGTCACAGCGGTTCCGTTCGTTTGATATTTCAAAATCACTCCAGCGGCGGCATCAGCGATGTAGACAAATCCATCCCCTGGCACAGCCAACTGTTCGGGATAGGTAGAGTTGCCATTGATTGAGGTACTCCACTGGCTCAAATAATTTCCAGAAAGCCCAAACTTTACAATTCTTCCGTTACCTGTATCACTGACATAAACCAATTGGTTTGCCGCATCTACTGCCACACCTTCAGGATCATTAAACGCTCCGTTTCCAGAAGCTGAACCATTCCAAGCATTAATTGAAACACCGCTCGAATTAAAAACCTGAAGTTGTCCGGCAACAGATTCAATTTCATAAAGATTTCCCGAAGAATCTTGCCCGACCCCTTCAGGACTGCTCATAGACGCGTCTTGAATCAAACTCACACTGCAATTGATCGGCGTATAAGTCATGGTCGGCGTATTTGTTGCTGTAAGCGTGGCAGTGTTTGAAACCGTATTAGTCGCAGTAGTGGTAGTCGTATCTGTAGTCGTATTGGTCGCAGTAAACGTATTGGTGGATACCGCAGTAGCTGTATTTGAGGCCGTGTCAGTAGGGGAATTTGTTGCCGAAGCGGTCGCCGTATTAGAAGCCGTATTGGTTGAAGTACTGGTAGCAGTGTCAGTTGGAGTATTTGAAGATGTATTGGTAGACGTGGCCGTATTTGTCGAAGTATTCGTCAGAGTGTCGGTAGAGGTATTCGTCGTCGTGTTAGTTGGCGTATTCGTAGCCGTACCAGTCGCGCTGCTGCTGGCCGTATTGGTGGCAGTATCAGTTGAGGTGTTTGTATTAGTGGACGTATTCAGCACCGTACTGGTGTTCGTCGCCGTATTTGTAGCTGTCGTCGTAGCCGTATCGCTGGACGTATCGGTAGCAGTTGAGGACGCGGTGTTGGTTGAAGTATTTGTAGCAGTACTGGTTGCCGTATCCGTGCTCGTATCACTGGCCGTATTCGTTGAGGTATTGGTGCTGGTAGCCGTGTTAGCCAATGTACTTGTATTAGTCGCTGTATTAGTTGCGGTTGCCGTAGCGGTATTCGTTGCCGTATTGCTGGACGTGTCGGTAGTAGTTGAAGACGCGGTGTTGGTCGAAGTATTTGTGGCGGTACTGGTAGCCGTGTTCGTTGATGTTTTGGTGCTGGTCGCCGTATTAGCCAACGTGTTTGTGTTAGTCGCCGTATTGGTCGCGGTGGCCGTAACGGTATTCGTTGCCGTATTGCTGGACGTATCAGTCGCGGTTGCGGAAGCTGTATTGGTGTTGGTTGAAGTATTGGTAGCGGTATTAGTAGCCGTATCCGTACTGGTATTGCTGGCCGTATTCGTTGAGGTATTGGTACTTGTGGCCGTATTAATACTTGTATTGGTGTTAGTGGCCGTATTGGTCGCCGTCGCGGTAGCGGTGTTTGTCGCTGTATTGGTGGAAGTGTTGGTCGTTGTCGCGGTATTGGTCGCCGTACTGGTTGCCGTATTGGTCATCGTATTGGTGCTGCTATTGGTAGCGGTATTTGTTGAAGTATTCGTGCTGGTGGCCGTATTAAGAGTGGTGTTCGTATTGGTAGGTGTATTAGTGGATGTAGCAGTCGCCGTATTGGTGGCGCTATTAGTCGCTGTTTCAGTCGACGAATTTGTGGCCGTATAGGTCGAAGTAACCGTACTGGTATTCGTAGCCGTAGAAGTCTGCGTATTGGTAGCGGTATAAGTTCCAGTCTTCGTTGACGTATTAGTCATTGTACTGGTGGATGTATTAGTGGAGCTGTTAGTTGCGGTCTTAGTAGAAGTCCAAGTCGAGGTAGAAGTACTGGTATTAGTTGGAGTATTGGTGCTGGTCACTGTCGCAGTTTTAGTCGCGGTATTGGTCGCCGTGCTAGTGGAGGTTTTAGTGGCTGTCATGCTGATGGTGCGTGTGTTGGTGAGCGTATAGGTCGGAGTAATCGTAAAGGTGCGTGTCGGTGTGGGTGTATCGGTCGCCGCCGGGCAGGCGCCTAAATCCTGCCAAAGGGTCGGCGACGAAGGCGGAGTCCAAGTCGTGTTAGACGTATGAGCCTGAACGCATGCGTAAAGTTCCCCAACGTAAATCACCTTTTGCCCCAAGACATAATTAACTGAATTCGATGACCAAACCGTCGCGCCCGTACAATTAGGTGTAGCGGTCGGACCAGAACAAGTTCCTAAATCCTGCCAAAGCGAGGGCGTGCTGGGCGGCGTCCAAGTGACGATTGAGGTATGAGCCTGACTACATTTATAAACTTCAGTTCCATAAACGACACTAACACCCACCGAATAAGAAATACCCGCGCCCGACCATTGCGGCAAACTGTCGCAGGCCACGCCCGAATCCAACAGAGCATGGACATTACTTGTTCTGGACGCGCCAACCACTAAAGCCGCGGGCGGCAAGGGCGTGATCGTCAACGTCGGCGAATAAGTTAAAGTGAAAGACGGCGTCGGGGTAATGGTGACCGTATTAGTTTTCGTCGACGTTAGAGTTAAAGTTGGAGTTGGAATTCCCTCAACCGTAATACAAACATCATTCGACGGATTACTTTCCGACATATCCAAACTATTGAACGCTCTAATTTCGTAACACCAATCGCCCGGACCGGGACTGTCGGTGTAGGAAAGATTAAATTGATAGGACTGTCCCGCCACGGACAAATCACCCATCTGCTGATAAAAACCATCCGGTGTGCTGGAACGATAAATTCGATAGTCGCTGGGATTTTTATGATGACCGTGTGAAGGCGGATGCCAGGTCAAAACAACACTTTCCCCTTCCACCTGAGCGGTCAATCCCCGGGGGTTTTCCAGAGACTCATAAGGAACCGCCGTCGCGGTGAATGTCGCCACAGGAACAGAAGTAATTGTTGGGGTAAACGTAAAAGTTCCCGGTGTGCGGGTGCCGGTTGAGGTGTTGACCGGAGTAGGCGTTTTAGTCGCGGTTGCGGTTTTCCACCAGCCGGGGGTACGGGTACCAGTTTGACGATGGTGCCAGGTAACTGTTGGAGTAACGGTTGCGGTAGAAACCAAATTCGCCAAAACAATTCGCGGAACAGAACAGAAAACCAAAATCAAAGAACTATATAAGAGGCACTTTGAAAAACGTTTACCAAACGGGGATATGTTTTTGAACTGGGAAATCAAAAATACCTTTTCGACTCATAATGGAACAATTGGACTCATAGGGGAGTGTCGATAGGTATTAGGCTTGAAAAATATAGCATTCCAACTCTCAAACCCGAACAGAAAACATTTAAATTAGTGACAAAAAATAGCTTTGTTAAATAACTGAAAATTTCTTTAAAAAACGGCTTGACCGAATTCGGTTTTTATTAAAAATACTGGCAAAAAGCCCATATTAAAGGAGCCTTCATGCCCGACGCCTTACTGCTCAAAATACCTACGACTCGCATTCGGCCCAACCCTAAACAACCCCGGCATTTCTTACCCCCCGATAAGGTGGAGGCCATGGCAGCCTCCTTAAAGCAAATCGGCCAGCAGACCCCTGCCAAGGTGCGCCCCCTTACCGAAACCGAAAAGATCCAAACCCCTGACCACGATTACGAGTTAATCGGCGGCCACATCCGCCATGCCGGGAGCCTGAAAGCTGGTCTATCTTCTCTTGATTGCCTGGTTTTGGACCTTAGCCCCGAACAGGCCGAACTAGCCGGATTACTGGATAACCAGAGCACCGAGATGCACTGGCTGGACTGGGTCTTGGCGGTCGAAAGACTTTCGGAAAGCGCCGCTAACCCTACCCAACAGCAAATGGCGGACCAGCTGGGCTTCACCCAGGCCCGCATCAACTATGCCCTCAAGGTAGCCAAAACCCTTACCCCCGAATCCCGGGACCTGATTTATAAGCAAGTTATAAAGTTAGGACCCGAAAACACGGTTTCCGAAAGGTCGGTGATGGCCCTGGCCGGTCTGGAGGACCCCCAACTGGCCGAAAAGGTCCTGCCCGTACTTTTGGACCGGCAACTCACCGAAGGCCAGGCCAAGAAACTGGTTGAATGGGTTAAGGCCGGTAATCCCGTCGATACCTTTAACCATCAAGCCGCTCCGAAAGCGCCTAAGACGCCTAAAGCCAGGGTGACGGAGGCACCATCCGAATCCAATGCCGCCCCGGCTGCCGCCGAATCCCCTAAAAGCGCCAAAACCGTTGGGCCGGTAAAACCCCAGCAGACCTCACCGGATACCCCCATGTCCGAAACAGAGTCTTTAGCCTGGGGCGCGGCGGTTGGTATATCCGTCATCAGCCGGATTAAGGCCAAGATTAAAAAGGGTGAAAGACCCAACCTGTTCGAGGTTCTACTGTTGGCGGGTCACTATGTATTGAGGGCTTTAGCCTGGGTAGTTAAACACGGCGGCAAACTGCTCTTACACGCCTCAAAGATGATCTGGAAGGTTTTTAAAGAATCGCTCCAATCAGGTTTAAAGGCGTTAGGCCCCACGATTTACCGGGTGACTCGAACACTATTGGGACTCGCCTTTTTAGCGGTCTGCGCTTATGTGGCGTGGGAGAGTTACGCCCATGGGTTTCATCCGTTGCATGCGTTGGGCACATTATTCACGTTAGTGATCGCTTTGGTTCGAGGGTGAGCGCGCCGGGAAACCCATGGGCGAATTATGAATTATGAATTTTGAATTATGAATTAAAGGCATCGGCTGCAAAATCAAAATGGCGTCGCCGCCCCACTACGCCAAGGCTCCGTGGGACAGGCCGTTTTGGGAGACTCATCCGCACAAATTCAACTTGGACTTTTGCTACAAAATCAACATAGCGTCGCCGCCCCCTGCGCCCTTTGGGCTGCGGGGACAGGCTGTTTTGGGAGATGGACGCTACAGGTGAATTTATCGAGGTTTAAGCGTTAGAGAATCAGCATCGCGTCGCCGTATGACAAAAAGCGGTAGCCTTCTTTAATCGCTTCTTGGTAGGCGGCGATGATGCGGTCTCGGCCGGCGAAGGCGCTGACCAGCATGAGCAAGGTGGATTTGGGCTGGTGAAAGTTGGTAAAGAGAACATCCACGGCTTTAAATTGATAACCCGGTGTAATAAAGATGCGGGTTTCAAAAGAACTGGGTTTCACTACTCCCGTTTCCTGCGCGGCCGATTCTAAAGCCCGTACCACCGTTGTCCCAATGGCTACCACACGCCCGTGATGGGCTTTAGTGCTTTGGATAGACCGGGCCAAAGCGGGTGAGACTTCTAATCTTTCGGGATGCATGACGTGGTCTTCCACTTCGTCCGTGTCCACCGGTAAAAAAGTTCCCAGGCCCACATGTAAAACCGCCGAGGCCTGTTTAATCCCGTGCTTTTTCAAGTCGGCCAACAGAGCGGGTGTAAAGTGCAGCCCTGCCGTAGGCGCCGCAACGGAGCCGTCTTTTTTGGCAAAAACTGTTTGATATCTCTCGCGGTCAGCCAGATCGTCTTTGCGTTTGATATAGGGCGGCAAAGGAATATGGCCGTATTGGTTTAAGAACTTTTTAAAGCTGCCGGTCTTGTTAAACCGTACCAAAAAGTGGCCGTCGGCTAGAGCTTCCAAAACCGCGACTTCGCCCTTGGGTTCCAATTTCAGAATCGATACGCCTTTGATGCGTTTGGCGGGATGAATTAATACTTCCCACTCGTTCGGGGCCTCATTTAACGCGGGCCTCAGCAAAAACACCTCAAGCCGGGCGCCGGTTTCGGCTTTAACCGCGTAAAGCCTGGCGGGAATGACTTTGGTTTGATTGACCACCATGAGGTCATTCGGCAAAAGCCATTTGGCCAGATCACGGACGTGGCTATGCTCTACCCGGCCCGTTTTACGGTCCAAGACCAGCATGCGGGCGCCATCCCGTTTCGCCAAAGGCTTCTGGGCTATCGACTCCGCCGGCAAATGATAATCAAAAAGGTCTAATTTCATTCAGATCCATTCTAAAACTGAAGACATATTTTTTCACCACGGAGTACACAGAGTTCACCGAGTAAATCAAAAACTCTTAGCAAAACAACTTCAAAAATATTTAAAGCCTTACTCCGTGGTTAATGATTATTCCTTCATTTTGTCCAAAATGACGCCGTAATAATAGTGTCTGAGAATATCAAAGGCGCCATAGCCGGCCTTGGCCATACCGCAGGCGCCTTCCTGGCAGAGACCCACCCCGTGCCCCCAGCCTAAACCGCCAAAAAGCATTTTATCGCCGTCCAGTTTCACTTCGAACCGGGTGCTGCGAATCACATCCGGCCCCAGCGCCATTCTAAAGGCCGCGCCCTTAATGGTCTTTTTAGTTCCGTCGCCATCCATTAAAACCAATTTTTTCACCCGGTGATTCTCGTCGCGGTCCACGTCTGAAATTTGAACAATATCGTAAATGGAAATTTTGGCTAACCGCAGTTTACGCGTCACTTCAGAAATGCCCACCTCTTCTTTCCATTGATAATGCGGACCGTGGTTTCCAAACGAACAGTCAATAGGCCTTAAGTAAGGCTGGTCATGCCCCCAAACCTCCGCCGCGCCGGTCGTTTCCCCGCCGCAGTTGGAGTGAAAAACCGCCATGATGGGCTGGTCTTTATAAGTTAAAATTTCACCCTGGGTTGACCAAACCGCCTGTTGAATGTTCTGGTTCACCAGCCGGGAGCCGATATACATTTGGGAAGAGGCGGTGCTTTCCAGGTCATAGGGCTGGGCTTTTCGTTTGGCTTCGGACTGTTTATAGACCGCGAAGGTTCGGGCCGCGATCGCCTGGGCTTTAAGCGCCTCAATCGGCCAGCTTCCCGGTATTTCTCCAGCCAAAACGCCCATCACATAATCTTCCAGCGGCAGTTCATTTACCACGGTTAAGCATCCGTTGTTTTCAGTGATCAGCCTAATAAAGCCCTTGTAACGATTACCGTCCACTTCCACTTCACCCGCGCCCACAGGCTTGATCATTGCCTCGGGTTTTTGCAAATCCTGGACCGTCAAATTAAACGACAATAATTTTTCAGAGCCCTTTTGAATCGTCCGGGAATTCAACACGCCGATTCCATCCAGTTCAAATGGCGCCGGCACCAATATTTTTACCGATAGATGCCGAACCGCGATGGCCACCCGAATAGTGCGGGATAACGCTTCCGCGTGAAACGGCGGGGGCGTGTTACCGCTCGTCCTCGTCTCGAATGTTTTACTGGAGACATAAGATCTCACCGGTACGCAGCCAGCCGAACCGAGGAGAATCAAGATTAAAAAATAGTGTTTAATCATTTCAACCTGAGAAATATCTGAAAATAAAAAAGGGGATGGTTTTCACCATCCCCTTTAAACAAATTGCCGTTTTACTTAGAAACTTGATCCTTCACCTTGTCCCAGTCCGCTAAAAACTTCTTTAAACCAATGTCGGTCAGGGGATGCTGAAAGAGCTGTTTAATGACTGAGAAAGGCATGGTTCCCACATGGGCCCCGGCCAAAGCGGCCTGAACCACATGCTGCGGGTGGCGCAAAGAGGCGGCCAAAACCTGAGTCTTGAAATCGTAGTTTTTGTAAACCTGCAGAATGTCTTTCACCAACTGCATACCATCCTGGGAAATGTCATCCAACCGGCCCACAAACGGGCTGATATAGGTAGCGCCCGCTTTGGCGGCGATCAGCGCCTGAGACGCCGAGAAGCAAAGCGTCACGTTTACTTTAATGCCTTCAGAGCTTAACGCTTTGCAGGTTTTAATGCCTTCAGGAATGAGGGGAACCTTCACCGTGATATTGGGGTGAAGCTTGGCCAAAACATGGCCTTCTTTGATCATCGCGTCAAAATCCAGCGCGGTCACTTCGGCTGAAACTGAGCCATTCACCACAGCGCAGATTTCTTTTAATCTTTCATGAAAGCTGACGCCTTCTTTGGCCACCAGAGAAGGGTTAGTCGTAACACCGTCGATGATTCCTAAAGCCACGCCTTCTTTAATTTCGCTAATGCTGGCTGTGTCGAGAAAAAATTTCATTCAATGCCTCCGGGGGATAACTTCCCATCCATGCTTATCTGTAAGAAATTATGGGGTTGGGGCCCATAAATGTCAACGCAGCACCAAAAACATTGAATCTCTCGCAAAAATCTATTTCACCACAGAGTTCACAGAGTACACGGAGTTACGGCAATGATTTGAGGGAATTCCAATGAATTACTCCGTGTACTCTGTGAACTCTGTGGTTAAAAGACTTTATGAGTTCTTACTCTTTACGGTTAAGTAAGAAAGCAAAATGCCGATTTCATATAGAACCATTAACGGAACAGCCACAATGGTTTGAGTGATCGGGTCGGCGCTGGGCGCGAGGAAGGCAGCTAAAATAAATATTCCTAAAATGGCGTGTTTGCGTTTTTGTCTTAAAAACTCGGGCGTCGCGATGCCAATGGCGACCAACGCCGCCAACACCAGCGGCAGCTCAAAAATGCAGCCGAATATCAGCAAGAAGTTAACCACAAAACCGTAATAACCCTGAAGCGTCCACTGCGGGACAAAATCAAAATCCAGGTTATATTTCATCAGAAACTCAAGGGATACCGGCACCACAAAAAAGTAAGCGAAAGCGATGCCGCCCAAAAAGAAAAACAGCCCCAAACAAAAAACCATCAATATCCCATTTCGTTCATGGGCTTTTAACGCGGGAGCGGCGAATTTCCAAATTTCGGCCAGAATATAAGGAGAAGCCAACAGAACCCCGGCGATTGCCGCCAGCTTCATGTTGATCATAAAAGCCTCAACCGGGGTTAAGGTTTGAAGTGCGTGGACCTGATTGCCGATAGCCGGAAATTTGGATAGTACGGTTTTAAAGGGATGAAGAAGAAAATCGAAAAGAAGGTTGGACTTCCAAAAAGCCACCACCACACCCAGAACCGCGACGACCAGAGACCGAACCAGACCCTTGCGTAAATCGGTCAGGTGATCAGTTAAATAACGGGGACGGTCGATGATTTCGTGGTTGGTCATGACGGGGACTATAACACCAAACCGGAAAGCATGGTGCTGATTTTAATCTCGTTACGGAGAGTCAGCAGGCTCATTTTGCCGCGGGCGAGGACACGGAGACCGGCGTCAACATTTGAGTGTAATAAACGTCTAATTGAGAAAGGATATTAGACGGCACCAAATAGACATCATTGTTTTGATCCGACGCCAGGAACACATTCCCCTTCTGGGTATTACCGAAGTGGTAATAGCGCTTGTTGCCGGAAGCCAGCAGCACTTCGATGGAGTAATTGGGCGTCTTAAGTCCCGTAGTGTCTTTTTTAGATCCAAAACCCGTGATGGTTGTATTCGACAGCGTGTTCACCATAAAGGTGGCCTCTTCATTGGCCTTAGCGCGGCCCTCGGCCGTCCACTGTCCCTTGTCGTCCTTCTGATAAACATAAACCTTGCCATCATGCTTGAGCGTGATGGACTTCGCCTGAGCGGCATCAAACTTCATCATGCTCTTGTCGCGGTAGTTAGCCGGGTCGATATCCAGCGTCTTGTCAAAATAATCGTTAACGGTGTAAACGAAGGGCAAATCACCCGACTTGGCGAAATATTGGTTGGCTTTTAATTTTTTACGTCCCAGCTCGATGACGTGATCTTCTTTTCCGTCTGTAGACCAAACCTCGATAGAAGCGCTGGGTTTCGATAATCCATAGACGGCCAAATTAGACGGATGATCGTTTTCAAAATCGACAACCCGCAGATTGGTAATCGAATTTAAAAGATCCTTGATTCTTTGTTCATCCGCGGCGGCCTTAACCGGTTCAGCGATAATCCAGGCATTATTCTTGTCTTTTTCAAAGACGAAGGTTTTACCGCCATGAACCACGCGGATCTTTTGAGCTAACACGCCGTCGGTTTTAAAGAAGGTTTTATCCCGGTAGTCATTGACCGATTTACGCAAACTATCAACCGAGTAGGAAGGAACCATGTAAACATCATTCTTAAGGGGTGTCTTAATATAGACCGAAGCGCCGGTCACGTTCTTATCCCCCACCAGCACCACAAACGGGGTTCCGCTCTTGGCGACAAAAGAACATCTGGCCGAAGGAGAGTTCAAACCAAAGTCAGCCAGGTTCGCCGCGTTCTCAATAGTCGACTCCGGATTAAAGTCAGCCGCGGTCGACAACATGTTTCGGACTGTGCTTTCGTCCGCTTTAAATTTCTGAGGCTCTGAAATTTGCCAAATGTCGTTTTTGTCTTTGACGAGAACAATGGGAGCTTTAGACGCGTTGATGGTGGTTGAAAAATTTTCGATCTTGATCTGCTGAATGTCATCAGCCACATAACTGGCGAAGACTTTCGCCTTTTTGTCTTTATCCGCGTCTTTATCTGTTTTGACCGGTCCGCGCTCAAAGAAAAAGATATAAGCGCCTAAAGCCAAAACCGCCGATAAGTAATAAACGAATGGAGGTATTTTTTTCATATGGATCGACGGCGGTACCAGACAACAAAACCCATGACTAAGGCCGCCAAAGGAATCAGAATAATAACCACAACCACCAAAAGCATCGCACTGACATTACTAATGTTCAGCATACGGCTTTCTTCTTCCTTGGGATGAATAGTAATTTTATTTTCTTGTTCCGCCATCCATCCAAAGGTATTCAAAGCCAAATCCAGGTTGCCCAAAGTCGTGGCATATTGATTGGCAAAGAAGGTTGAGTTTCCGAAAACCGCTACCCGGGCTTTTTTGTTGGAGCCATCCGATAAAACCAGCTCAGACGCGACTGCCACTGGAATCGGCCCCTTCACATCCACACCAGCATGATAAGTAATCTCTTCTTTTAAATTATTAACTCCCCAGCCTTTGTCCGTGGTTTGCATCAAAACGCTGGAAGTAGCACCCTTCAGTGAAGGCTCGGTCTTTTCAATTTCACGGTTAAAGACCATCAAGCAAGGCAAATGATTTTCAGATAACTTTTCAATAATCGCGTGGCTGCCGTATTGAGGAAGAATCGCGCTGGGGTTAGGCGGAAGATAGCTGGTGTTATCCACCGCTAAGTCGTTATCAACCTTAATGCCGAAATCTTTTAGCAAACCGCTTAAACCGGTGCCCGTAATCGTTCTTTTAGATAGCGGATCAATCAGGTCAAAGCAGATCATGACCTTGCCGCCGTTCTTGGCGTAGGTTTGCAAAAGGTTGGCTTCCGAAGGCTGAAAAGCTCTCACGGGGCCGAGCACCACAATCCCTGCCGCGTCCGCGGGTATCTTGTCTTTTAAAAGATTAATGGTTTTTACGGTGTAATTTTCTTTTTCAAACATGTCTTTAAAGGTGCTGTAACCATCCGGCTGCGGATTGGCCAGCTGTTTTTCGCCGTGCCCTTCGGTGAAGTAAAAGGCCGGATGAGTCGTGTCGCTCATGGTGACGAGGGCTGAAGTGAAGGCAGGCTCGCCCTGGAACTTCGGAATGGGCTGGCGGCCCTGCATGCTATAGCTGATGTAATCTCTTTGAAGAACATCTTTGCGGTTGTCGCCGCTTTCAAACACCACCGTGTTGTATTCGTGAATACCATAACGGCGGGCTTCGGCTGGATTGCGGTCCGTATCAACGACTTTAAAACGGAACTTGGTGGACTTTTTACCGTACTCTTCCAAAAGCTGCTGCGCCCTTTGAATTTGCGCCTGCATCTGACCCGCGTGGGAAGGCGAGGTAAAGAGAGTCACGTTAACGTCTTGCGTCAGGTGGGTCAGCGTATCCACCGTTTGATCCGACAGGGTGTAAAACTTATTGGAAGTTAAATCGACCCGAAGAGGGTGACGGGAAACGATGTAGTTCAACGCGCCCACAATACCCAGCATCGCCACAGCGACTAACGTCAGGCTGGCTCTGGTAATCGTGGTTCGTTTCTTACCCACTTCTTTGATTTCGGTCAGGTTAGCGGCCAAAAACAAGCCCAATATGACCAATCCCAAACCAATCAAAATATAGTTCCACCAAGCGGTTGTGTTGAGGATCAAGGCGCTAAAGCCGCCCGCCAGCACCAAAACCAAACCAACCGACAAAGCGGCTGTGTTGTTCGCCCGAACCTGTAATAAAAGAGGTGAATTTTTCATGTTAGCTCCGCTTGCTTTCCAAAACTTTCACAGAAAAAAACAAACCCAGGAAAATAAGGCTGACCAGATAAAAGACGTGGCTCAAATCAATGACACCCTTAAAGAAATCTTCGGTATGGCTCAAAACGGAAATATATTTCAAAAAGTCGCCGAAAGGTCCTTGCACCATATTCCCCGCGTAACCAATGACCCATAACCCCAATAAGATCACCAGCGATATGATGGCGGAAACGATTTGATTTTCACTCAGGGTCGAAGCGAACAAGCCAATGGCAAAGAACGCCATCACACCCAAAAAGTACCCCAGATAGTTGGCTAAAAGCGGCATCAAGTCCGGATTGCCTAGAACCAAAATAAACGTCAAATAAACCAGCGTGACACTCGACATCACCAGAAAAAAGCAGCAAGCCCCCAAGTATTTGCCAATAACAATTTCCCAAATGGTCAACGGAGACGTTTTTAGCAATTCAGCCGTGCCATTTTTCTCTTCTTCGGACCAAAGCCTCATCGTCACCAGCGGCGTAGTGATAAAGAAGACAAACATGGTGTTGGCGAAAAAGTACTGCATGGTCGCCGCGTGCGAACCGGTGCAAATCATCCAAAAGAAAAGTCCGTAGATTAAAAAGAAAACAAACAATACGAAATAGCCCAACGGAGAGGAAAAATAGGCGCCCAACTCACGGTTCACAATGGCGAAAAGTTTGCGGGAGTTCATAACGCGGAATCCTTTGTCGTTAATTTCAAGAAGACATCTTCCAGGCTGACGCCCACGGGGCTTAGTTGATAGAGGACCCACTTGTTCTTAACCACGCAATTAAAGAGGGCTTCGCGCGCCTCAAGTGTGCCATCGGTCGACACTTCCAGTTTGGAAACGCCTTTGCTTTCCCTGCCCAAAGATTTCACGGCGGAAACGCCGTCAATTTTTTCAAACGCTTTGGTAACTTCATCCGACGGCCCTTTAATCTCCAAATCCAGAATCTTACCGCCAGCCAAACGCTGGGAAAGGTTTTCAACTGAGTCGGCCGCCACAATTTTGCCCTGATCCACAATAATCACGTCATCGCAAGTGGAGGAAACTTCCGGCAAAATGTGCGTGGACAAAATAATCGTTCTTTGGCCGCTTAATGATTTAATCAATTTGCGGATTTCAAGAATTTGTTTGGGGTCCAAACCGCGGGTCGGTTCATCCAAAACCAAAACATCCGGATCATGCAGCAACGCCTGCGCCAAGCCCACGCGCTGGCGATAACCCAGGGAAAGATGGCCGATTAAACGCTGGCTCATTTTGCCCAAATCAAGCATTTCCAAAACTTCACCAATGCGGTTGGCCTTTTTATCGAGCGGCACTTCTTTGATATCAGCGACAAACTTCAAATAAGCCATGATGCTCATATCGCTGTAAATGGGAGGAACTTCAGGAAGATATCCAATGCGTTTACGCACTTCTTGAGGGGCGGTCACCACATCAAAGCCGGCTACAGTGGCCTTACCGCTGGTCGGGGCCAGCGAGGTGGTTAAGATTCTCATGGTGGTGGTTTTGCCGGCGCCGTTGGGGCCTAAAAGCCCCAGAATGGTTCCTTTAGGTACGGAAAAAGAGATTTTTTCAATGGCTGCGATATTGCCGTAAGTCTTGGTTAGATCTTTGACTTCGATCACGTGGAATCCTTTATGTGTTCAATAAAAAACACCGACAAAGGCAGAACTTATATATAAAAACGGACTCATTTTTTCAAGAGATTCTATGCGGTTTTTCAACCGCAAAAATATACCACAAAGGTTTTGAAACCTCGAGACAAACCCCTGATTACAAAAGGTTTTGCTGGCTGCCCCGGGGCGGTTGAAGGCCCAAATGTTGAAAGGCCAAAGCGGTCGCTTTGCGGCCCGCCGCGGTACGCTGTAAAAAGCCGATTTGAACCAAATAAGGCTCATAGACATCCTCAACCGTATCCGCTTCTTCCCCTACGCCAATTGCCAGGGTTTCTATGCCCACCGGCCCGCCGCCAAACTTTTCGACAATACAGGACAAAATACGGCGGTCCATGGTGTCCAATCCCAGCTCATCTACATGGAGTAATTTCAAAGCCGAATCAGCCACCTCCTGATCAATGCTTCCCTTGCGCTTCACCTCGGCAAAATCGCGGACCCGTTTTAAAAGCCGGTTGGCCAGACGCGGCGTCCCGCGGGAACGGCGGGCAATTTCAGCTGCGCCTTCGGGAGATATTTTGATTTTCAAAACCTGGGCAGACCGTTTGATAATCTCGGTCAATTCTTCTTTGGTGTAAAACTCCAACCGGTAAGAAAGCCCAAACCGATCGCGTAATGGCGCGCTGACCTTGCCCGCCCTGGTGGTAGCGCCCACTAAAGTGAAGGGGGGTAAGTTAAGGCGAATGGCCCGGGCCGTTGGGCCCTTGCCGATCATGATGTCCAACTCAAAATCTTCCATGGCGGGATAAAGAATTTCTTCGACGATGCGGGGCAAACGGTGAATCTCATCAATAAAGAGAACATCGTAGGGTTGAAGGTTCGTGAGCAGCGCCGCCAAATCCCCCGCCCGTTCAATCACCGGACCCGAAGTTGTTTTGATATTAACGCCCATCTCCTTCGCCATAATGACGGCCAGCGTCGTTTTACCTAAACCCGGCGGGCCCGAGAACAAAATATGTTCCAACGCTTCTTTTCGTTTTTGAGCGGCTTGAAGAGTAATGGAAAGAGAATCTTTAAGGGCGCTTTGACCGACATATTCCAATAAATGCTGAGGCCGTAGGGTGGGTTCTTCATCATCCACTATGGCCGGATTGACCACACGATCTTCATCCAGGGATGGTTCGCTTTGCGCGTTTTTTTTGCTTTCAGATCGGGACATGCGGGTATTTTACAGGCAAACGAGGGGATGTCCAATTCGTTATTGGTTTAACGGCGTTTAGGCGCGGCTTTTTCGGGCGTACCGGGTTTAGATAGATAAACCGTATCGCATTCGGGCAAAGCATTTAGAAAAACTCTTCCCCAGCGCTCTGTGGTCACCCGCGGATCCAGCAAAGTCACTGTCCCCACATCGGTCGCGGTTCGAATCAATCTCCCAAACCCCTGTTTCAGACGAAGCACCGCCTCCGGCAAACTCTCGACCGCGAACGGCTCCAAACCTTGCTCTCTTAAGCGGGCATGGCGGGCTTCAACCAGCGGGCCTTCCGGAACTTGAAAAGGCAGTTTGGTAATAATCAAATTGGAAAGGGCTTCACCGGGTACGTCCACCCCTTCCCAAAAACTATTCACGCCAAACAGAACAGAATTAATATCCTCACGGAAAACCTTCAAAATTTTGGTTCTGTCCCAGCCGTCTTCTCCTTGAACCAAAAGCGTAATACCCATGTCATCCAAAGTCGGCCTCACGGCCTCCGAAACCTGGCGCATCATCTTGTTGCTGGTAAAGAGTACAAAGGCTTTGCCATGAGAATGTTTCAACGAGGCTTTGGTGTACTCAATAACCTCTTTCACATAGCGCTCTTCTTCACGCCGGGGATGGGGCATGTTTCGGGGTAAAAATAAGGTCACCTGTTTTTTGTAATTAAAGGGAGAACCAACCGCCAACGTTTTGACCCGGTCCGCTTCGTCAGACCCGTCCAACCCCAACGCGTGTTTAAAGTAGCCAAAGTCATTACCCACCGACAAAGTGGCGCTGGTAAAAATGACCGACTTAACCGTGGTTAATAAATGTTCGCGGATCAAGCTTGACGCGTCGATGGGAATGGCCTTCACTGAGGCCGCCTTCACCTCGCCTCTTCTCAAGGCGATGGCGTCTGGTTCGACCACGTAGCAAGATTCTTCACCCCAGCCCCTGTCCAAAATGTCAGACAACCGGCTTACTAAAGCCCGGCACTCCTCACGGGTGCCTCTGGCTTCCAGACCCAATTCTTCCGATGCCGCGGATCTTTCAGCCAACTCCAACAGGTATTGAATCTTTTTTAAGGGACCGGCTATTTTTTCGATGTCGGGTGTCTCTTCGGGCAGGAGATAAGCGCGGTTCACCGCGGTGCCCTTCATGGCCATTAAACCAATTTCAGTGAAAAAGTCCTCAGCCGCCTTTTTAAATTCCATCACGGCTTCACCGGCTCCCGAAACCGGCATCAAAGTAAAAAGACCCTTTCGTCCACCCACGTTTTTCTCATCGGTATATAAAAGTCTTTTCACCAAACCCATGCATTCCGAAAGGCTCACCGACGCGCCCAAATACTCTGTCGCCATGGCCGGCAAATGGTGTGCCTCATCCACAATTAGAACGTCGTAATTCGGCAAAACACCCGGGGCCTCTTCCATTTTCAGCGCCAAATCCGCCAAGAGAAGCGCGTGATTCACCAGAATCAAGTGGGCGCCGCCCGCTCTGCGCCGGGTAGAGTGAAAAAAACAAGTGTCAAAGGTGGGACATTTAGAACCCAGGCAGTGATAGGGATCGCTTTTGATCTCTCCCCAAACTTCAGGTTTAATCGGAAAGGGCAAGGCCGCCAAAGTACCTTCCGCGGAATTTAAAGACCACTCCTGAATTTTAACGAGATCAACTTCCCCATTCTCAATATCCATCTGGGAATTATTTTCCAGAGCCATCTTCAACCGGCGGCGCGAAAGATAGTTGCCCCGCCCTTTCATTAAAAGAGCCGAAGCCATTCCCAGGCCTTCTTCATTAACCGCTTTCAAAACCAGCGGCAGGTCTTTTTGGAACAGCTGTTCTTGAAGAGTCAGCGTATGCGTTGAAACCACCACAGGCCCGCCCTGTTTCAAGGCGTGCTCGATCGCCGGAAGCAGGTAAGCGAAGCTTTTACCCACACCGGTCCCAGCCTCCACCATTAAGAATCCCCCATTTTCGAGGTTTTCTTCAACGGCGGACGCCATCAGGTTTTGTTGAGGACGGTTTTCGAGGCGGTTATCTAAAACTACCGACGAAAGTTTTTGAGAAACGTTCATAACCAGCTCACAACCTTATTCATGATTACGCCTGTCATAACGGCGGCGAATTTCTTCCCGCCGCTTGGCTCTTTGTCTCGAAGGCTGATGCCTGCGCACCCAGGCCTGGCGGCGGCCTAAACGGATAGATCTGACGCGTTCCAGACGTTTGGCCCGGATTCTAGTACGGAAACTACGCCATTGCTTGAAGCGGTTTAACTCTTCCGCTCTCACCTGGCGTACGCCCTGATAGCGGCCATTCCTAAAAGCGGACGCGCTTCCAGCGGTAATATAATGCGATTCTCCGCCGCTTAAAGCTTCCACCTTACCTTCGTGCGTTACGGTTTGAACTTCGCCGTTCACATTCGACACTTCAAAAGCGGTTCCACGAACCCCGCAAACCACGCCGTTTGCCTCCACCTCAAAACTCGAGTGGCTTTCCAAAAGGTTCTTTTTGACGTCAGATAAAATAGTCCCGGCCAAAACCACCAAGTGGCTCAAAAAGCCGTTGGTTTCATTGGGTTCAATTTGACCGACTTTTAAATCACTGTTAGCCGACAAATGCACTTGAGTGTCTGACTGCATCGTTAATGTGACTTCGCTGTTGTCACCCACACGGATTTCATCGCCCGACTCTAACGTTTGGCCTTCTTGAGCATTGTCCCAAGTTTTCGAGTTCTCTTCTAAAACCTGAACATTGCCGCCTTTGATGTCTTCCACTACATATTCAACCGGATCAGCGGCAGCCGCGGGGGCGGTTTGGGCGCGCAACGGCGTAAGATTGAAAGCTAAGAAAAAGATAAATAAAAACAACCCCATCACGCTTTGACGAATCATTACAGCCTCCCCGCAAGTAAAAGAATCGAACCAATTATACTTCATCTATATCTCTTATCTGACGGAACAAACCTGGTTAAAGTTGCAAAAGCTGGCAAACCCTAAATTCACTTAGGATAGGGGTGATTTTTCAAGGTTGCCCCCGAGCGATAAAGCTGTTCCAACAAAAGAACCCGGGCCAATTCGTGAGAAAAAGTCATAGGCGAAACGCCCAGACTTTTCAATTTCAGTTTAACTACCTCAGCCGGCGGCCCATCCGCGCCCCATCCTAAAAAATAAATGTCCCTGGAGGACTGGGTCACCCAGCTAATAAAACTCGCTGAATCCATTTTTTCGCCGTGAGCGTCCAGCGAAACCATCAAACCCTTGTCTTTTTTCTGCTCGATGAATTTCAGAATGTCTTTTGTTTTTTCGGGAAGGGTGACCACCGTCACCGGCCACCAGCGTTCCAGCTGGCGCAAATACTCATTAGACATCTGTGAAAGGCGTTTATCTTTAAAAGAACCCACGAAGGCACAATAGATCATTTAATCTTCTTTAATATTTCTTGCAGTACCTCGGGTGAATCTTGAAGCCAATCCTCGATGGTTTTCTTTATCTTCGCGCTGTCGGGGCCCTCAAAACGGCAGGAAACCACCGGCTCCGTAACCGATTTGCGCACAATTCCCCAGCACTCGTCAAAAACCGCCCGGATTCCATCCACCGTATAAACCATCGCGCCCAATTGTTTCGCGCGGCTTTCCAGCGCCGAATAGAATTTGATGACCGCGTCATCTGACATACGGATTTTCAAATCATGCGTCGAAACCCGCGGGGGAAACTTTTCAAAATACTTGCCCAGCGTCATTTCTTTTTCTTTCAAAATTTCCATGACCCGAAGACAGGCATAAAGGGCGTCGCCCGGAAAATCACCTGGCAGGAAAAAGTGGCCGCTGGCCTCGCCGCCCATCAAAGCCTTCTCTTTTTGCATGCGGTCAAAAATAAAGGAATGTCCCGCTCTTTCTAAGATCGGATGGCCGCCCTGCTGACGGATAGTTTGATCAACCCAATCGGAGCTTTTAACGTCATAAACTACTTTGTGGCGCTTGCCCGCTACCACCCATTCTTCGGCGAAGAGGGATAAAATGATGTCGTTGGGCACTTCCCTGCCTTTTTCATCCACAAAGCTAATCCGGTCGCCGTCGCCGTCAAACGCCACACCTAAATGGGCCTTCGTTTTACGAACCTTTTCGCTTAAAGCGGCCAGCGTCGCGGGATGGGAGCTGTCCGCGCCGCGTCCCGGGTAGTCTCCGTCCGCTTCGCCATTCATTAAAATCAAATCACATCCCAGCCCGCTCAAAACATCCGGCGCGGTTAAAGTGGCGGCGCCGTTACCCACGTCCACTACAATTTTAAAACCCTGAAAACTCTGGGCAATCACATTGATTAAAGCGTTGCGGTAATCCCGGTAAAAATCTTTCACTTCCACCACACCCGCGCCTTTGCGGAAATCTTGCCGGTCTAAAACCTGATAGAGGCTGGATATCCATTCAATCGGAGCCGGGTTGCCCCAGCGAAAAAACTTGAACCCGTTATATTCGGGCGGATTGTGCGAAGCGGTAATCATAATGCCCGTTGAAGCCTTAGAGTATCTGGCGGCATAAGCCAGCAAAGGCGTCGAGACCAACCCCGCATCCACAATTTTGAGGCCGGTTCGATAAAGACCCTCTAAAAGGGATTTACTCAGAGGTTTGCTGGAGCGGCGTATGTCGTGCCCCACCACGACCTTAATGTTTCGATGGGATTCTTCTTTGACCAAAGTGCCGACCGCCAGGCCAATCTGATAGGCCTGATCAGTGCCCAGCGGCTTCGGGTAAATACCCCGAATGTCGCAGGCTTTTAAAATGTCAGACGAGATAAGACTCACGGTGTCCTTGTCTAAACTGGAAATTGAGTGGCCGTGTCACCCGAAAAAGTCATGGACCCGGTGTGGCTTAAGCGGCTTTGTAAGTCCGCCCAAATCTCTCCACCCATCTCTGTCCATCGACGGCAAAAACTAAAATCTTCACTCAAATAAACACCGGTGACCGGATCAATCATGCAGTTAAAAAGCGCGGACCGCCAACGGCTATCCTTCAGCGTATCTTCCGCCCGGTTTTCACGGCTGTATTTAAGTTCAGGGTAATGCTCAATCATGCGGGCAATCACGTCGCGTTTAATCATTAAAAAACCTGTTCCCGCGAAGCGAACCTTGGCAAAACCATTTTTTAACGCCGCCTCTTTCAAGGGCACAAACTCCATCACATAAGACAGGGCCGCCTTGTCTAGATGACCTTTATCCGTTTGGGCCGCCGCTTTTACCTTGTCCCAATCAATTCTTTTGGTGGGATAAACCGCCGCGGTCATATCCGCGTCAAAATTAAGAAGCCGCTGAACCTGTTCCGGCTCAAAACCAATGTCACCGTCAATAAACAGCAAGTGGGTGGCATCGGGATTTTCCATAAATTGAGCCACAATGTTTTGGCGGGCACGGGTAATCAACGCGTCCCCTCCGAGCATCAGAACCGTCAAGTCGATCTGTTTTTGCTGGCCTAAAGCATGTTGAAGCTTCAATAAAGAAGAGGCAAAAACGCTGGTGACCTGGCCGCCGTAACAAGGGGTGCCAATCACAATGTGGGTTCTGGAAGCGGACATGATTTACCCTTCATCTGGATTAAAGGCGTCGTTAGTTTATCCGAACGAAAGAACAGTAGCAATGTGAGGAAAGTTGAACAAAGAGAGGAGTTAAAAAGTGGTGTACCCGGACAAAATGGTCTGGGTACACCAATCTTCCATCAAAAATAACAAAAGCCAATTCGCTTTAGCGTATTGGCTTTATGACAAGAATGGTGCCGAGGGGCAGAATTGAACTGCCGACACGCGGATTTTCAGTCCGCTGCTCTACCAACTGAGCTACCTCGGCGAATCATTAAATTCGCTGATTATTAAGCAATAACCTGCACCATGGTACAACTTTAACTGGCCGCTGACACCGCGTTTGTCTTATTCGTGTCATTCTGCCTTACCTTCGCCAATGCCTTCTTCCGGTCGCCGCGATCAATAGCATCGTAACTCCGAAATACAGCACGCGTCTTATGCCCGCTGATGCTCATAGTAACATCATCGGACACGTCCGCTTTCCGAAAGTTTGTGACCGCACATCTACGAAGATCATGAAACCTAAAGTTCTCAATCTTCGCTCTTTCACAAGCTCGGTTAAAGGCGGTAGATATCCTTTTAATCGGCTTCCCTTTATAAGTAAATACAAAAGGACAACCAAGTGTTCTCGGAATCTGCTGTAACAAACCTAGCAATTCCACATCCACAGGAACTTCCCTACGTTCTTGCGTTTTGGTATCAGTAGCCGCCAAAACAATAACTTCGTTTTGGAAATCGATCTGATTCCATTGCAACCGCAGCACCTCCTTGAACCTCATTCCAGTCACATAAGCCAACATAATAATTGGCTTTAAATGACTGGCGCAATGTTCAATCAGCCTTAGGTATTCATCAGTTGTAAGCGTCCTAGTTCGAGGATTTTCCTTGAATAACTTTATCCGCGAAATTGGATTCCTGACGAGTTGGCCATTATAAACAGCACGATTCACAATCGTTTTCAAACAAACGATTTCGCGGTTCAATGTCGTATTCGACAAAGATGGCCGTTCCACACGCCGGAACTTAACGTATTCTTCAATACTATCTAGCGTCAAGCTCTCAAGCAGTCGAACTTTAAAGAAGGCTTTCAAGTGGGCCACCAACTGCTTGTCCCGCGCAAAGCTCTTCTTCCTCATCTCAGAATAAACCAGGAAACTATTTGCCGCTTCGTCGAACGTTACTCGCGGCTTAACTTCAGCCACATAGCGACGTTCAACAATGTTCGACATTTTCAGAGCTAATATCCGTTTAGCTTGCGTTAAAGGAATATGCCCTAAACGTTCCCGCTTACGCTTATTTTCTCCGCCTTCCTCAACCCAGTAATCAAGGAAGTACCCAGCGGAATCTCTTCGCAAATGCTCTGGTAACTTATTGACGTTAGGCTTTCCCATCTTCATCGCCTCCCAACGTCTCAGGCGGCGGCATTATATCAGGCTTTTTAAAAGCCTTGTTAAAGTCTGAACGCCATACACGCGGATGTTTGCCGACTTTCACTACACGAAGCTGCCCTGTTTGACGCCAATACTTCACCGTTTCAATTGGGACTTGAGCCTCCTCGCCGACTTGTTTATAAGTCATTAATTCGTCTTCAGAAGGGTATGTCATCTATATCTCCTACTTCAGCATTACTATTTTTCAAATTTGAATCCCCAGTAATATTTGGCTTAGCCAGATGTGGGAAACGGTCAGGAAGCTCTTCAAGTCCAGTATCCCCACCCTGGTTTGCTGAGCTTGCTGAGGGTTCTGAGGGTAAATTCAATCCGTGTTGGACGGCTAATTGCTTCAATAGCTCCTGGTCGTATTGAATAGCCGAACCACCATCCTTGGTCTTCCCTTTCTGAAACCCTAAAGCAGCCAATAGATTCCCAATTCGTTTGTAAGAGTATTGGTACTGCTTAACGCGACCTTCGTTGATAAAATCCGTAATGTCCTTAATCGGGAGAAAACCGGCTTTCACCTTATAGCCGAGGCCAACAATAGCTTTTATCAATTCAGCATTTAGACCTTCAGATTTCTCCATTTTTCGTCCATATTCCATGTCATTGAACAGGGCGATCAACTCCGCTTCTTTTGAAGGGGCAACAATTCTAATAACCTGGATCAAAGGCCTTGTGATATCCCCAAAGCGACCCCGAAACTGTTTTTCAACAGCAGGAAGTTCTCTATCCAAATGCCGAATCCTAAACTCGGTCAACCGCTCCTTTAGCGGTAAAGCAAATTCAGGTTTAACATCGTTATCAAACACCTTATCAGTCACTGGCATCGTTATGGAAAGACACCTTGATTCGAGTATGAAATTCACCTCTTCGTTAGTCGCAACAATCGTCGGACCATATATCTGGTAATACTTCGTGTCTTCAAATGCTCCTTTATCCGGATACAGTACCCGTGGCACCGTCGAACCTTTTTCAAATCGTTGTAGCAACATGTCTTCGCTGCCATGTTTTTCAGCTTTTTTCCATATATCTAAAACGTCAAAGAAGATTGTCCCCTTGCAATCTTCAGCAAAGCGAAAGATATAGGGCTCACGAAGGCTCTCAACATGAAGTCCACGGTAAGCCACATAAACTAGCCCTTTCCCCGTCCTTGATTTTCCGCGCTCTGGAACAGCGTAGAAACATAAGATAGGAGAGTACTCAAACTGCTCAAATAAATAGGTGTGCATATCAAACGCGGCCAACAAGAAGTAATAGGCTTCGGAAGGTAGTTCGGATATCTTTTTATGGTATTCGACCAAGGCATTAAACAGTTCTTCGTCCGTAGCACTATCTTCTCTTTCCAATGCCGCTTCATGATATTTCAGTACGTTTTCAGCTTTCGGAAGCTTCCATTGCAACTTATTCGCGGGCGGCGGCATCATCACAACTCCATCCACCGTGGCACTTTCAGCCGTCACCGGACAGCCATTTGCACCTTTGATCAAATACGCTGTTTTCCCCGATGCATCTACAACGTCAATTAAACCCGGAAAACAAGCCGACATTTTCACGTTCTTCTTATCTGCATTATTCTGAGCAGAACCACTTCCACCAGATAGGTTTGTAGCCATTTTTCAATCTCCTAATTTGTTTAAATATTTGTGGGTAAATAAAAAAGGACGCCTTTGTTTCCAAAGTACGTCCTTTTGTTTTTCTTTGAACTTAGAATTTATATTTTATAGTTCGGCAACTTTTTTGATGACTTCCCCTTTCAGAGTTCTCAGTCGATCCTCAACATGATAAGACGAAATTAATAGACAACTTCTTAAGAAACCAAAAAACCGAACCTCATCATTTATCGAGCAATACCAAATGTGCTTGTCCAACTTAAACTCAAAAACATTTGAGTGCTCTTCCGGGTTCGAAGATGCTACTTCCGTATATTGATCCGATGGTGCACAAATAGCCCCCAACGTATCTATAAGCCGGTATTGACCCAAAATCGTTACCGCCGTTGCATGTTCCAACTCATTTGCAACGTGATAACCAAACTGCTCTTGAATATTGCGCAGATGCCTTTCAAACTTCCTGGCTGCCAAAGATTTCTTTGCTTTAACTCGCACAAAACTCAAGCTGACTGTGTTATTGACCACGACGTTCTCCTAATGTTTTATTTCAGCCATAAAGGCCGGAACATTTCATTACTTATCTTCAACACCTAATAAAATGCTCAAAAGAAACAAATCAAAAAGAAGAACCGCTAAAAGTTTTCGAACTAATATTCGTCCGCTAGCATTACGAGTAGTCGGGGTTTGCCGTTGTCGTTTTAGGGAAATAACCTTTTGCTCTTTTTTTGATCTTAGAGCGGAAAGTATTTGTCACTGTAGCTGGATCTATTGTTTCAGTTTCAACTGTGTATGATTCGAGACCATCTTGAGAAATATTTGGTTTATTCCAAAATCTACGGCCCTTCGTGAAATAAATAATGCCAACTTCGGGAGTTGCTCGGTATACAGCCGTTAATCGCTTATTGGGATTGAGATCACGCCTTTCTATTTCAATATATCCCCATCTTTTTAAGGAATTGGTTGCCCGGCTTATTTGGCTTACACTTACTCCACAATCAGAAGCTAAGGTCTTACGTGAAGGCCAACAGCCTCTATCCAAAGTGAAACCATATAGATCGAGACAGCAAACAATCTTTATGTGAAGGCCTTTAAGCCGTTTGTCTGTAAGAAGTTCAATACTAACTCTGGCAAAATACCCAGGAAAACCCATAACAACCTCTTCGAGGAAAGAATTAAAACCACAAATAAAAGACACAAAAACAACCCTAAGTCATACTTGATTCTGTGAGTCGTTTTTGCGGTACCGTCATTTATTGAATTTTATACAAATTGTCATATCTTGGTGGCACATTTGACCACTCATTGAATTAAGTGAATTTCAACTTGCAAGAAAATGTAACTTTAGTTATATTTTTAGTAATGTCACCAGTAGAAATCAAAACTCTTCGCAAGAAGTTGAATCTCTCCCAGGCGCAATTCGCCCAGTTATTCGGAGTGCATTCAATCACGATCATTCGCTGGGAAAGCGGCGATGCTTTTCCAACCGATTATCAAAAGGTCTTAATGGAGTCTTTTGAGAAGTCTGCTGAGACACAAGAAGTAAGAGACACTATAGGGAAAGTACTAATCGGCGCGGGTATCGTTGCGGCCCTTTTATTACTTCTCGGTACAGCAATAGCAAAAGGAGTAAAGAAATGAACAAAGGTTTATGGATTCTGCTTGGTATAGGCGGTGCTATAGGAACACTTTATTGTGGTTACAAATGGTTTAAATCGGCTGCTCAAAACAATTCTCTCTCGCGCCAAAACGATTATTTACAACGGAAGAGTAGCAACGAAGCAGAACAAAACAATACTTTGCGACAACAAAATGCATCCATAACAAAAGAAAAGAATGAATTAAAGAACCAAATCGCAAAACTATCACTGCAATTAGAAGCACCTGCACAAACCACATAAGACGAAGCATTAACTCGGGGAGCCTTTAAAATCGTAATGCTCCCCTAGTTTCCCTAAAACGTATTCATGATTAAGTTTTAGATCGGAAAACTTCCAGGTTGAATACCTACTTAACAAGCGTATGGAATTGGGGCAAGTATCTATACACTTTGAAAAGTATTTCTCCTTCTTTTCCGAATAATCGAGACGTCCTTGAGATGAATTTTTACTTCTCGTTATCAAAACAAGATTACCCAATTTATCAGTCCACTCATCGCGTTCTTGCTTTGCAAAGTCCTTTACCCACTGACTATTTTCATGAGGGTTCTGAGGAAGAATATGCTCAACCGACAAAGTCTCGAAATGCATATGCTGATCATGATTTTGAAGTAGGTAATCCAGTTTCAACAAAATGTATCGAGCAAAACGTCTTCCGTATACCTGACGCCATTCAAGAACGTTAATCAGTTCTTTCTTATCAAAATCAAAACACCCAGAGCCAAATACATCTTCCAGTTTCTTTGCGCTATCAACCACTTTAATAATATCGTTCATGGCTTCAATACGGTCAGTCGGAGTTTTTTGTTCGATCCAATCCGCAGAGAACTTATTATCTAAAAGGGTTAAGAACTCTAATAAGCGATCATATTTAAACTTGTCAAAGTATCGCAGTAATGGCGGAACCCAATCTGTCGCAGGCAAACCAGCAAGCATCATCTTTATCAAGTTATCAAATTTGAAACTCTTGAACTCACTGAAGTTTTGACCACCCAATAGCGTCTTATAGTGGCTCAAATAACGTTCTATTAAATCAAATGTTTCCTTCCCCTTATTAAGGAGAATCGGTTTTTTCTGTCCGGTGGCTTTATCTTTTTCTTTAGGCTCGTATATTTTGTCTTCAAATTCTTGAAGCAAATTTAATCGCGCCTTGTCCTTTACGAGAATAGTTCTAACATAATTTAAAAAACGATCAAACTCGTCACCGAGTTCACTTTCAGCTTCTTCCCACATTTTTGCAAACTTCTGCTTCAAGGCGGGCGTGGCTAGTGCTCCAAGGTTTATCGATTTTAAAATATCACTATTGCGCAGAGGAATTCCGCGGTTATTTAGAATTGTGAAAAGGCGAAATGCATCTTCTAAATCTTCCGTCGAAACATAAATTAACAAAACTTTGTTGAGTAGATACTGCAACACTTTTTCTGGTTTGACGTCCTTGTTCTCATCAAAGTACTGACGGATAAGACATACTGCGCCCGCCATATTTCTAACTGAAATGTCATCTGCGTTTTCGGACAATCTAACGAGATCATCCTTGGAATTAGTTCCATCCTCTTTCTTTATGAAATCTTCAATGAACTTCTGCACATCATCCCTAATCGCAAACATCAGTCTCATTCGTTCTGGTATCTGAGCAAATTCATTGCCTTCTTGGTAAATACAGCTTTGGCAGGTTTTCTTTGCACTCGGATTCGTGCTCAAGTCTCTAATGACCGCAAACAACATTAAAAGCGTCGTCATACGTTGTTGACCGTCTAAAAGGTCATTGTCATTAAAAGCCTGATTCTTTTCAGGCTGAGCAGCCTTGGCTTGAAACACAAATGAACCAAGGAAATATTCAAAATCAGGCTTATCATTCATTGCGAAAACTAAATCATCAAGTAACTCGCCGACTTCGTCCGCGCCCCAAACATAGGGACGTTGATATTCAGGAATGCCAAACCACATTCGGGAAAAAATATCTTTTACTAGTATCTTTTCACTTTTGATTTCACCTTTTAGTGACATTTCGATCCCTAGTTTTTCATTCGCATTATTAATTGTGTAACCCGTAGTAACAACAGCCGGCATTCAACAACACAGCATCGCTATTTTTTCGGCTTCCCTTTTTTCTTAATCTCCGCAATATAAACACGGCCCACTTGCGACAATGTGATTAAGACGATCAAAAACTGAAACAATCCATAGAGACTGACAAACGCCGTAATACCAACGCCTACCCGTCTGTAAACACTGGGACCAGCATCAAATATCTTTGTATCAAATCCATTAAAAACAATAGCCAGAATGACAACAACAATGATCAACCAATGGCAAATTGCCGCCCAAGACAAAACAAATAAAAGATCAGAGTAGGCGTCACGGCCATTGTTAACTTGTGGATCAAGTTTTGATTCAGATAGTTTTTTCGTAAACTCGCTATTGGGTAATGTCAACACAAGGGTCAATCCAGCAATACAAAAGCCCAAGGCAATAGCCGAGTAGGTTAATAACGCCGTACTAATTTGCTCCATTTTCACAGAGCCAAATAAAACCTTGTCACCCCAAATCGCTATCGCAGCAGAGAGTAAGACCGACAATATAAATTCAGATCCCGTCAATATATCCACAATACGCGGGCAAACTTCTTCAGTGACGTACTGATGTATGGATTTAATCATTACTTAGCCTTGCGCTCATGTCGCGAATGTAAATAACCCTGCATTCGTTTTTCAATATCGTCCGATTCCACATGCCCATCATCATTGAGTTTGACTCTAACCTTTTGATGTTCCACATGGTGCGCAAGCGAAACTGCCGTCTCAGCGGTTTCATTTTCACGAGTCCCTAAGACTTTTGCGCTTTTAATAATCGAAAGCTTGTCACGAACGAGATCTTTAATGAAATGAACAATACCAGCCTTCGCAGAGAGCGTCTTTCCTCTGCTCGCAGTAAATGTAACTTCCATTGCCTGTGCATCAGAATCCTCGGCCACCTCGGTCAAATTGTGATAATGGTCTGACCAGTTAATGTTCGGTTTGGCAACACGAAGACTTGCAAGGCGTATACGTTGAAACCGCTCAATCGCTTTGACAAATTCTTCATCCACAACAGGATTGAATTCAATAGTAAGGGAAGGAAATTTACTGCTGTTTCTACCGCAATCTTCGAAGACTTTGGCTAAATCGTGAGCCTTAGCGCCCCGATGGTTATATTCAACAATAGCAATTCTGTTTTTAATATCTATGATGCCATGCGTTTTGGTTGCCAAAATCTCACCGCGTTTTAACTTTTCAACTCTTTCCTTTGCATTTGAAGTGTTAAAAATCAGTGGATTAAGTCCACGTTCACCTTCATAACAAACAAAGGAAGCGATTCCATCTTTGATTTCAAATGTCGGAACCGCATAAAGGCGCTCATCGCCATCTATTTGGCGATCTTCCGCGGCTATATCAGCAATTGTTTTGAATAGAACTTGATAATCGACTTGGCTCTTATCGATGTGAGCGTGGATGGCAAAAACTTCGAGTTTTCTTTTCGTATACCGTTTTGGCATTTGTCAATTTCCCAATAAATATGACCTGCTTATCGGGAACAATCATAAGCGTATTCTCTATAGCTTCACATAGAAAAGGTTGGACCGCTCACTGACCACTAAACAACTACATCAGCACATAGCAATTCAGCTTGTTCAAGAACCGTTCGAATAGCCTTTTCTTGCATATCTGGTGGATACCCATGCTTTTTCAATATTCTTTTAACCATCACCCGCATTTTGGCCTTAACGCTTTCTTTTATCGCCCAGTCAATTGAAGCGTTAGCCTTTATCGTTTCAACCAACTCGTGAGCGATTATCTTAAGCGTGTTATCGCCTAAAACCTTAACTGCACTATCGTTTACTTCCAAGGCATCATAAAAAGCTATCTCTTCATCACTCAACCCTAAATCGACTCCACGCTGCTGGGCTTTGCGCATATCCTTAGCCAGCTCTATCAACTCTTCAATAACTTGCGCCGCTTCAATAGCACGATTCTGATAGACCCTAATAGTTTTTTCTAACATCTCGGAAAACAATCTGGATTGGATAATATTTTTACTAGATTGCTCTTTTATTTCAGAGCTGAGTAATTTTCTCAGTAACTCAACCGCCAAATTCCGTTGCGGCAATCCCCTCACCTCAGCCAAAAACTCATCCGAAAGAACCGAGATATCCGGCTTCTTTAAGCCAGCCGCCGCAAATATATCAATAACTTGATCGGATACTACCGCTTGTGAAATTAATTGCCTTATCGCATGTTCAATATCTTCTTCGTGGTTCTGTATAGGAGCACCAGATTTTGCCAAAGCCGCTCTTACGGTTTGAAAAAAGGCAACATCATCTCGAATATCAATCGACTTTTCATGTGGCACCGCAAGAGCGAATGCTTTTGAAAGATCGGTAACCGCTTTTAGATACCTATCTTTTCCATCATCTTGAGCAAGAATATATTCTTGCGCTTTAGGAAGCAGACTTAGTTTTTGGCTCGGCGTCCCACTAATCCACATCGACTTGTCAAAGCCATGAAAAAGATCACAACAAATCTCGTACTTTTCTATCATCGCAGCAACCGCTTCATTCTGATTGATCGCAGTCTTACCCTTACCTCCACTTTCGGTGTAAACAGCAAGCGCCTTACGCAAGAAGTCGGCAAGTCCTAAATAATCGACAACCAAACCTCCAGGCTTATCACGAAAAACTCTATTGACTCGGGCAATAGCCTGCATAAGGCCATGTCCCCTCATTGGTTTATCTACATACATCGTGTGCAAACAAGGGGCATCAAATCCTGTTAGCCACATATCGCGAACAATCACAAGTTTTAAAGGGTCTTTAGGATTTTTTAGACGCTTAGCCAAAGCTTCTCGTCGGGGTTTATTTCGAATATGAGATTGCCAATCCAAAGGATCTGTTGGCGATCCTGTCATAATAACTTTCAAAACACCTTTGTCGTCGTCATCGTTATGCCAATCTGGTCGCAAATGGACTAACTCTTTATAAATATCTAAACAAATTCTTCGGCTCATACAAACAATCATTGCTTTACCATCCAGCGTTTCCCAACGCCGTTCAATGTGGTTGACGATATCTTGCGCAATTAACTTCACACGTTTTTCAGAACCAACTACAGCTTCAAGCGCTGCCCATTTCGTCTTCAATTTTTCTTTGCTAACTTCTTCTTCGCCTTCAGTTATCTCCTGAAAGTTATCATCTAAACGAGGTTTTTCCTTCTCATTAAGTTCCAGCTTTGCCAAACGGCCTTCGTAATAAATCGGAACAGTCGCGCCATCTTGCACCGCACGTTGAATGTCATAAATACTTATATAATCCCCAAAGACAGCTCGGGTGTTTTTGTCGCTTAATTCAACCGGAGTTCCAGTGAATCCAACAAACGACGCATTCGGAAGAGCATCTCTCATATGCTTGGCAAAACCATCCACAAAATCGTATTGGCTTCGATGTGCTTCATCAGCAATCACTACAACATTAGATCTATCCGTCAGAAGAGGAAATACATCACCCTTTTGTTCAGGCATGAATTTCTGAATAGTTGTAAAAACAACTCCACCCGAGGCCACTTTAAGAAGCTCACGCAAATGAGTTCTATCTTTTGCCTGTGCTGGTATTTGTCGTAAAATTTCATGGCATCTTGAAAATGTACTAAATAACTGATCATCTAAATCATTGCGATCAGTTAGTACTAGTACTGTTGGATTCTCCATAGCCGGATGTTGCACTACACGACCAGCATAAAAAGCCATGGTCAAACTCTTACCCGATCCCTGCGTGTGCCACACTACACCAACACGCTTATCTCCGAGTTCGCCACCTTTCATTGTTCCCGCTAAATACGTGCCAGATCTTTCTGAAATTCTATTGGCAGCTCGGCTTGCTCGAACCGTTTCCTCAACGGCTACATTCACTCCATGAAACTGATGATAACCAGCTAGTTTTTTGATCGGCAATCCGTTTGTCTCATCTTCAAAAACAATGAAGTGTTGAAGGTATTTCAAAAATCTGTCTTTATCAAATAGACCTTTTACTAGAACTTCTAACTGCGGAAGACTAGACGGCGCAACACTCTCGCCTTCTATTGTCCGCCATGGTAAAAACCATTCTTTATTTGCTGTAAGCGATCCAAACCTAGCTTCCAACCCATCTGAAACAATAAGAATTTCGTTGTACTTAAACAGTAATGGAATTTGTTGTTTATAAGTTTGAAGTTGATTAAAAGCTGTCCAAATAGTCGCATTCTCATCAGCCGGATTCTTTAACTCAATTACAACTAATGGCAAACCATTAAGAAACAAGACAATGTCCGGCCTGCGGTTATGCTGACCATCTTCAATTGTAAATTGATTAACTACCACCCAGTCATTGTTCTCGGAGTTATCAAAGTCCACTATCTGAACTTTGTCATGAATTATTCTGTCATCACTTCGATACTCAACATCTATGCCCTCAACAAGCATTCGATGAAATGATTGATTCCCTTGAATGAGTGATGGTGATTCAAAACGCATAATTTTCTTTAGTGCATCTTCAAGTGCTTCCTGCGGCAATTTTGGATTCAGACCAGCAATAGCATCTTGAAGGCGACGCCTTAAAAGAACATCTTTATAGCTGTCTCGTTCAGTATCAAGTTCACCGGGAGCTATAGAAGGACCCGAAAGTATTGTATATTTTTGGCTTTCAAACCAAGCCAGAACGGCTTGTTCAACTACCGACTCGGTGATGTTCTTTTCAGTCATGGCACAACCTCGGGTTCAGGTTCAAAACCCGATAGATATGTTTCGTAAGCCACTGTATCCACGCGAAACAAGACTTCGCTCGGACGATACTCATTGTCAAAAATCTGGACCATTTGATGAATCTCATCTACGTGTGCATTAAACGTCTCATTATCTTCGTATTCGATCCTTACATTAGCAGACGCCTTCCCTTCGCTTCGGTGCACGCGAAATAAAAAACCAACAATCGCATCTGCGGACTCAGCAGCAAGAAGAGCCTGAACTGATTCTAGTGCAGGTTGATTTTCATCCCCGCCATGAGAAGCAAATCCACAAGCATTTCGCAACTCACAAATACCCTGGACGGCGGAATGAAGTCCTCCGATAGTTTGAGCAAGACTTTTCCTAACCTTCGCTTCGTCACTCACATTTTTAGGTAATAACGGGAGGTTATTAATAACAGTTTTAAACAGTTTTGGAAGATCGTCGCTGGTACTATACGCAACACTTCGTTCGTTCAAAATTGTCTTACAGACACTTTCAATTAACGTTTTTGCCAAATCAAAAGCATAACCCTGATTCTCATCTATTGCGCTTTCAATGCTAGTTACCTGTCTCGAAATATGTTGCATGCCGCCAGCTATTGCGGTACGTGCCCCATGCATTACAAAAGAAGAGTTCGTTGTCGTTTCAGCCATCGGGTTAACTCTCGCCAACATTTATTTTATTTGCCCGCAATTCACCCGAAAGAAGTTTCGGCAATAAAGCTCCTCTTATAGAAGCCAAAGTTTTATTTTCAGAACGATTATTTTCTATTCGCAACAGAATCGGTTGAACAATTGCTTCAAATGCATCGATGACATGGCCATCGTCCGGAACAACAATTTTCAATTTCTCAATTACTTCAGACCGAATCGCAGGATACGCACCTCCATCAGCCAATCGCCCAAGCTCTTTACCAATTTCAGGTTGGGTTGTCGCTAAATAAACAAAGGCCCACCTTCCTTCTTTAGGCGTAAGCGTCGCAAATCCCGTAGACGCAATTAAAGTCTCCGGAGGATTTAAACACAAAAAGTGCGATCCTCTGTCAGGGCGAACGGTCGAAATTACTGTATCTCCATGCCTCAACCTACGACGTGCACGACTTGGTTCATTTCCCCGTATATAACGAGTAATCTTCCCAACATCGCCCAAGCTCACTTCGCTTATTTCAATGTAATCAATATTTTCTAAATGATCTTTCACCGATAAAGTTTCATTATTAAAAATAGCAACATCGGCCAAACATCCAATTTTCCATCCCTTTGGAATCCGACCAATCTCTGAATTTTGAAATTCGCTCGGAAAAAGATCGACGCTCTTTCTATTCAAAATTTGTTTTCGCTCTTCTGACTTAGCAAGCACAGGATTAAAATCCACAAACCACGATTTGAACGTAGTTCGAACCATAGCTTCCAACGTCGCATTCATCTCACGATTAATTTTTATTTTGTCATCGATTGACCCTAGGATATGGGCTATGGCGCGTTGTTCCCCTATGGGTGGCAATGGAATTCCAATACGCCTTAGTTCAGTTTGACGAATTCCTTGAGCCGTTGTTCCTGTAGCGCGCGATTGCAGATCATGCATCACATCTTTAAATTGCAACGCATAGTAGAGAAAGCGACCATTTAGTCGCTTCTTATTAGTTCGAATTGCAAAAAGGCGTTGTCCCAAACACCAATTAACCGGTTCGTTAATATATGCAACTTCGCCCAATGGTGCTTCAGACGTCAATATCACATCATCGGCCATCAATGGCGTTCGCATCCATTTACGGTACGTAGCGTAGTCAACAAAACGCGGTTCGTCCGCATCGAGATCAACGCGCGAATCTTTAATTACTTTTGCAGAAATAACACGATAACCAGTAGGCAGAAAATCTGAACCCAGCTTTAAAGGCGTTATGCCCCGACGGTCCACAATTTCATCAACCAATTTATCAAGTGGTTCAAAAACCCACTTATTTACCATACCCGAGCCCCTTCAGGTTAGAGGCAATCGTAGTATCTAATTTGTTCGCTTCTGCCTGTTGTTTATGTAATTGAGCCACAAAACGCTTCATTTTATCCCCAAGCGGCTCATCATCCTCTTCTTGCGTTTCAGCACCAACATAACGCCCCGGCGTCAAAACATAATCATGATTGCGAATTTCATCTAGGTTTGCGCTCTTACAAAAACCAGGAATATTTCCATATTTCTTTTTACAATCTTTATCACCGCGCCATGAATGATACGTATCGACTATCTTATTTATATCTTCATTAGTTAGTTCTAAATGCACTTGATCTATCATCGTGCCCATCTTGCGTGCATCAATGAATAGAACCTTTCCTCGCCTATCCCTAAAACGCCCATTTTTTTTATCACGCGCAATAAACCAAAGACAAACCGGAATTTGAGTGGAATAAAACAATTGTCCCGGCATCGCAACCATGCAATCTACGAGATCAGCTTCAACAAGAGACTTTCTAATCTCTCCTTCTCCACTTGTGTTCGACGACATACTTCCGTTAGCCAAAACAAATCCCGTTGTCCCTGTCGGACTTAAATGATGTATAAAATGTTGAACCCAGGCAAAATTCGCGTTATTCGGTGGGGGCACACCATATTTCCAACGCTTATCATCACGAAGACGATCCGCTCCCCAATCACTGGAATTAAACGGTGGATTTGCTAAAACAAAATCCGCCTTAAGTTCCGGATGCAAATCTCGATGAAAGCTGTCAGCATTTTCAGAGCCCAAATTGGCATCAATGCCGCGAATAGCCAAATTCATTTTAGCCAAACGCCATGTTGTAGGGTTCGATTCCTGGCCATAAACACTTATATCGCCAAGTTTACCGCCACGTTCTTCAATAAAAGTTTCACTTTGAACAAACATACCGCCGGACCCACAACAAGGGTCATAAACACGGCCTTTGATTGGAGATAACATTTCAACCAGAATTTGAACAATACACTTAGGTGTATAAAACTGACCGCCTTTTTTACCTTCAGCGCTCGCAAATTGGGAAAGGAAATATTCATAAACGCGACCGAGAATATCTTTGGAACGACTTTCTCTATTGCCCAAGCCAATGGTACTAATAAGATCTATCAACTCACCCAAACGCTGTTTATCTAAAGATTGTCGCGCATAATCTTTTGGCAAAACACCCTTAAGCGTTTTGTTATCTTTCTCGATTGCCGCCATTGCATCATCTAAGTATTTTCCAATTGAGGCTTGTTTGGCTTTTGGTTGCAAGTAAGACCAGCGAGCTTCTTTTGGCACCCAAAAAATATTGAACGCTTGGTATTCATCCGGGTCTTCCGGATCGGCTCCGTTTTTCTTATCCGCCATCAGTTTTGTGTACTGTTCATCAAAAGCGTCAGAAATATACTTTAGGAATATTAGCCCCAAAACAACGTGTTTATATTCTCCAGCATCCATGTTGTTGCGAAGTTTATCGGCAGCTTGAAACAATTTTGCTTCAAACCCCAGATCAACACCGCTTGCCCTTTTATCAGCTTGCTTTTCTTTATCTACTGCCTTGGACTTCCCACGTTGCATTATTTATTAATCCTCATTTTCTCATGTATAAGACTGGCCATCACGGGAATAACTGTTCGAATATCTGGCAGTGTTAAAAACTAGACCTGTCAATTCCACATAGCACATAAATACTGGGCCAATTCTACTTAACCAAGGCTACTAAATCCTCTTCTTTTTCATACGCTTTCAACCTGCCCTCTAATATCCCCAGCCTGTAATAAAGACTCCCATCCACCAATCGCCAGTTCGTATCAAGCAAAACGGCTGTCATTGACTTCTTTAAGCTCTTCTGACTTTCGTACTCTTGACGTCCATCCTTGGCGTCGTTGACTGAAAAATCGACCATTACGTGCTTTTCCAACTCCGGCTTGCCAAACCGTAACCCTACATACCCGTTTGCTTCTAAGGGGCCAACCAACAACTTCTCAAGCTGGGCGAACGTCAGCTTTTTCAACTCCCGCACCTTTTGGTAAAGCGCTTTATTATTCTCCCTATCCTCGTGTTCTTTCATAAATGAATTGAATCGATTAATTCCCCTAATGGCTTCACCACCCTCGGCATCATCAAAACAAAACTCTTTGCGAAATTCCGAAAGCATCTTTGTCTCTTTGTCTTTTTTAGCTTTCCACTCCTTTTCACCCCGATCAAAATCCATGACATCGACCCTCTTATAAGAACAGCGCGAACACGAATAACTAGTGGTTAAGGTATTTTTAGTCTTTTTAAACTTCTCGGTGAGCGGCTTATGACATTCGGGGCACTTCGACAAATCGCATTGCCATTCCTCACCGCTTTCGAAAACACCTTTTCTTTTTTTGCACTTCAAACACTCAAGCATGAATAGCATCCGCTGATTTTCGGAGGAGCCCATTAAGTTTTTGGAAATAACTTCAGTTTCAGAATAACACTTGTTGCAAAGAACGCCTCTGGGCGGAATAGCCTCGTCATATCTTCGTTGCGTTTCTCGATCTTTGACTTTCCAACTTTGAATTGTTTCAGCCTTGTTTTTATATCTGTTTAATTTAATCGTAAAAACAATTACATTTTCGACCTTATTAACCTCCTCATCAAACTCCGCTTTAGTAAGTTTCTTAAGTTCGTCAGAATCTCGTTTCTTTTCAAGATTCTCTCTAATCGATTGACGATTTCGCAAGCACTCATCGATCGTCATAAGGTCATATAGGTCGATGTAATACTGATCATCTTGAAGGTGTTTTGACAAACTTTTAACTCCGTCGATTATTTACTTCGCCATTATAATGTCTCGAAATTACCTAATGGAGATTGCATGGATTGGGTCGGAAGCGTACTAATGCCGCTTTTATCAACTGCCGTTGGTGCGGTAGTAACATACCGCGCTGTTAAATGGACAATGCAGGCCGAAACCGACCGCGAAAACCAAAACAAAGACGCATTAAAACGAGCATTAATTTTAGGAATTGGTGAAGAAGTAGAAAAAATCTATAAAGATATTTCTCTCATTGACCGTCTAAGCATCGGTAAAAACTATGCGTTTGAAAGTAAAATCACCGAAGACACTGTAGCGCATCAATTGGAACTATTTGGCAATTCAACATTGATCGAAAAGCTATCTCGTTTTCGATTTGTCTTAAAACGTCTCGATCAAGGTCTCAAAGATATCCAACATCCCGACGTCTATACAAGAAACCCTATTTTCCCGACCGGCCTTACTCCGGACATATTTAAAAATTGGGGCGCCTACCGCGAAGACTGTCTCAAAAACATCGGAGAGCTGATCGCGTTATTCGACCAAGAAGCTCCAGGACTACTCGACAACAAGTTTGACTACATTAGAAATCGTTCAGTCCGCAACAGCTAAGCTGTCTGTAATACGACTTAGGGCCCACGAATTAGCCCATTTCCTTTTAGCTTCTAACCAATGGATGAAATCAACCGCTTTAGTATATCGCTCTAGAAGAATACGAGTTGTCACAGCCACCGGAATACCAACCCACGTGGAATGTGCCACCATAGTTGCTATCTGTCCCGCAACTGCGGCTATGGTCATTTTGGTTCCCCGTTTTACGATCTTTTCAAACGACACTGGCTTACCCTTCCAAAGTAGATAAGCCACTTCTCCGGCCATAAAGCTAAATCCTACCCACGGCAAATGAACCCCTGCCTGTACTACAGATTGGTCAATAGCATGGTGAACAGTGTCATTTAAATGATCAGTGGTACTTGGTGCGCCTTCAATAAAACCACCTAAATGTTCTGTATTGGCTAGTTCTACTTGGTCGTGAGGGATGATGACAGGTGTGATATTCGGGTAGCGTTCAATGTGTTCTTTTACACCGGCAAGTGTCTCAAATGCTTTAGCCTGTAGTTGTTCATGAACGTGGCCATAATCGTCTTTGATAAGGATATCTACCCCTGGCTCGTTGGCTTTGGCTGATAGTTCGGCAATATAGCCTGCTGGTAAATGCCCATGGTTCAAATAGTCGCGGTACTCGACTTCAAAAAGCTTACCCTTCACCCCACTAAAAAAACCCCTCAGCCGATCAGGATCACCCGCTAGTTTTTGGACTTCGTGGACGAATGAGGTTTGATGCGACAACTCTGGGTACTGCAAGCGATAAGCTTCAATGACGCTAGGGTCTAAAGCTTTGTCCGTAACATGGCCCAATATGATATCGGATAAACTTTGCCCCCCAACAAACATCAAATCCAGACGCAGCAAATCCCCAGTCTCCGGCTTCAACAGCCGTTCCTTCCAGTCCCGCTTGTCTTCCGATTCCAGCGTGCTATTGATGAATTGGCGTATTTGTTCATCCACTGTTCTATCTACCCTTGAACAGTAACAAATAAACAACACATCCAAACGACACCAACGAAAGAACAAACGACACAACAGCTAAACGCCTCCAACCATCCAACTCGCTCTTCAGGAACATGCCACGGCGTAGAAACTCATAACCTTTTTCCAACCCCTCAATGCGGTTGGTGGTGGCATGCAGTAACGCGTCCCATTCTTGAATGAGCAGGAAAAGCTCTTCCTTTTCCCGCTCACCCGTTAGACTCTTATAAAGCTTCTTTACCGGCTCAAATATATTCAACTGTACCTCAGTTACCAGCGCCAGTCGGCGGATTCGATACCAATTGCCAAGTTCCAATCGGCACTAATGAATGCTTGAGATACGTTTGACCGATAAACTTCTTCAACCCATCGTAATCCTTGGAATCGCATAACTGTTTCATCGTCGCGCTTATGTCATAGAACTCGTCCAGATTCTTGTGGGTTGAACAGTCCGCGAAGATCCTGGCGAAGTCATATCGTGCCAACGACATAATCACGACCATAGCTTCTTGACTGTTTCCCAGTTCACCCGTTTTATCCATAGCGTTATGAAAGAAGGCTACGAGATCAGCCTTGGCTTGTTCCGCAGGAACAGCTTGCGGGTTATACCGCATGGCATCATTCTCTTTCGCGATCTTCTTCAAGAACGTTTCACGTTCCTGTCTCCACGGCTTGTAAACAGCTTGGTTGTTGTACTGCTTTATGGCGTTCTGAACGTAGCCATCTAAAGCCTGCATCACCCAAGAAGCCTCAACAAGATTCGGATTGCTCGAATCTTCACCTTGTTTCTTGTATCTAGCAAACCAACCAGCTTTATTCTGCTCCCAATCACAATGCGCCCAAGCTGCATCGGTCGCATAAAAGTTTGTCCCCTTAGTGCGAACAACCTGACTAGTGTTCTCGTCGATATAGTCGCAATAACCTAGTCCTGAAATTCCAGCTAACACCATCAGCATTAACAGCGAAATCCCAATACGCATCTCCATCTCCTTTATTAATTGTTTGAATTTATATGTCTACTACTAGTCAGTTCTTTAGATTAACACCGCTACTTATCCTTGTCCATATGGCGAAACGCACCTTTAAAGACAAAGATATAGTTGGCAAGAAGCTCGGGAATAACCTTCGCGAACTGCGACTTAAAAAGGGTTTAACCCAAGCAAAACTGGCTGAGCTGGCAGACCTGGATGTTTCTTATGTGGGCTTTATCGAGAACAACAATCGGAACGTTACTGCTTATACGGTCGTCCGCTTTGCGCGCGCGCTAAATTGCAAAGTTTCGGACCTTTTTAAGGATATTTCCTAAGCTACGTGGTGGTTTCGACCTCCAAACCGTTCCGCTCTGACCGCATAGACTTCTTCGACTTTCTCTCTATTCGGGAATACCTTGTCACCGTACGTACTAACGAGACAACTAATGTCATCAAACGGACCGCTCATTAGGCTCATTACCGAGCGATCTAGAGAGGTGGGGTCGCTATCTACCACCACATACTCTATTTCAGCGGTGCTATCCGAGATAACATCGACTACCAGTCCGGAATCCACAAACACCGTAATACGAATAGGCTTTTTCATAACAAACTCCTTTTAATTTAATAGCTAACCCAATCTCTCGATGGGTATAGCGAGCACAAAAAAAGGGCCTGTTGGCGACAGCCAACGGCCCTTAAGACTTACGTTTTAGGTTTTAGGTATGACCCCGAGACAACTGAATGATCTGATGGTACTGAGGTTTGCTAGATGAGCCGCTGGCCGATAGGCCAACTTGCGGCGGGCAGGTTTTAATAAAGCCTTCAAATTTCATGACAAACCATGGAGTTACGGCGTGGAAAAACAATCCCATACATACCAATCCATTTAGAGCTAATTGCTGCAAACCCTAGGGCTTGGCGTGAGAATTTGATTCATTGGGGGGAACCCACCGGACTTCTACATGACCAACTGGGTTTTCCGTATTCTTCCGGAGCTAAATCGGTCACTTTTAGCAGGTTAAATCGAGAGGGCGGGCTCATTCCTAAAAAATATCGATCGTATTTCCGATGGGTTTTTCGTATGGCCCCACTGCTTAGATCAACCGGTAATTTGTTGTGATAATTAAGGTAGGAGGTATTTATGACCAGCAAACGTTATGTAATCGCTCTTGTCTGCCCGTTGGATAAGCAAGTTAAGTACATTGGCTTATCTTCCGACCCGGAAAAACTCAAACTACTGCATCTTTCTAAGTGGGCCTATTCCAAAGGCAACACTGCCAAAAACCTATGGATTAAAACCTTGATCGACTTGGGACTTCGACCTGGAATAGCCGTTCTTGCTACTACCACTCGTCAAGGTGGACCCGGCGCTCGTAGAAGTTGGATGAAGCTTTACCGTCATTGGGGAGCCAACCTGTACAACGTCGATAAGTCAGAGAAATGTCGTCAAGCCACATTGAAGCTTTGGCAGACCCAAGAATTTTGGCTCAAGGTCAGGGCGGGGATAAATAAGAAATCTCAGGAACGTTGGGATAAGTGGCAAACCGATCTACAGAACATTCCGGCTATTAATCCGGTTTAGACCAGGTACCTAGAAATTCTATATACCTAGAATTTTGCATATATAGGGGTTTTGGAGGCCACTTTTTCGAGCTGACCTCCAAGTTCCCCTATTGCATCTAGGCCTGCTGTTGCTTTGCCTTCTCAGCGGCAGCAATAACCAATCCGCTCACTGAACCTGCGGTATAACCAACGCCTGCCGCTACAACTACACCTATAGCGGCTAAACCAAACATCCCCACCTTAGTGGTACCTACTAAGATAGCGGCTCCGCCTGCGGCTACAGATCCAGCAACGGCACCGATTTTCATAGCATCCATCGGTTTATCACGCAGGAAGTCCTTCACCTTCGACTCATATTCCCCTGCTTTATTTTTCACTAATTCAACAGTCGTACTCATACCAGCCTCCAAAGTTTAATTGGTAGATATCAAGCGCTTCCCTTTCCCGATCCGGTGGGGTCGGAACGGCAAAGTCATCTCGATCTCTAACCTGGTATTTCGCGAGGGTGGTGATATTAAAAATTAGTCGTATTAGAATTTTTGGGTGTCATATCCGTGTCATACTCCGCAACTTTTACCCCTGTTTAACCGACCTGAATCATCCGGAACCACCCAAACGAAAAAAGGCCTCTGCTTACTCTGGTTTTAAAACCGTTGTAAACAAAGGCCTATTTAATCGGCTTGAGACGTTTATTTTATTGGAGCGAAAGTAATGGTGCCGAGGGGCAGAATTGAACTGCCGACACGCGGATTTTCAGTCCGCTGCTCTACCAACTGAGCTACCTCGGCGAGAGGCCCTACTAACAAATAGCCCAACAGGGCATGAAGATTAACAGGGCATTTAGCTGTTGTCAATTAATAAGGATTACAGCAGATGAAGCTGATTAAACTTAATGTTGAGGGCGAAAAAGAAAGTATCTTCCAGCGTCGTGCTGAAATCCGCCGGGTCATAAGCGATATCCAGCGAGAAGTCGTCGCCGTCAAAATTGCGGGTCAAAGTACAACCCAGCGTGTAGTCTTGGAATACGTTCTGGGTCACCGCGCCTAAACCTTCAATTTTATAACCCGCACGAATCGCGAATAAACCGGGGAAAAGCCAGAACTCGCCGCCCAATCCCATTTTAATATCCTGGTCTGAGGGTTTAAAAACTTCCATAGCGACATTTAAGGCGCGACCACCGTCAAACTCCTGGTGTGTTCCCAATCCAAAGCGGATAAACATCGGTAAGGGATCGGGCTGCTGTTGGTTGGCCTGGTCAAAGGTCATACCCGTACCCACGTTTTGAATAGATAAGCCGGCTTTTAAACCATAGGGCAATTTATCTAAAACAATTCCCACATCGCCCGCGATGGCCGAACCCGTAAAGGTGGCTAAGGTGCTTTGAATATATTTAAGCGTCCCTCCCGCGCGAAGGCTGTCAGAGAGTTTAAACGCGTAAGTCAATCCCACACTCAGATCGGAGGCGTTCACCGGCGGATTACCGTTGCCGTTATCAATGGGCGGCTGATGACGGTAAATAACATTCAAACCCAAAACGTTGTAATTAGTGGCTGTCGCGAAGGTGAAATACTCATAAGAAATATTCGCCAAGCTATCCAAATGCATCACGAGTAATTGCGAAGCGCGTATGTAAGACAAACCCGCCGGGTTATAGCTGACCGAATAAGCGTCGTTGCCCAAGGCCGTATAGGCTCCGCCCATACCCGCTGGAACAGCTCCGTTATTGATTTTCAAAAAATCGGCTGTAGTCGTACCCACGGTTTGAGCGTTCACCGCAGAAAATCCGCTCAATAACAAAAGGGCCATCACCCAAACCATATTTTTTAAACGACAGCCTAAAATCATTTTAACAAGCCTTCAAATTAAAATTTGGTGGTTAAGGAGAAACGATTAGAATCCCCAAAAATATCCGCCGGCGTATAAGCATAATCTAAAAATACAACCAAGCCGCCAAAATCAATGCCATAACCAGCACCGGCCGAGAGTCCTATTCCGCTTAAATCCGTCGATCCAATAAAGCTATATCCGCCTCGAAGCGATACACGGCTCCCAACCCACTTCAAATTATATTCGGCGCCCACATTAACTACTAGGCTATCTTGAATCACCATCGGGAAAGCGGAGTCGATCGATAAGGCCATATCATCCTGCTTAGTAAAAATACCGTATTGTCTGAAAGAAATACCCGTATTGAGGGTAAATGGCAGGTTATAGCTGGACGATTTGTCGCCAATATTTTTCAAATCCACACCCACTCGGACGCCGTCATTGCCCGGAGCGAACAGAACACCCGCGTCCAACGCCAACAGCGAAGAAGAAACTACGTCGATTTGCTGTTGGAGATATTTAAAAGACAGTCCGGCTTGAAAGTCCGTACCCAAATCGTGGGCATAGGTAAAAGTGAACATATCGTCGCCGGCGGAAAAGGTCGAAATCGTCACGCCCACATCGTTTGTTTTTTCTAAAGTGCCCGGCTGAAGCATATTGACGCTGATCGCGAAAGTGCCTCCCAAACCGTGAAAAACAGGCTCCATAGGATAGGCAAAAGCCAGGGTTTCATAAGATAAACCCTGATAGAGCATGATGTAGGCCATCTTGATTTCATTCGTCAAAACGCTGGCCACGCCCGCCGGGTTGTAATAAACCGATCCAACGTCATCCCCCAACGCCGTATAAGCACCGGCCAGGGCAATCGCTCTGGCGTCCGGAGAAATCTGGGCAAACTCAAACGCATTCAAACCGCCATTAGCGCTCGTTTGGGCCCGCGCGGTTGAGACCATCGCGATCCCACCCAACAGAAGGCTGGCTAAAAATAATTTAAGAGAAAAGCGCATGGTCAGGGTCCGTACTGAGATCTAGAAATTGCGAACTTGCCAAAAGTATTGGTGCCAGGCCCATTCACGACATAAAAATACAAACCGGAGGCGGCATAGCCGCCACTTCCGTTAGTTCCATCCCAGGCGACCAAACCCACATTCGCGGGTAAGGTTCCAGTTCCCACCACCGCGGTGGAATCAAACGACCGAACCAGAGACAAAGACACCGTATAAATCTTGACCGTTGACCCAAAAGGCACGCAGCTGAAAACAATACACTTCCCTGTCGGACAGGCGCTGGCCGGCACATTGGACTCATTGTGTGAAGCCGTAAAGTCCATCGGATTGGGATAAACCTCAGGCTGGCAAGGCGCCGGTGTGAATGTAGGCGTTATCGTAAAAGTACTGGTGATAAACGGCGTCAAAGTTGTGGTGTTGGTCGCCGTATTTGTTTGCGTCTGTGTAGCCGTATTGGTGTATTGAGCCGTATTAGTTAATGAAGCCGTATTGGTAGGCGTGTTCGTAGCCGTATTGGTGGGTGTTTTGGTGGTAGTGTTCGTCGCGGTATTCGTTGCCGACTGAGTAGCGGTTTGAGTAACAGTCGTTGTAGCCGTATTGGTCGCTGTTTGAGTGGGCGTATTAGTAAAGGTAAAAGAACTCACGGGAGTATTCGTCGGCGTCAGAGTCGGTGTCTGAGTCGAGGTTTGAGTGGCGGTATTGGTAGACGTATTGGTCGCAGTATTAGTCGGTGTAAAACAAGTCAAAAGCGCGGTGCCGCGAAGGTTATCTAACAGCACCCAACCGGTTACCGTTCCCATGGTGCCGTTGTCTTGAATGATCAATTGAACCGTGGTAACTGCCGCATTTAAAGGTGTTGGCCCCTGTTGAGTACTGACAAATACGGTTTGCCAAACATTTTTCGTCGTTGTTCCTACAGGAAGCGGCGAAGAAGTAAAACAAGTTGGCAAGATATCCGAGCTGCCCGCCAATGCCGTCACTGCATTACCATTTATGTCAGTTGCAATCATTTCCACTGATCTCGCAACGTTGTTGGTGTAGATATCTACCATCACGTAGTTTTGCGTCCCTGCCGTACCCGCACCAGGATCCGTATAAGTAATCGTCACAGGACAAGCAGGATGAGCTGGGCTCGCTTCTACGATTCCGTTTTGAGCGCTCGGGTCTGGAGGAGAATCAGATGGACCCATAGTCGTATTGAGCGAAAGGCTATAAGCAGCGGTACAGGCACCTAAGGTACCATTAGTAATGGTCCCATTTGAAAAGGTTTCATCGCCTTCACCAGACAAGGCAAAAACCCGGCCGGGCGCAAACCCCAGCAATAATAAAAATCCAAACAAAAAAAATGTCGGACATGAAAGGGTTTTATATCGTGATTTCATGATTAAGGTCGAATTCCTTTAAAAAAACCGCTGTAAACAAATGGTTAAAAACGAAAAAATCTTCTACGACTTTAACATTATCAAGACATTATCACCTTTAGCCCCAATAGACGCAACCTTTTAGCTCGGCTGTTTATTTTCATATAGTCCGGGATAGCACCGTGACTTAAATTTGACAATTTCATCGACCACCTGCGGAATCGTCTCTTTAACCGTAACCTTCTTGCCATTCTCCAAGGTCAAAATGGTTTCGGGAGAGCTTTCTAAAAACATGACCAAATCCGCGTTCACATAAACTGCCTGTCCATCTAATCTGGTTACCGGAATCATTCTTTCCTCCTCCGCCTATAAACTATGTGTATTTTATCACAGCTCAAAGAGCCCCATAAAAACAGAAACGGCGTCCCCTTGCGGAAAACGCCGTTTTTGCTTTATGAAACGCCGCCCCTCAAGGGAGCGGCGCTAACTACCTACTGATTATTGGCCTAACTGAGCCAAAGTCTGCAGGTTCTGGTTTTCAACCGTGATCACGCGGGCGTTGGTTTGGAAACCACGCTGAGCGATGATCATGTTGGAGAGTTCAACCGTCAAGTCAACGTTCGAACCTTCCAAGGCGCCGCCTTGAATAGTTCCCGCTCCGTTGCTGCCGGCCAAACCAATGGTTAAGGCACCCGAGTTGGTTGATTGCGAGTAGTAGTTAGTCCCTACCGCTTGCAGACCACCCTCGTTTTCAACCGTCGCCATGGCCACTTGGCCCAAAGCGATCGTTTGACCGTTGCTAAAGGTTCCATTGATCTTTCCAGTGGAATCAAAAGCCAGGTTGGTTAAGGTTCCATCAGCAAAGCCGTTTTGAGTAACCGTGGCATGGCTGTCAGGAATATAGGTATTCACACCGTTAATGGTTTGGTAGGTACCTTGAGCGTCACCCGTCAATCCATTACGTTCACCCTTACCCAAAATACCGGCAGTTCCAAAGTTCAGGTTAATTTGAGTGATTTCACCACCAATGCTTGGCAGAGGAGAAACACCCGGGACGTCCACCGGCGGCAAATAAATGTCCGGCGAGGTTTGCGTTCCAGCCACGTTACCAGCGATACCAGCTCCACCAGTGGAGGCCAAAGAGCCGTCAGTGTTGAAGAAAAGCAAATCGCCCGCATATTGGTTGGTCGCCGTACCACGGTCAAAACCAACGCCAGGAGCAGCGCCGTTTTGTCCTTCAATGATTCCGGTTCCGCCCACTAAGGTCGTGTTGCTCACAGCCGCTCCGCCAGTGGTATCAAAAGCGTACCAAGCGTAAGCGGTTTGGCTGGGACCACCGGCCGCGTTAGCGCCCGCAGTTCCGATATCATTCACCTGATACATCTGAATGGTGACCGTGCGCGCGACACCGTTAGAGTCATAAACGGTTTGCTGGCTGGTCAAAGCCGGCGTAATCGGCGGTTGTTGTTCCCAGGCGTAGTTTGTGTTGGCAGCAGCTTGAGCCGCGCTCAAAGACACAGCACCCGTCACAGCCAGCAAACCGTTTATGACTCTAACGGTGTCGCGCGCACGGTCACCATTCAGATG
>JABDGD010000010.1:0-1086 GCA_013286205.1 Candidatus Firestoneibacteriota bacterium | reverse complement strand
AGTAGTCGCCGCGGTAAAGTCAGCACCGCTCAGCGCGATACCAGCCAAACCTAAAGGCAATTGAGCTGTCACGCCCGGAGCAGCACCAGTGAACATAGACTGGATACCACCCGTCGTAACGCCGTTCAGCACTTCAGTGGTTTGCTGAGCCGCGTCCAAGTTACCAACAAAAGTCATGGTCGTGGTAGCAGCCGGAGGCATGGTCATGTTGGGGTTAATGTTAATGTTGCTGATAGCAGCGGTATTCAAGTCGTCCAAAGTGTAAGCCGACTTGGTGATGTTCATGACCTTGTTACCGCCAGCCGTGTTACCAGCTGCCGATTCAATCGTCGTCGTGGTTTGCGTAATGGAAGCGGTATAACCTTGAATCAAGCCGCCGTTAGCGTCAACCAGGTTGCCGGTGCTGTCAAATTGCAAATTGCCAGCGCGGGTCAAATAGGTATTGCTGCCGCTCTTGGTGATCAAGAAGCCGTTTCCGTTGATCGCGATGTTAGTGTTAACACCAGTCGATTGGATGGTACCTTCAGTCCAATTGGCCGTGATGGCTTGAACGCGGGTACCCGAACCAACCTGCATCGGATCCACGCCGCCCAATTCGCTGCTCGAGTTATCGCCCGAACCGCTCGAAAGCGTTTCGCTAAAGCTGCTCGCGAAGCTCACGCTGCTGGATTTATAAGCCGTAGTGTTGCTGTTTGAAATGTTGTTTCCGATAACGTCCAACCAGGTGCTGTTGGCTTCCAAACCGGAAATTGCGCTATACATATCTCGAAGACCCATTGTCTTCCTCCTAAATTTTTTAGACGAGTATTCAACCCGCCTTATTTAGGGCCTCAAAAGAGGTCCAGCCCGTACTACCCTGCTTTGCTGCTAAACAATCACCGCACTATCAATGTTAGTGAAGACATTTTCTTTCATACTGCCTTCATCCAACGCGGTGATCACTGTTCTGTTTGGCACACTCACAATGAAAGCTTGCTTATCCATCACCAGCAGCGACTGCTTTGCCCCTTTCGAGGCCGCTTTACTAACCGCTTGATTCATGCGGTTTAAGTCATCCGCTGAGAGATTGATATTTCTTAAACTCAA
>JABDGD010000009.1 GCA_013286205.1 Candidatus Firestoneibacteriota bacterium | reverse complement strand
GATTGATATCGGAGTTAAGTTGATTTTGGGAATGGATCAGCAGGGATGGTCGGTTAAATCACTAAGGAGTCTCAGATGAAAATGAAAGATTTAGGTTGGGCATTAGCCGCGGCGTTGTTCGTGGGAAGCGTTGGATTAGCCTGGGCGGATGAAGATGATGCCAGGGTGATTAGCCGGTTGGGGATGAATTCTCCCAAAGATCATATGAGAATCGCCTCTTTTTACATGCCGTTTAACGGCAGTAAATCTGATGGGTTGCCAGGGGTTCCGGCGGGAGATGATACCCGTTTTTATTCTAAGGTTTGGGATGGCTTGTATCTTCAAGTCACCACAGAAAAGGGCGAAGACGGTGTAGCGGGTTATATGATTTCTTTCTCGAAAGATGAGGCAAATCAAGATGTGATTAAAACCGATGAGTCCAGAGACGTTCCCTCGCTTCGTGAAATAACCGCGGCGGATTTTAGAACGGATGATAATTTTGGCGTCCGCGCCTTGAAGCCGGGTCCGGGCACGCCCAGCGACCGCGGAGCGCTTCGTGTGGTTCGTTACGATGGTTTTGATGTGGAAATCCGTGTATTGGAATTCAATATCGGCGACACAGGGTTGAAGCACAAACCCTACTTTAAAAATCTCTCGTGCGTAGTCACTGTTTTAGAAAAAGCCTCGTCTAACCAAACCAAATAATGAAGGAGGAGAAAATGAAACGTACAGTTCTCTTAGTCGGTATCCTGGTCTTTATGACCGGCGCGGTAGTTCACGCCGAGGAAGACCACGGGAAGGGCGGAGGTAATCGAGGCGGCGGATCCCACGCGGCCGCGCCAGCCCGTCAGGCCGCTCCGATGCGCGCCAGCCGTCCGGTTCAGGTTCGTCAGCCCATGGTGATTCACATGAACCGGGCGAGTAACCCCAAACCGGCGCAACAGCCTTCTTACGCCCATGTTCAATGGAATCGCACGGCTCAACCCCGTGCCAAGTCGGCTGTGCCGGCTCAACGGGTTCAGGCCACCCGGCAGCTCAGCACGGCTCGGGTTGCGGGTGTTCGGGCGGCGAATGTGGTTCATCACCATGCTTATCAGCAGGGTTATGTCCGGCAGAAGCTGGCCAAAATCGGCGTGAAGTCAGAACCGAGCCATATTACGGAGCGTTCTGAAATGGTGACCACTGACCGCGCTCATTCGATGATTAGCTATCCCCGTACTGGGCCCAAAGGCGAGGCCATCAAGGCATCGCTGGTCGGTGCCCGGCAATTTAATAACGCGGGTGTGCGCGCGCAAATGTCCGTCGTGAGCCGTCCGGCTTTCGGCGAGCAATTAAGCCGTGAAAGCGCCAGCGAAAATCAAAGAGGACAAACCTATTGGCATAACGGCAATGGGTTTAATTACGCTCACTACGTCGATAATTCGGGCTACCACTGGTACGGCTTTTACAGCGGCAACCAGTATTTTTGGACCCGCAATTACGCTGGCCGTTGGTGGTGGTATGACAGCGGCTATAACCGCTGGTGTTTTTACAACGACAACTATTGGTGGTGGCAGGATCCTTACCACGTCGGTGATCTTTACGCTTATGACAACGCGGATTACATCCCGGCGAACTCGGCGGAGGATCAGATTGTGGTCTCTGGCGATGAACAGGCCAATGAAACGGTTTATAACAGCCCGGATGGCTCCCGCCGAGTCAAGTTAGTACAAAGCGATGGCGACGCGTTTCTTTACGATACGGCAGCCATACCCGCCTTTGATCCGATCTATTTAGCTTCGGGTGTTCAAAGCGTTCAGTATTCGGATCCAGGCAACGGAAGGCCTTTAGAGATCATTCTGAAGTTGAATGACGGGTCTTACGACCTGTTCGCGGCGGATGGGCAGCCTTATAGCAGCGAATATTCACAGAATTAGCTAATCACCAATGCCAATCGTTATTTTAACGGTTGGCGCAACCAGGGCTTATGGCTTGGCTTACGCCCTGCCGTAGGTATTCAAAGAGGGGGAGGCTGTTATGAAAAAGTTATTTAAGGTTTTGTTAGGTGTGCTGTTTTTGAGTGGAACGGGAGTGGCTATGGCTGATGAATTGATTGTTCGGGATGAACATCACGATGACCATGAGCACGCGAAAGTGGTTGTGGTGGCCCCTGTTCATCACCGCCGTCATCATTATCACCCTAAACCCCATCCCGCGGTCATACTGAAGGTTGGCGGCGAGCACCATGATGACCATCCTGATGATCACCGCTAGTTCATCAAAGGTTTTAGAGGTGCCAGAAAGGCGGCGCCGTGAAATCCAATTCACCTTTTAAATCTTTTAACTTCAGATCGAAGATCAAACGCGTTTATCAGACACTAAAGGGGAATGAAATAATGAGTGAAACACAAAATGAGTATGTTGTCAGACAAACAGGAAACATTAGCTCGTGGAACGATGAAATTGAGAAGTTTCAAGCTCAAGCGGACAGAACTACAACCAAAAAGCTGGACAACTTTAAAAAGCACATTCTGATGTTGAAGGAAAAACGGACTGGGTTGGAAGAGAAAGTGTTTGAAATTAAGAAGTCGGCGGAAGGTGATTGGGAGCTTCTTAAAATTGACGCGGACAAGTCGTTTAAGGTTTTGGATAAGATGTTCAAAACCGCAAAGGCTTATTTCAACTAAGGCTAATTGAGAAATACTTTTGGTCCAGGCCGGGGGCGCTATGCTCCCGGCCTTTTTTGTGTGCCGATCAGTTTGATAGGCGGCTTAGCTGTTTTGATTGTCGGGGCTAAAACAGGATGAAAAGGAGACATTCTCTAAATGATAAATGGCTACTGACCATCATTTGCGGTCTGTCGCGGAGATCAAGCGGGGCATGTTACTTGCTTTAACTAAGGCCTGGATTCATGAGCGTTTGTAATTGTCCAAGAATAGTTAAGGAAATTTAAATGAGAAAGCTTATTGGCGGTTTGTTTGTATTGGTATCGCTTCCTGTGTTGTTTGTGATTGGCTGCGCTAATAGCGGCGGTTCGGGTCCAGTAGGAGGGTCGTCTACTCCGGGTCCCACCTCAACCGCCACACAGGCCCCTTATTCAACACCTCAAACCACCTTGCAAACCACGGTTAATTTGGGAAATGCGGCCAATTATGTGGTTCTCTCTTATACGGGGATTACCAATAGCGGTCCGACGACGACCTGCGGTGGTTACGGCTGTTATCCGAATGGTTCGACCTCGGTGACCGGTTCGCCAGCGATTGTGGAATCCTGCGGCGGCGCGATTGACGTGGGTGACGGCGCGGCGAATATCGCCAAACTAAACCTGGGAACGGCTTATACGGACGCTTCGGGACGGTCGGGTGGAGCTTCTATTCCCGCGGGCGCCGATATCGGAGGCCAGACTCTTTATCCCGGTTTATACAATTGCGGAGGCAATCTCAATGTGGCTATGTCTGACTTAACCTTGAACGGCAATGGAAATATTAATTCAATCTTTATTTTCCAGTCGACCAATAATCTGGTTATTGGTCCGGGCCGCAAAATCATTTTGACTAACGGCGCGCAAGCGGCCAACGTTTTTTGGACGGCAGCGGGCTATTGTTCCATGGATACCACGGTTTCCATGGTGGGAAATATCATGGCCTATACCTCAGTGACGCTGAATACGGGAGCGGTCTTGACGGGCCGGGCATTGGCTGAAAACGGAAACGTAACGCTGTTAACCAATAAAATTACCCACCCCTAACTATGACGATGAAAGGTAAAGAAATGAAAAAGTTTTTATTAACTATAAGTTGTTTGTGTCTTTTCGCGACGGGAAGTTCTTTGGCGAGAGCTGAAGGCGGGATCGAGGAAGGTTCGGGGCCCAGGTTGGGTGTGGAAGGCGGTATTGATTTGGCGGGATTTAACGGGTCTGACGCCAAAGATGTTTTCGCTTCACGCCTGGGATTTGTGGCCGGCGCTTTTGCCGACCTGCCTCTCACCCCGTCTTTAGCGCTTCAGCCGGAAATTCTTTATGAGCAAAAGGGCGGCAAATATAACGGCAACGCTTACCAACTGAACTACATCGAAGTTCCGGTTCTTTTGGATGTCACCTTTGGCATACCCGTTTTCAATCCCGGTATTTTATTGGGTCCGGCTTTTGACACCAATGTGGCGGGTGTGGCCAATATCAATCAAACCGATATTGGGTTGATTATTGGAGCTCAAGCGACCTTCTCCAAGTTCTTGGTGAGCGGGCGTTATGAAATTGGGTTGACCAATGTGAATTCCACTCAAAACGTTCAAAACGGCACTTTTACGCTCTTAGTAGGGTTGTCGTTTATTTAGTTTTTGATTTAACCGGATGTGAGCCGGTTTGTGCTGGCTTCCTGAACCCTCGGGTTCGGGAATAGATAAAGAAAAGAGATAAAATGAAAAAGTTAATCGGTAGTTTAGTAGTTATGGCCCTGCTTCCAATGGCTTTGATGGTGGGTTGCAGCAGTTCTAATCCTTCAGATCCTTCACATCCCGGCGGGGGATTTGGCACGCCTACTTTTACCGCAACGCCTATCGCTACGGCTCAATCCGTTCAGGCTATGGTGGTTTTAGGTACGGCGGCTAATTATGGGGTGTTGTCCGCTACGGGCATTACCAACACGGGAGCCACAACGGTTTGCGGGGGCCTTGCATGTACCAATCCGTCTGTTCCTGGAAGCATTATTGTGATCTGTGGCGGCGCGACAGATGTTAACAATACGGCCGCGACTAACGCCGAACTGGCTTTAGGTGCTGCCTACACAGACGCTTCGCATCGCACGGGTGGAGCTGTTATTCCCGCTGGCGGGGATATCGGTGGTCAAACGCTTTATGCCGGTCTTTATACGGATTTGGGCGACCTTCATTTAGCGACATCGGATATGACTTTTGACGCCCAAGGCAACTCGAACGCTGTGTTCATTATTCAGGTGACGGGTAATCTGATAGTCGCTTCGGCTCGAAAAGTTAATCTGATCAACGGGGCCAAAGCTGCCAACATTTTCTGGCAGGTGACCGGCTATTGTTCGTTAGATACCACAGCTTCCTTCGCGGGAAATGTTATGGCTCATACGGCAGTAACCTTCAATACGGGCGCCTCGTTAGAAGGACGCGCGTTAGCGCAGACAGCTAACGTGACTTTCTTGGCGAACAACATCACTTTCCCCTAAAGGTTTAAGGGGTTATTGATGATATTTGAAAGCTGGGGGCTAACAAGCCCCCGGCTTTTTTTATAGAGGATCGTTGAAATTAAAGACACTGCTGGCCACATCATAGCCACAGTGCACGGCCAGGCCAAAAAGCAGCAAAGAAACGAGCGCTATAAAATACTTTACGTTTTTTTGATGCTCGGGTTTGAGTTGCTTTTTAGCGTGAGGCAGAGCCACGTCCCATAAGAAAAAGGACAAAGCCACGCAAATCAAAAAGAAAAAAAGATCCGGCAATGAAGGATCATCCATTTTTAGACTTGAATCCAAATAAGGTTTTGCCCTTTTTAATCGCGTCTTGAATTGAGATGCTCAATTTTTGAGCCTGACCTTTGGTTTTTTGAATAGTGCCTTCAGTTTCCATGTCTTTGTCACCCGAGGCCCGGCCGATGCCCTCTTTTAAAATTCCGGTGGTGGTATTGATGTTGGCTCGAATTTTTTCGTTATTTTGTTCCATGTTTGAATTCATTGTCTTTTCCTTTAAGGTGAAAAAAGGTTTGGGCAGCCATGGCCGCCCAAAGCGGTGAAACAAGCTTATTTGTTTTTCATGTTCATGTGATTGTCTGGTTCGGCGTTTTGTGTCATAGAAGGGCTGTTGTAATAACCGCGAACCATGCCCATGTGGTTTTCACAAACCCGATCGCAAATGAACATGATTAGGGCGCAAAGTGCTACGCCGATAATTAAACCCTTCCAAAAACCGCAATGACCGCAGCCGCTCTTACACGCGCCGCATTGGTTGTGGCATTGGCAAGCGCATCCGCTTTCTGATTTTTTGTCAGCTTCTTCTTTTAAGTTTTCCAAGTTTATTTCCTTTTATTTTATTTCCTGAAGACCCCCTGAGATAAAGCAAGTTACATACCGAAAGGTATGGGCTTTAAATCGTTTGCCTGACTTAATAACGGATGATTTGAGACTCGGATTAAGAGGGGGGGGAGGAATAAGAAATCGACTTTAGCTCTCAAAACGAAAAGGCGGCGATCAGTTTGATAGGTTGTGAATTCGAATTGGTCGAAAAGGGCGTGATTTGATCTGCGGAACGGGGCATGGTACTTGCTTTAACCAGAGTTAGAAGATGAGAAAGGATTTCAAAATGCTTTATACGATCGCGATGGTTCTGTTGTTTCTTTGGCTTCTTGGTTTTGTGACCTCTTACACGATGGGCGGCCTAATCCATGTGGTTCTGGTAGTGGCTTTGATCTTTGTGCTGATTGGCTTTTTACAAGGCCGTAAGCGGGGATCATGATCGATTACAGCGAAGGCATGATGGAAAGCATGGAAAAGTCCGAATCTGACCACTTTTTACCGCTGGGCCAACCGACTCTGCTGGAAGTTCTGGTGGGAAAACAGAAATTGGCTCCTTTCAACAATGCCGAGAAACCTTATACGGGCATTGAGAAACGAAAGCCCCTGATGAGGCCGGCACAAAACACGGGCTTCATTGAAAATCATTCAGCTTCAAGCGACATAGTGACTCAGTTAGAAATTGCCGCTTATTACCTTTGGCAGTCCCGCGGATGTCCTTTCAATGATCCGGAGCCTGATTGGTGTGAGGCGGAGCGGCAGTGGCGTTTCAACCAGAAGAGCGCTTAGCTGACCGTTGGTTTAAAGGAGTCGCGAAATGCCAAATGAACTTGATTTTGATCCCAGGGATTTGGAAATGGAAACCCATATTTACCAGCAAGTGCGTGGAATGGGCACTCACTTTCACGTGAAGGTCAAGGATGGTACGGCGACGTTGTCCGGCAGCGCTGAGGACTTCGAGGAGAAACGCCAGATTGATACGGTAGTTAAAAGGGTCGGTGGAGTTCGACGCGTGGTGAACCAAATTCGAGTAATTTCAACCGAGTCGTCTTTTGATAACAACCGGTAATTTTTGAGTTGGGGGCTGTTAAAAAAATGGGAGGTTCAGATGAAAAAATTTACTTTTGGTTTTTGCTTTGTTTTGCTAACCGGCTTGTCGATGTTTAACGCCGGATGCTACGCGCATGTCAACGGCTCGGGAGTAGGTGTTGAAGTCGTCCATGATCAAAGATGGCATTACGATCACGATTACGACGATGAATGGCGCGCTCACCATGCTTGGCATGAAGACCGTCACGACTGGGATCGTTAAGTTAGTTATCAGTTGAATCGTAATAAAATTCGAATAGTGATGATCCCCCATGTGTTTTCAACAAATGAATCGCATGGGGATTTTTTTGGTCGTGAAGAAATCGCCGATTTAAATCCAAAGATACAAGGAAAATAAGTAATGTCATTTTTAAAATTATTAGGAATGGTTTTAGTGTTTCTTTTGTTTTTTCAAGGGGTCATCGAAAAGGTTTTTGCTCTTCCTGCGCTGCCGGTTCCCACGGCTCCAATTGTTTCCAATCCACTGACTAATCCGGCGAACCAGCCTCAACAAAACCTTAATGTGGATTCAAGACTCTCGCCGTCCCTCAGCAGTCAACTTTTAAACCTTTTGTCCGGGGGGAATACGGGAATTCAGGGACCTGGCTCGTCGGAATCTATTTTCGCGATTACGGCGCCGCTGACTTATAACACCAATCCAGGGTTAGCGAACGGCTCAGGTACGCCTGCCTGGAATTTTGACCCTCAAGTCGCGTTTCTTCATTCAGCCCCCATGTCCGAGAACTTACTTTTGACAGAGATCCTGGAGGCGGATACGGCGCTCTACCTGGACGATTCGGGATATAACCTCAATACGGTTTCAGGGCAATTTCAGGTTAATTTCACCAATGAAGGTGTCCATTTTGACGCCGCTCCCTTTGTGGCCTATAAGGTTGGTTTTACCGTGCCCGCGAATTTCTCAGGTCACGCCTGGGTTAATGATGTTGAGCTGGGTTACAACTTCAACCGAATTTTGGGTACGGGTGGAAAAGAGGGAGATTCAACTGATCCGCTGGAAATTGATTTCAACCCTGGTGTCAGCCAGCGATGGATTCAAATTGACGATGGTTCGGGAAATGCCTCGACGACGGGTTCGAGCGCGTTAGCGATTGAGATTCCTTTCATCTACCGGTTTACCTCACGGCTCAATCTAATTTTTGATTTCACCGCTTACACCCGTTATTACAACGTCAATCAGGTTCCATCAAATGAAAATCGCGTAGACGAAGCTTTCAGTCTGCCGCTTTCCCTGGGATGGACAATCGTTCCAGCGTGGAATCTTAAAATCCAGGCGTTGGGGGGCTATACCCAGCAGTTTTCATCGGTGGCGGGACAAGATGTTCTCCAATTGGACACAGGGCTTAATTTACAGTTAGCCTTTTGATTGGTGCTTTTCACACCAGAATCAAAATGATTATCGGCCAGATCGTTTTGATAGTTCTTTTTAAAACGGCTTCAAAACTAATTCCGCTATGAATGAAAATCAACACTTTCGTGATTCGCGGCGGTTGCAAAAAGAAGTTTTTCTAAAATCGAGACGGCACGTTACTTGCTTTACCTAGAAGCTTGAACCTTATGCGGGTTTTAACTTAAAAAAACGGAGAAACAACATGAAGCGTTTATTAGCAGCAGCTGTGGGAGTTTTGATTTTGTCGGGAGCTGGAATGGTCGCGGCGGAAGAAGCTATTCTGCAAACGAACAAGCCTTTGGTAAAAACTGAAGTCAACGCTGACGCGAACGTCAGCGCAAATACGAAAATGGTCAATGGCAGAGCTGATGTGAATGAAACGGATAAGATCGAAGTGAATAAAGCCTCCATTCACGAAAATGAGGTCGATATTCATAACGTGCGTACCGATATCGCCCGTGATACCCAGAAATTGGCCGATGACAAGGATAAGCTGAAGGATGCTGTGGAGAATAAGGATGAGAAGATGGCTGACGATCTGAAGAAAGATGTCAAAAACGATGAGGACTTAGTCGCTAAGGATAATGAACGCTTGAAAAAGCATTTGGCGAATAAAATCGAGAATGAGAAGGTTGTTATCCGTAAATACGATGAAAAAATTCGTAATACGCGCAATGACATCGCCCGCGACAGCAAAAAGGCCGCTGAACACGCGGACAAATTGGCTGACGCTCAGAAAAGAAATGCCTCGGATGAAATTGAAAAGCTGAAGGCCGATGTTGAAAATGATAAAAATGTCGTCGATGAAGACACTAATAAGTTGAACAAACGCATCGCTGAAAAAGCCGAAGCTGTGGCTGAGTTAAAGCGTGATCGCCGTCATTTAGAAGCGGCGGTCAAGCATTTGAACGATGACGAACAAGCCTCGGTTACCAGCAGTACGGCCGCCGAAGATCAGGCTTCAGTCTCTAAGTAATTCTCGTTTCGTTGCTTTTCCTGGGGCCGGTGTTCGCGAAACACCAGCCCCATTTTTTTAGAATATAAATTCTGATGGAGGTTTTCGTGACGAGTAAATTTATGCTAATAGTCTCAATTTTTATGGCGGGAATGACGAGTTTGGTATCAGCTCAAACCGTGCCGGTGGCGGCCCACAAAGTGGCTCGTGCTAGAATTTTCGAGTTGAAAGACCGCATCAAAAGCCAAAGAGAGCGCATTACTTTGGGTTTACAGGATCACAGCCTGACAGAAGAGCAGGCACAGAGCTGCCGCGATGTTTTGAATATGGTTGAGAAGCAAATTAATGAGGAGGCCAAAGCCAATGGCACGAGAAAGACCATGCGCCATGAAAAATACGAGGCATACAACGCCAGTTTAGACGTGAATTCGGCTTTCATTCATGAACAAAAGGATACTTACTACTATTACGATTCCGCTTATGACGAGCATGGCTACTAAAAGCTGAGAATTAAATAAGAAGAGGGAGTTGTCATGGATTATATTCAAGCGCTTCATCGCAAAGGCGATAAGGCTCATGCTGAATATGGCTGGCTTTTGTCTTTGGGCATTTTCAATATCGTGCTGGGTTTTCTGGCAGTGACCTTCACCAGTCTGGCGACTTTCGCTGCGGTGGTTTATCTGGGATGGCTTTTTATGCTCAGCGGTTTGGTGATGATTTATTTTGCCTACCGTATTAGAGAAACAGGAGGCCATTGGTCATTTGTGGTTTTTGGCGTCTTGGCCTTTGTTTGTGGTTTCTTTCTGCTGATTCACCCAATGGAAAACGCGGTTATCTTAACCATGCTCATCGCGATCTTTATTTTCACCAGCGGTTTGGTTTCGCTGGTGTCCTGTTTTTTTGGTCCGCACCCTTATCAGGGGTGGGTGGCTTTGGGAGGCATTGTCTCAATTTTTTGCGCCTGTGTTATATACGCGGAGTGGCCTGTGTCGGGCACATGGGTGCCGGGAACCTTTCTGGGCGTCTATTTAATCTTTCACGGTTTCACACAGGTTCAAATCGCGGTGTCTGGCAGGCGTTTGTTTAATTCTAAGCTGCCGGTTTAGACGCAAGAGTCAAAGACTTTAAAGCGCGGAAGCTCGCGTTGATCCTTCGGATCGAAAGGTCGAGATTTATTTTGAATTTGGAAGACGATGGTTTTTAGAAGAGTTTCATTACAAAACAAACGAGGAGACACGATATATGAGCAGAATTCAGAATCCGTTTTCGAGATACCAGGATAGTGCTTATAGTTTAATGCGTATTGTGGCAGGTTTTTTGTTCGCGTTTCATGGGGCGCAAAAGGTCCTGGGGTTGCTGGGTGATCCCGCCATGTCCCCGCCGGTAGGATCTGAAATGTGGGTTGGCGGAGTCATTGAACTGGTCGCCGGCTTTTTGATCCTGATCGGGCTTTTGACGCCCTTTTTCGCCTTCTTGGCCAGCGGTGAGATGGCTGTCGCGTACTTTCAATTTCATTGGAAGTTCGTATTCGACAACAACTTTTTCCCAATTGTGAATCATGGGGAACTGGCGGTGGTTTACTGCTTTTTGTTCCTCTTTATCGCTACCCGGGGCGCGGGAAAGTGGTCGGTGGACAATTCCAAGATGGGCCGCCGTTAACAGCTTCAAAGCGGACAGATAAGTGAAAGGGCGCCTGGGTGACCGGGTGCCCTTTTTGATTTAGCTTAAAAGAGTGAACTTGTTTGAAATAAGGGTTTAATCTAGGTTTGCCTTCACAGCTTTTTCGGCTTCCAGCCAATCATTCAATTCATCGCCCGGATGAGAATATTGTTTTCGCTGCATCCCTAAGTAATAAGCGGCCTCCTCAATGGATTGTTTTGATTCATCCGCGTCCTCAGCGACAAGTTTGGTGATTTCTTCATCGATGGGATGGGTTTCAGTTTCGATAGCTTTATGTTTGGTCATTGGATTTTCCTTTTGTTTGATTTTAACTTAAGCGTGTTGTGAATCGCTGGCTCTATAGAAAGCAAGAAACAAGCCGTGCGGAATGGTTGTTATTCGCGGGAATTAATCAGGTTTTGATACGGAGGCCGGTCACAGTATCAAAATGGAAAACCGCCGATCATATTGAGAAAATAAAAAGTAAAGAGCGGAAGGAAACGGGGAAATAGACCCCTTCGGGGGCCGAAAGTGGGGGCACATTCCTTGCTCATATATGTAGTAGTGATTTGAAGGAAAGGCCGAGTATGAAACAAATACTGGTGATTAACAGTTTAGCGGATCAGCGTTTTGTGCCGTTTTTTGAGAAGGTATTTGCCACCATCAGCGTGGCTACGGTTTGGGAAGACTATGAAAATATCGGCAAAAAAAACAGCTGGAGTCATTTTCAAAATACCGTAGAGGCTTCGAAGGCTTTGTTTTTGATTTTAAGCCAGGGTGCCCAAACGTCAGTTAAAGAAGGCGATTTAGACTTTTTAAAATTGGATTTTGCCAAAGATAAAGACGTTTTTGTTTTTGAACATTGCGAGGATATCAAGCGCATTTCCATTCGGGTACCCCGGGTAAACCATTACTTCTCGATGTACATTACCAACGCCTGGACCAGCGAGGTGATGGCCAGCGCTTCGTTTTTTGAGCCTTTAATTCCATCGCCTGTGGCGCTATCTGAAGTGAAGCTGGAGCGGCTCAACCCCGCGGCGGTGGAGAATTATTTCAGCACGGCGACCGGAAGGGCTCTTTTTGATTTTTCGACCAGCCGGCCCGCAGTCAAAAAAGCGGTTTGTCCAGAGTGCTCGTCAGCTTATGCGATTCATTCTCCGGCTGACATGAGAATTTTGCGCTGTCCGGTTTGCGGTGATTTTTTTGAGATGAAGATACCAGTGACGACGGATGCTTCGTCAGTTGAGTCTGTCGCGCGTTAAAAATTGTAATTTATGCATCGTTATCCCATCTTTTAATCCGCTGTTCAAATTAAGGATAACTTCATGTTTCTCCAAAGCTTTTCACTTGAGAAAAAGGTCCGTTCTGTCACTGTTCTGGGGCTGGTTCTTCTGGCGGTCATTAGCTGGTTTTCTTATCAAAGCGTTTCGGAATTGTTTAGGCCCTTTGATTGGATCACTCATACGCAGGATGTTCTGGGGAAAATTGGAACCCTGACCAATGAATTGACCAATGTGCAAACTTCCGTGCGGGGCTATGTGCTGACAGGCGAGGAGAAGTATTTGAAGCCCTATCAAACGGCCATTCGGGTTATCCCGGGTACCTTGGCGGAAATTACCAGCGAAACCAGAGATAATCCCCGCCAACAAACCAACTTGATTTTACTGAAACTTCAAATCAAAAATTTCAGCCGTGTTTACGCCCGGATGGTTCGCCTTCGAAAAAGAATCGAAGGCGAGAAAAATGATTTTTATATGAAGCAGGATTCCGGATTCGACGCGATGAACGCAGCGCTGAAAACCATCGGCGATGTCAACGCGGAAGAACAAAAACTGCTGGTTCTTCGGGATGCCGCTGAAGTCCGCACCGCCAGAAATATTCGTTGGACTATTTTTCTGGTCTTCAGCTTTGCCGCCCTGCTAGTTCTGGGGACGGGGATTAATATCAATCGTCAAATTGTGGCGGTTAAAATTTTTAATGAAAAATTAAGGGAAAAAGAAGCGGTCGTTTTCCAGTTCTTAAGCGGTCTGCCAATCGGTATTTTTGTCGTGAAGGCCGATGGAAAAACCTATTTTGCCAATCATGTGGCCCTTCATTTGCTGGGGCGGGATTTGAAGCCCCTGGAGGACTTTTTTGAGTTTCGCCAGCCGCAACCGGGCCTCAAAACGCCCCTGGCACTCGCGCTGCAAGGCGCGATGTCTACCCGAGACGATATGGAAATCCGTAAGCCGGACGGGAAAATGATTTCTGTGGAAGTCTCAGGCATTCCTATTCGGGGAAGTGACGGTCAGTTAACCTACGCTCTGACCACTTTTACCGATATTTCGAAAAGAATAAAACATCAGGACGAACTTAAAAGACTCTCCCTTCGTGACGATCTCACGGGGCTTTTAAACCGGCGCGGTTTTATAACACTGGGGGATCAGCAGCTTAAAGTGGCCGACCGAACCCAAATCGCGCTGCTCATGTTGTTCATTGATTTGGATGGATTTAAACTAGTTAATGACCTCGAGGGCCACCAGGCGGGAGATCAGTTGTTGATCGAGTTCGCCCACATTATTAAGGAGCATTTCAGGAAATCGGATATTGTTGGCCGTTTGGGCGGTGATGAGTTCGCTATTCTGAGTGAGGACGGATCGCCTGAAGACGCCGCGATTATTGATCGTTTGCGGGAAAAGGTGGAAGTTTATAACAGGGCCAATCCCCGGCGGGGCCGTTTGGGTTTTAGTGTGGGCTCTGTCAAATATGATCCGAAACATCCCTGTCAATTGGATCAATTGATTTACCGGGCGGATCAACAAATGTACGCGGAAAAACAGAAGAAAAAAGATCATCGGGCTAAGTCGAATTGAAAACGAAAGAGCGTAAAGAATGCCACTCTGGTTAGAGTATTTATTATCACATTACGGTTATGGGGCCATTTTTATGGTGTTGTTTTTTAATAACACCGGCCTGCCCATACCTGGAACCACCCTGCTTTTAGGGGCGGGCATTCTAGTAGGAAAGAACGCGTTATCCCTTGGATGGACGATAGTTGCGGCAACAGCGGGCTGTTTTATGGGTACTTCTTGCGGTTATTGGCTGGGCCGGCGATATGGTCTTTCGGTCATCGCGAAAGTTCGATGGCTCAGACTGACCCATGAAAGAATCCGTTATCTGGAGCATTTCTTTAAAAGGTATGGGGCGAAAGGTGTCTTTTTCGCGCGCTTTGTATCCCTGCTTCATCCGGTGATAGGTCTGTTAGCGGGTATTGGCAAAACACCCAGCCGTGCCTTTTTGTTTTACAACCTGGCCGGGTCGGCCCTCTACGCGGTTCTCTTTACTTTTATAGGGGACTATTTCGGGCATAAGTGGGGATTCTTTAAAATTTGGATACTACACACATGGGTGTTTTTAGTCGTCCTTTTGGTGGTTCTGATCGGATTAAGCGTGTTTTGGAGCCACTCGATTTATACCTTTTTTGGGCATCCGGTTTTTTTAAAAAAAAACAGGGGTTTTTGGGCAAGAAAAGGTAAGTGATAACCTCTTCGACATTTCGTGACCAGTGGCCAATAAAAAGGAATCAATACGATAGGTAGCCGCAGATCACAATGATTCTTTTTCCTGTTTCGAGAAACCAAAATGCTCTTTAGCTATATAAATGATAGGCACGAGACTTGCTTTAATAGTACCCACATCACAGATAAATAGATGAATCCCTGAAATGACTCGGTTTAGCAAGGAAGTTACTCGTGCGTGCTGAAGATCTGGACTTAAAAGAGCTCTTGGAATTGAACCCGGAGACGGGAACTGTACATTTTGCCGGACAAAGAGCCATGATTTGCGACACCGTTTCTCATGGATTAATGCGACAAGAACTCATTGATATCGTCGGTGAAAAAACAACGCGGGGCGTCCTCAATCGTTTTGGATATGTGCATGGACGGCGGATGGCTTTAGCGCTGAAATCCAAGTTCAAGTGGGATAGCACTGAGGATTGGCTCAAAGCCGGCGCCCGCATTTTGGCGATGCAGGGTCTTTTTATGATGGATCAGGCCAGCGGTGAGACTTTTGGCCCCAAGGGGGGAACCTGGCGTGTTTCGAGTGAGGCGGAACAGCAAATTCTTCTCAAGGGCCGCTCGGACAGGCCTGTGTGCTGGACTCTTTGCGGGTTTATCAGCGGATACTTAAGCTATTCACTGGATCAAGAAGTCTACGCGGTTGAGGACAAGTGCATGGGAAAGGGAGACGCTTTCTGCCATGTGATTATCAAGCTTCCCCACGAGATGGACTCCGATGCTGAAAATGACGTGGCTTTTTTCAAACGGATGGGAGTTGACGAAGCGCTCAGGACGGTTACCGAAAATTTAAAACGTGCTGAAAACGAATTGCGTGAAAAAACGCGCAAACTGGCGGTGATCGCCAAGATTGACGAAGACCCCACGGAACTAATGGCCCGCAGTCCTGAGATGCGTCATTTAATAGAGTTGACTAAAACTATCGCGGGCATCAACTCCACGGTATTGATTACAGGGGAAAGCGGATCGGGAAAAGAACGGATTGCCCGTTTTGTTCATGACAATTCCGCGCAGGTGGATGGTCCTTTTATTGCCGTCAATTGCGGTGCTATTACGGAAAGTCTGTTGGAAAGCGAACTCTTTGGCCATGTCCGCGGGGCTTTTACTGGCGCGGCTGCTGATCGACCAGGTCTTTTCGAAGCGGCCCACGGGGGAACCCTCTTTTTAGACGAGGTCGGAGAAGTTAGTCTCCCCATGCAGGTGAAACTGCTTCGTGTGCTGCAAGAGAGGGAAGTGCGGCGGGTTGGCGAGAATAAGAGCCGTCCTATCAACGTGCGCATCTTGAGCGCCACCAATAAGAATTTAAAAACAGAAATAACCGAAAAAAGATTCAGAGAAGATCTTTATTACCGGCTCAACGTGGTTGAACTGGCGGTTCCGCCTTTGCGCCGCCGTCGTGAGGACATTCTTCCGCTGGCCCGACTGCTTCTGGCGGAAGCGGCCAGCCACATGAAACGAAAAGTAGAGGGCCTCACTGCCGCTGCCGCTGATCAATTGTTGATTTATTCCTGGCCTGGCAATGTGCGTGAACTGGGGAACTCCATGGAGCGGGCAGTGGCTTTGGCAAAGGGCAATCGTGTGGAGGTGGACGATCTTCCGCCGGAAGTCCGGCAGATCACCGCGAATGTTTCCAGCAATGGTGAACCGCGCTTTTTAAAGGATGTGGAGAAAGAATGTATTTTAAATGCCCTGGAAAAAACCGACGGCAACCGGGTCAAGGCTGCGGCCCTGATGGGCATGGGTGTGGCGACGCTTTACCGAAAACTGAAAATTTATAAATTGGACCGAACTTAAAATAAAGTTCAGATTTTGGTCTCGCGTTGTGACGGTTATTATTTAAATTCTTTTAAAAAGTATTGCTGCTGGAATTAAATTATTTGAGGTTGAAAATTCGGGTTTGGAATCATTTTTTAATCTTTTTGTCAGGCGCTGTGACGCTCGTGAAGCAGCTTTTGAAGAGGTTCTTGCAGGGGACTGTTTTTATCTTTGGCTAAGTTTTCCAGAAAAAGCCAGGTGTCGGGTTCGTTCAATTGGCTCAGGGCTTTCACCGCTGCCAGCCGAACGGACAAAGAGTGGTTCTTCGTTTGACGAAGCGGTATTTCCCGGACAATATCCTGCAAGAAAGAAACTCCTTCAGGCTGGGCCAAGTCTCCCATGGCTTGGCAAACCGCGGTCACAAAAATCTCGCTGTCCGGCGCGCGCGTTTCCCATATGACGGCGGCTTGGAGCAGGCTTTTCAACGCGGGGGTAAAGTGAATCCTTCCGATCGCTCTGGCAGCCCGCGCGGCGATCTCCTCTGACTGGTCAAAAATCGCCGTCTGCAGTACGGGGCCTCCCGCGGGGTGATTCATGTTCTCCATGAGTCCCAGTAAGTTCAATTTCAACTCAGGGCTTCCTTTGGTCATCCAGGAACAGAGTTCGGACAAGAGGGGTTCATCCCACTCGCAAGTGCGTATGAGCGGCAATATCAGCCGGATAACGGTCTCGTTGTTGGTTTCCGCTAAAAATTGCCGCAGGATGGAGGAAACCGGTTCTTTAGCCGGCGAGAGCGAGTTCGGAATACCTTTTTTGGGTTTCTTTTGCTGATACATCATCGCGTCCGCATTCACCATTAATTCGGCCACGGAGCAGGGGGAGCGGGGATCGTAGCGGGCAATGCCCATGCTGGCAGACAACATAAAATGTCTTTCCGGGTAGGTGTTGTGCTGTTCCAACGTTTCTTGAAATCTTTTGATTAAAAATTCCTCATTGATCCCATTCTCACAGATCAACAGGGCCACGAACTCATCACCGCTTAAGCGCGCTAAACTATCGGTCTCCCGAAAAGCTTCCCTCAAGACGTGGGCCATCTCCATTAAGGCCAAATCTCCCCAATGATGTCCCAGATTATCGTTGATGGTTTTGAGGCCGTCCACGTCCGCAAAGATCATTAGCAGGGATTGGTTTACTTGATCGGCTATTTTAATTTGCTGTTCCGCAAGTGTTAAAAATCCCCGGCGGTTATGAAGACCCGTCAGTTCGTCGTAATTGGAGACAGCCTTTTCCTGTTTTAAATGTTTTTGCCGGCTGATGGCATAGCGCATGGAGCGGCCCAGTAGAAAACTGCCGATGTCTCTTTTAACCAGGCAATCCTGCGCGCCTTCCAGCGCGGTTTGAACCGCCAGTTTTTGATCCTCGGTTTCGGTGATGACAACGATAGGAATGGAGGGGGCCATCTGGTAAATGGATAAGAAGAGCTCCAGGCGGCCTTCGGGCAGCGACAAATCAAGCAAAATGATATCAGGCGCGTCATTCTCGGACATATGGCTGAAGTCGGATAACTGCTCGATGTGGATAAAGGTGCTTTCCACATCGTGCAGCTCATCCAGAATTTGCTCCCAAAAAAGGGATCCGCCGGGTTTATCTTCAATTAGAAGAATCTTGATTTTGATTTTTTCCAAAATAACCCATCCTTCGTTTTTTAACCGAGCGTTAGTTTTTTAGACGCCCGCGGTCTGCTTGATTTGGGCGGTCTTGCTTTTAGTGGTCTCTTCTTTTTGTTCTTTTGATTCACAAAGATCGAAAAGCAATATTTCGGCGGGGCTTTTAGCCGTAAAAGACACGGCCTTTTCCTCGCTGAGGCCGATGCCGTCGCCTGTTTGCAGGTGAAGACCGTTCATCAAAATTTTACCCTTCACCACATGCAGCCAGGCGCTTCGGCCCTGGCTCAGCTCGTGAATAATGTGATTTCCGTTCTGAAGATAGGTGGAATAAATTTGAAGGTCTTGTCCCAGGATCAGGGAGGCATCTTTTCCATCGGCGGAAGCGATGAGCCGCAAAACACCCTGTCTTTCGGCGTGAGTGAACAGTTTTTTGGTCGCGTTAGGTTTAAGGGGTTCGGGAAGGCAGTTGTCAACGCAATCATCCATCTCAAACCCGCATTGAAAAACATGCGCGTCCTCGGATTCGGAAGTGTTAAAGGCGTATTGACTGCTGTTGTTAAGCACACGGGCGTTTTGAAATTCTTTTGTTCCAATAGTATCGGGCTCTTCCAGGGGAGCTTTATAAATAATCACGCCATCGCGGACATAAGTCACGACGATCATGTCTCTTTCCGCGCGCAGAATAAAACCGCCTCCAGGCGAGAGTATTTCCTCGTTCAAAATTTTCAAAACGCCAAAGTGGTTCTGATGAAGGTCGACCATATTTTGGGGGTCAAAGGTCATCCATGTTTTTTGGTCTTTCACGTCCAGGTACCGGCGCTCTTCCGATTTTCTGATGATCATCATGTGGATCTCCTCATATGTCTGCCCGTTGATCCGTTCCAGGGGAATGGGTTCGGGTGAAAGCTGGTTCCGTAAACGCCAAAGATGGAATGAAAAAACTGTCTTTGAGGACATCACTTAAAGCAAGAAACAAGCCACTGAATTAAAGGCTTTAATGAATGATTTGGGAAGCGGCCTGACTTTTACAAACCACAATGAGAATAAAAAGATCGTTTTGATCTCGAGCTTTCTGGCCGTTCCGAAGTATCAAAATGAAAAAAATGGACCGCATCATTTTGATTGGAAAAAACAAATATCTTCTTTTGAGTTCCCGTTTGCCATAAACAGGGCCTTTCGACATTTCTTTTCGTGGCACCGTTCTTGCTCTAACTCCCGCAGTGTCTAATATTTTTTAATTTAGCATCAAAATTTTTTGATTTTGAGAAAGTGATTTTATCCTTGAGACAAATCAATCTTTTTTTAACCTCGGTCATATTTTTAGCCATTCTCGCACCCGCTTCCGGCGCCATTGTTTTGGCCGCGACCCCGACACCTGTTCGTTCAGAACCCGGCCATCCTTTTGCCAATTTGAGAAATGTCGCCTTTCACGCGGGTTATGGCCGATTACCGCTGGCTTTTGAGGCCAATGAGGGACAAACCGACTCGCGGGTTCGTTATATCGTCCGGGGTACAGGCTATACGCTTTTTGTGACTGATTTAGAAACGGTTATGTCGCTGGACCGTTATGACAACAGCCCGCTGACTAAGAAGGAACTGGCGAGAGGATTGGGGAAAGTTCCCAGGCTTTTAGGATCGGATGTTTTGCGGCTCAGTCTGACCGGCGTGAACCGCGGGGTGATTTTTGACGCGCAAAATCAATTGGCGGGTATTAGCAATTATTTTGTGGGCAAAGACAGTACGCAGTGGAAAAACGGGCTGAAGCAATACGCCCAGTTGACCGCTCATGACGTTTATCCCGGAATCGATATGGTCTATTACGGCACCCAGGGACAGTTGGAATATGATTTCCGGGTGGCCCCGGGATCGGACCCCGGAGTGATTCGAATTCAGCATACGGGCGCCGATAGCAGCGCCGTAGATGGACAGGGTAATTTGCAGCTGACTCTCGGCGACCGAGGTATGCGTTTTAAGGCTCCCGTGATGTATCAGGAAGTGGATGGCGTGAAAACAACTGTAACGGGCGAATATGTGGTGACGGGAACCAATGAGATCGGGTTTAAGGTGGGGGATTACGACAAAACCAAGACTCTCGTTATTGATCCCGCTTTGGACTATTCCACCTATTTAAGCGGTACCAACGGCGCCACCGGCGACTTTGGTTCAGGCATTGTAGTGGATAGTCTGGGCAGCGCTTATGTGACGGGCCAGGCCAGTTCCAGTAATTTTCCCACGACCGCCGGGGCTTATCAAACGGTGAACGGCAATATGTCCAACGTTTTCATCACCAAGATGAGCGCCGATGGATCGAGTTTGGTTTATTCCACCTACCTGGGCGGGTCGGGACGGGATTACGGAACAGCGATCGTGCTGGATAGCAGTAACAACGCTTACCTTACCGGGGCCGCCGCCTCTACTAATTTTCCAACCACCAGCGGGGCCTATCAACCGGCCCAGGCAAAGTCCGGCGTCGCCGAGGCTTTTCTCAGTAAAATCAGCGCCAGCGGATCCAGTCTTCTTTATTCCACCTACCTGGGCGGCTCAAGCGGTGATCAGGGCAACGGCATCACCATGGACACCGGCGGTCATCCCTATTTAACGGGCTTTACCAACTCCACGGATTTTCCCACGACCAGCGGGGCTTTTCAGGTCACCAATAACGCTTTCACGAGTTCGGGGGATAACGCGTTTGTGTCCAAGTTTAATCCGGTCGGCGGCGGCAAATCCGACTTGCTCTACTCCACCTTTTTGGGCGGGAGTAATAACGACAGCGGCGCGGGTATCGCGGTGGATAGCAGCGGCAACGCTTATGTGGCGGGCACCACAGGGGATAGTAATTTCTCGACGACCAGCGGGGCTTATCAGACCACGATCAGCGGCAGCTCATCCTCTTTTATGTCCAAGATCAGCCCCCTGGGCGCAGGAACCGCGGACCTGGTCTATTCCACCTTTTTTGACGCGACGAATGGTATTCAAGTGAGCGCGATCGCTTTGGATGCCAACCGGAATGTTTATCTGACGGGCAACACCTCCTCCAGTAATTTTCCTACCACCAGCGGGGCCTATCAAAAGACTTTGGCTCTGGCCGGCGCCACTGAGGCTTTTGTGACTGAAATTAATCCGGGCGGTCATGGGTCCGCGGACCTGATTTATTCTTCTTATTTAGGCGGCAGTAATCATGACCAGGGCAACGGCATTGCGCTGGACAGCAACGCCAACATTTACGTGACGGGTTACACCCAATCGAGTAATTTTCCCACCACCAGCGGAGCTTATCAAACAGCAATCGGCGCGACGGGTGTACAAAACGCTTTTCTGAGTATGTTCAATCCGGGCGCTAATGGCACGGTAGGTTTGGTCTACTCCAGCTATTTGGGCGGCACTACGGGCGATGTGGCCAATGCCATCGCTTTAGACTCAACCGGCAACGCTTATATCACGGGCCGGGCAGGATCGACTAATTTTCCGACCACTACCTCCGCTTATCAGAAAACCTTAGGCGATTCCAGCGGCTCCGGTTTTGTGGCTAAGTTTGACGTTTCCAATTTTCCTCAGCCCACCGCGACTACCACGAATACCGCCACCAAAACAGCTACGAATACTTCCACGAATACCGCCACGAATAGCGCCACTAACTCAGCGACGAATACGATCACTAATACGGGTACGGTCAACACTTCAACAGTCACGAATACGGCCACGAATACGGTGACGAATACCGCGACTTACTCGGCGACGAATACGACCACTAATACAGGTACGGTCAACACTTCAACGGTCACGAATACGGCCACGAATAGCGCCACTAACTCAGCGACGAATACGACCACCAATACGGGTACAGTGAATACGTTAACGGCTACGAATACGGCCACGAATTCGGCTACGAGTACCGCGACTTACTCGGCGACGAATACGACCACTAATACGGGTACGGTCAGCACTTCAACAGTCACGAATACGGCCACGAATACCGCGACTAACTCGGCGACCAACACGACCACCAATACGGGTACAGTAAATACCTCGACGGTGACGAATACGGCCACGAACACATCCACGAATACCGCGACGAACTCAGCAACGACCACGTCCACGAATACGTCTACCAATACCGCGACTAACACGGCGACCAATACGACCACCAATACGGGTACGGTAAACACTTTAACGGTAACGAACACGGCCACCAACTCGGCCACGGCTACCGCCACTAATACGTCTACCAATACGGCTACCATCACGGCGACGAATACGGCGACTAATACGGTGAATCTGTCCGTCACCAATACACGTACCAATACGGCCACCAGCACTAAAACGATTTCGCCGACCATCACGATGACTTTCACGCCTACGGCCACCGTACCGCTGTCCACTACGGGTAATCCGGTTTTGTGTCCTGTGCCGGTTTCCAGAAATGGAAATTTGTGTTTGTTCCCTGATAAACCGATTCTTTCCAGTCATTGGGATGTTTATGACTGGATTGGGGTTTCGATAGCCAGTTTGAATTTTGGCAGCAATCAAGGCTGCTGGAACGTGGGGAATTTGCCGCCGGGTATCTACATCGTGCGGATTAAGGTCATTTACCCTGATGGAAGCGGTCAAACGAATTGGCAGAAAGTAGTGGTGTCCCGATGAGAAAAAAATTAACTCTTGGCTTAGCGTTTCTGTTGATGGCGATAACGAGAATTTCAACGGCTCAAACCGTAACCGCGGATGAAGGGACCAGCTGGCTGAGGGTTCCTCCCAGCACCCGCAACGCGGCGGTGGGGGGCGCTTTAGGCGCGGTGCCGGACAACATGGATTCGGTGGACATTAATCCCGCGACGTTGGGATGGTACCCGGGATCAGAGATATCTATTTCTCAAAACTTTTGGGCGCAGGGTCTCTCCATGCAGCATTTGGTTTATAGTCAGGGCCTGGCGAACGGCGATGGCTTTTCTGTGGGCGCGGATTATCTCAATTTCGGAACAATCACCAACTATTCAGCGACGGGCGGGTTGGTTACCAGCACGGGCAGTTATTCGCCGATTGGTTTGGATGTTTATGGCGGCTATGGTTTGAATTTAGGCGGGGGATGGCGCGCTGGTTTAACGGCTCATTTTATTTATGACAATATTCAGCAAAACTTCGCGGATAAAACCGGGGCGATTGACGCGGGTCTTTTTTACCGCTTCGTGGGCCTGCCGCTTTCCATCTCAACGGTGGTGAGCGACCTGGGCTTTAGTATTGATAACGCCATCCTGCCGCTTCAATTGAAAACCGCGGCGGCTTATGAGCTTGATCTGAGCGGGCAGAGATCAAGCGGCCTCATTTCCACCAGCTTATTGACGCTGGCGGCGGAGGGCGATTGGTCGCTCATCAATATCAACTCCACCATTTACGGGCTGGGCGCGGAGTATTGGTATCAGAACTTGGTCGCTATTCGGGCAGGATATCGGTTTGAAAACTCGACCAACTTAACCGGCGTCAAAGGGTTGTCCCTGGGCGCGGGTGTCCGGTACATGAACTGGCAATTGGATTACGCCATGACCACTATTGGCGACTTTGGCACGAGTAATCAAATCGCTTTAAGTTTACATTTTGGTGACGACGCGAAAAAAAGAGCCGTCAAAAAAGCCAGACAGATGGCGATGAAGCTTCATCAAGATGTCGTTCCCATTCCCCTGATGCTGGAAAGTTCCAAACCCGTCAGCAAATGGTCGGTAGAGGTGGATACGGCTACTGGCGTTCAAGTTTGGGGCCGGGAGGGCCTTGGTACACCGCCTACTGACTTGAGCTGGGATGGTAAAGACCAAAGCGGCCACGCCGTGCCGGAAGGTTCTTATACAGTCAAAGCGATTTTGGTGGATCAGGATGGGGAAGTGGAAAAGCTGACGCTGATTGTGGTGGAGGCGCGGTTTCCCGAGGTGATTCTGCCTGGCTGGAAAAACACTTACATCGCCCAAAATGTTGATTTTAAGTCGGGCAAAGATGACTTTACGGAAGCGGAAGGACAGGCGGTATTGACCGCAGTTCAGGATATTTTGAAACTGCATCCGACCTACTTAATTTATATCGAGGGCCATACGGACTCCGTTTTGAGTCTCAGAGGCATTTCCAACCAAACGTTATCCGATGAGAGAGCGGGAGCTGTGAAGGATTACCTGGTTAAAAAGGGTGTTGATCCAGCTCATTTAGAAGCGAAAGGTTTCGGCGATACGGAACCCATGGCTTCCAATGACACTCCAGAAGGCCGGGCACAAAACCGCCGGGTGGAGTTGCTGTTGTTTCAAAAATAGCGGTGACTGTGATTGAGATTTTGAGAGGAATTTTATGGCGCGTTTAGAGTTGAAGGAGTTGGCTTTGGAAGTCCTGTTGGCGCATCAATTGCGGGGCTTAGGTGAGCATCTGCATGTAGCAATCAAAAACGATACGGTGACCCTTTCAGGCTCCGCTGTTAATTTCACTGAAAAACGGGACATTGAAACTCTGGTCAAAGAGTTCGCAGGGCATCGCAAGGTCAGCAATCATATCCGGGTAGTGCCCGTTGATCTGGCTTTTATTAACCATCGAAAATAATCGGAGTGCGGTATGAACAAAGTAAATCAGGGAAAGAGGATGACTGGAAAACAGCCTTTAACCACCAAGGGAAACCGATGGGCGGGCGGCGAAGGGGAGAAAAATAAAACCCCGTATTTAAACGAAGAAAGCGGTGTTTTTGGAAAGTTAGAGCGGATAACGGCGAAAGATAAGAAGCGCGACGAAGCACGCCGGGATCGCGAAGGGAAATGGCCGGGATGGGTCTGAGGGTTGGGTTATGGGTGGCTGGTCCAATCAATCAAGTTGATAGTTTTCTTAACCAGCACGATCAAATGAGGAGAAGGTAACACAATTTCCTAATGTTTTATGCGGCAGGTTTCTTGCTTTGTTAAGGCCCAAATTAAATGTTGTTTTAATTAAGCCGAAAGAAAGTTGTGATGTGAAAAATTCACTTGCTTGAATTTTAGGTTTTTTGTTTTTGACGGGAACGGGTAGGGCATTGGCGGATGACTCTGCGGTGAAAACGGACAATTCAATGACACGTACGGAAGTTCACGCCATGACCAAGGAAACGCTATGTTTATTGAACTGATGAATAAAATTAATAAATATTTTAATGAACCGCTCAATGAGCCTCTGAGAAAAAGCAGGGAGATGGTAAGGGTCAAAACTGAGACCCAAATGATGAAGGAGGAAGGGGATTTCGAAAGTCTCCGTAAACGATCCTCCGTGAAAAATGATAGAGGCAGTGTAAAGCTTGCGCCGCGCTATTATCCCAATGAAGAAAATTTTTTGGCCCATGGCCATTCGCATATTGGGCACGGGCCTGTATGGGATACCCGAACGGTGAATTTTCCTGCCCACACTGTTAGAAAATCTAAACCTAAGAAACGCAAATAAAGGCTTTTGTGGCGTGATGCCACTTAAACGGCAGGTGACTTTCTGTTGCGGCGATGCGGGAGCCGATGCGGTTTTAGAGAATGAAATTATTTCAACAGAGCGAATGCCTTTTCGGAGGTGTTCGCTTTTTTGTATGAAATGGTTCATATGTTGATAATCCCCAGATCAAACGGGGAATACCGGGATCATTTTGATTCAAATGACATCGGTTTTTAAAATCGTTTTTACTTGCTAGGTAATGGAGCTCCTAAAAAAATGATTCGGCGACGGTTTTTTTAAATGTCGTTTTGATAAAGAAATTTACGGTTTTAAATGAATTCTCAAACCGCATCGCGCCGAAGAATCATTTTTCCTTTACGGGTCACAGAAATCTAGAAATCCTGATTTAAAAATTTCAAGGCACGTTACTTGCTTTAAACAGTCTCCAGAATTCCATTCACTGGTGTTCCAAAAAGATTAAAGGAGAAGTAAACGTGAAAAAAATTATTGGCGTTTTAGTTTTATCAGCGTTGTTGCCGGCGGTTTTGATCACCGGTTGCGGTAGTAAATCCAACCCGTCGGGTCCTGGAGATTCTTCCAATAACACCCCGACTCCTATTGTGATTGGGCCAGCAGGTACTTTTACGGCGACCATGACCAACACTGCGACGAATACAGGCACGATTACACCTGCAACGGCCACTAATACGGCCACTCGCACCACTACCAATACGGCGACTAATACGGCTACCAACTCGGCCACCAATACGGCGACGAACACGGGTACAGTGACGCCTTTAACGGCCACAAATACCACGACGTCTACGGCGACGAGTACCGACACGTCTACGCCGACAATGACCGCGACGAACACGGCGACCAATACGACTACCAATACAGCGACCAAGACCATGACTAATACGGCTAGCTATACGCCCACGATTACGGCCACCGCACAGACAGCCCAGGCGGCGGTGAATTTGAACTCGGCGGCACACTACGCGGTTTTGGCTTACTCGGGTATTACGAGCACCGGTTCCACTACCATTTGCGGCAATATTGGTTTGTCGCCCAGCACGTCAGCCTCGGGAGCGCCTGTGTTTTTATGCACGGGTGGTTTTGTGACAGGAACCAACGCAGATAATGCGCAGTTAGATTTAACCACAGCCTATAACAACGCCGCGGGCAGACTTAACCCCGCTTCGATTTCAGGTGATTTGGGGGGGTTAACGCTTTATCCCGGCCTCTATAACACCGCCGGTGGAATAGGAATAACGGGTGATTTGACTCTGGATGCACAGGGCAATACTAACGCTATCTTTATTTTCCAGATCGGCACTACCTTGACGACCGCTTCGGGCGGAAATGTCATTTTGGCTAACGGCGCTACCGCCGCTAATATCTTTTGGCAGGTGGGCAGCAGCTGCGCTTTAGGCACCACATCTTCCTTTGTGGGAACCATTATGGCTCACACGACGATTGCGTTTAACACGGGCGCTACTTTAAGCGGACGCGCTTTGTCGGAGACAGGTCAAGTTACCATGCAGTCTAATACGATCACAAACCCAACTCCGTAATCAATTCGTTTACTTGCAGTGAATCAAGGGTCGGGCTAATGCCTGGCCCTTTTTTTGTTAGAGCCCAAAGAGCTTTTAGCATAGCAGCCCTGGGAAACGGGGTTCCCGGCCTGGTCAGCGGAAAATGCTGATTTGAGTGTTAGTAAATAGTCAGATCTAATAGGTACGCCTCCTGGCTCGAAGGGTGGAATTGATTTCACTCCATTTAAATTAAAAGAAACGGCGGCTTTTGGGCCGGTAGAAAAAAGTGATAACCTTCAAGGTTTTTTGTGAGACCTGTGGCCGATTTGAAAGATTGAAACGATAAGCCGCGTCAGATCACACGGTCAGGGCAGTAGCACTCTGGCAAAAACTCAAAATTTATAAGTTAGATCAGGCGGTTGGGGTAGAGGTCATATCAAAATGAAAAATGACAGGCTCATTTTGATGGGATGTGAGAATTCGCTCTAATTTATGCCCTGATTTGTTGGGTATTTCCTGCCTTATTCTTTTATCTCCATGGCACTTTTCTTGCTTTTACTTATGTCTGGAACGCTTCACTGCGAGGGCGGCAACCGAACTCGTTTGAAAGGAATCTGATATGGCGCATTTACTCAAGGAAGTCGAGTTGGAAGTTCTTCTCACTCATCTATTGCGAAACATGGGAGAGCATCTACACGCAAAGGTGCAAGAGAATAAAGTGACTATTTACGGTATTGCGGACAATTTTCAAGAAAAGCGAAGCATTGAAACCGCGGTGCGGGAGTTTGCTGGCCATCGCAAGATTGTCAATCAAGTTCGGGTCATTCCTATTGATTCATCCTTTGATAACAATCGGCATTGAGAAGCATGGAGACTTTCGTGACTTTTAAAAATCGCCGGGTGGGTTTGGCGTCTGCGGCCATCTTGTCGGCGCTGGTGGTGACAGGCTGTTCGAAAGCCCAAAACGCTAACGGGAATATTGATATGACGCTCAAATATACGCCGACCATTGAGGAAGCGACGGTCAGCCCGACACCGAATTTTCCTCAAAACATCAACGCATCTCGTGTGATTGCGGGACCGACGCCGATGATGCCCGCGGCGCGGGGAATCAACTTGACCCCTTCGGCTACCAACGTGATGGAACCTGCCTCGAAGTAATTTCGATCTTTTGAATGAAATGGTTTTAAAAATGCAGATAAAGGAAAACTATGTTTGATCTCACTAGCAAAATTATCAAATGGTTCACCGAGCCGATTAGTGAACCTCTTCGTAAAAGCCCTGAGATGGCCAAGGCGCATACGGAAGCGGAAATCCTGAAAGCGGAAGAGGATTTTGGAAACCTCCGCGTCCGATCGATCAGAAAAAGTTCAAGAGGCAGTGTCCGGCTGGTGCCGCGATATTATCCTGATGAAGAGAAATCCCCGGACCGAAAAGAGTCCCATATCGAGCGCGGGCCTATCTGGGATAGCCGTACCTCCGCTGTTTCAGCACCCTCTTCACGCAGCACAAAGCTCAAAAAACGAAAATAAGACTTTGGCAGGTTAGTCTTTGATGATTCTTTAAGCTGGGATCATCAACAAAGTCTTTAAGCCATGAAGCGGGTAAAACCTTGCTGTGGGGTATTTCTGTCTACTTATGCGCGATCCGCTAAAAGAGTTCCTTAAGTCATTCGGTCTGGGTCTCGAACCCTGCAGTGGCGGACGACAAGGCTTGGAAATCGATATTTTTAATAAAACCGCTTTTGGTAAGACGGTTTTTAGGCATTTTTGGTACTTCGTTTGCCTTTGAATAAAAGCGCGGAGTAGAATTGGCGGGTTCACTATTCAAATTTAAAGGTATTCCAATGAAAAACATCTTTTTGAGTTTACTGTTGGTGGCGGCGGTCTTAGAAGGCTGCGCCTCAACGCAGTTTAGAAACATCACCACCCGGGTTGAATCGGGTGTGCATTACAAGAAGATCATCGTTCATACCAATTTGAAGGATATGGATTCTCGGCAAACCATTGAGGATGTTGTAGTTCAGAAACTTCGGGCGGCGAATGTTGACGCTATTGCCAGCTATGATGTTTTCCCGCAGGGAACCAACGTTCCTAAGGATGAAAAGAAGATCACCGTGAAGGCTGACGGCTTTGACGCGGCTCTTTTCATCAAGATTGTGGATTCCAAGGTTGTGCAGAGCGCGGTGACCATGGTTTCAAAAATTTCGCGCGATGAGGCGGACCCTCAGGTTAATTTATTGAACGACCCTAATAGCACGGTAGTCGCTTCTACCCGCCACTATGATTACGTGGAGACCGTTAATACCTTTGATACGGCCCATTACAAGATGCAAACCACCCTGGTGGATACAACGGACTACGCGCCCATTTGGAAGGCCGACTCAGGCAGTCAGGTGCCGATGGACGCGGATGGAAGTGTCTCTTTAGAAGCAGTCGTAGACTCATACGCCAGCGCTCTTGTGGATGAGTTGGAAAAAGAAGGCGTTATCGCGGTTGTGAAATAACCCGATCAGGGGTCGAGGGGACTTCATGAAAAAAACCAAACGAACCAAGAAAGAATCGGAACGGTTGAAAAGATCGGTGGTGAAAGCCATTACTTATCGGGCTTTCATCATGGTTCTCGACTTTACTGCCATCAAACTATTCACCGGAAGCACCAATGTGGCGGGCGGATTCGTTATCGTCAGCAACATTTACACGACGGTGGCCTACTTCATTCATGAAAGACTATGGCTTCGGGTGAAGTGGGGAACGGCCTAATCGCTATTCGTTCTTCAGTTTCTTGGGCATGGCCAACAGCGTAAAGTTGTTCACCTTACCCCAGGCCTTCTTGAAGTTAATCACCGACATCGCTACCTCACCCCGAACCGGGTCTAACAGCACAATGTTATTGGTGTTTTCGTCATAGCCCACTGCTAAAACATAATGGTTCTTGTCGGGTCCGGCGCCCTCAATCATCACGATCAAAGGCCGTCTTAAGTCCAGGTGGTGGTAAAGCCCGGAGACTTGACGGGTCAAAGTGCCCGAAAAGACCGCGGCGAAATAGCCCTGTTCTTCCAATACCTCCTTCAACGTCGCGCCCGTAATACCTTCTTTTTGATTCGCTTCTTTTGTCAACCGGTCTTCCTGTTCGGGAGTTAAGAGAACGTTGTAATAACGGGTCAGCATTTCCAGCGCTACTTCGCCGCAAAGATTGGGCGCGGTTTGGCGCACCACGGGAAGATCCAACAGAACCGCCTGGTCTGAGAGAGTCTTCAGTCCGTTGCTGGTGGCACAGCTGAGTGAAAGTAACGAGAGTGATATAAGAACTGCTCCGACATATTGAGTGTGAGAATTTTTTTTAAATTTCATAGCGGTTGCTTTCGTGTGACGAAATGATCGAGAAGTAATTGTATTTTAAGTTGTCATCGCGGAAATGAACAGCATGGCCAATTTTTTCTCAAAAGAGAAACTATCAAATTGATAGCGAGAATAATAAAAGCGATGTACCCCTAAGTATTTATCGTGAAATTTATTAAAATAGAGATGTCAGGAAGTTGTGAAGTACTTCGAAAATAATTTCGTGAAAGGAGACGTGATGAAAAAAATTATAGTTCTGGTCGCGGCTATTTGTTTCGCGTTGGTTGGCTTTTCAGACAAAGTCATGGCGGGCCCTGTGCCGATTTCGGCGCAAGAAGGCGCGCAATTGAACGAACTGGCGAGTAACAGCGCTCTTTTGACGCTTAAGGCGGGCGGTTCTTTTCCGAACGCGCCGAGGCCCTTAGAAGCTACCGAGGAGTCGACGTTGAAAAGCTTACAAGCTGGATCGCCTGATTTGGGTGCTTTAAAGGCGGGTGATGGGCCGAGTGAAGTTTTGACCTGGGTGTTGGTCATTGCTCTTTGCATCATCATTTTACGGGTTGTGGGCGTTTAATAAGGCTGTCTAGCTGGGTTAAAAAGCGAGCCCGATCTTTTATTAATAAAAGATCGGGCTTTTTTATTGCGGTTTGATCGATTTGAACAACATTGGTTTATACGCGCATCCGGGCCAAAACCTTCACATCTAACTCCAAGTGTTTTCTATGGCGCGGCACAAAACGCGCGACGTGGGCAGTTTCTCGCAGCGGCGCGAAATAGTCGCGGATGGTTAAGTAGACTTCCTCTAAATACTCTTCTGAAATTTGACATTGATAGGCGGCCCAACCAGCCACCTTTTTGATGGTGGTGTTGGGAGCGAAATGCATTTTATGAATTTGATCGTAGTAGAAGGCGGCGATCATAATGTCGTCTTTGTGATTAACGGGGACGATGTTGGGATGATAATTGTGTTTGGCGTGTAACAAATGAGTGGGGCCAGCGCTGGTGAAGAGAACGCCGTTGCGAATGGAGCTGCCCGTTGGGGTGATCACTTTATGTTGAGGAGCTATGAGCGCCGGCCTTGAAGCTGGCTTTTTGTTTTTGCGAATCTGGCGAACAGTAGCCCATAACACGAGCAACGCGAGCAGCAAGAGCAACAGGGCCAGAATGTTTTCTCCGGTGGAGCTGACGGCGGTCGTGGCCGCGACGACTTGAGAAGCATAGTGGGGCAGGGGTGAAGCGTTAGAAGCTGTAGAGTTTCTGGTAACAACAGGGGCAGATGCGCCTGAGGTAGTGTTGGAGGGGTATGGGTTGGATTCTTGCTCGGATTTGAGAACGCTGACAGACGGTTGTTCGCTAGTTTTGACGGGGTGGCTGGCGCAGGATATGAATCCCAAGGCGCCCACGATTAGGAAAAGAGCCATGGTGAGAACGGGTATACGGTGTTTCACAAAAACCTCCCGATAACTGGGTTTAATTAAAGTCTACACCTTACCTAGAGCAAGGTGCGTACCAGTCTGTTGATTTTGGTTTAAACGTTTATTGCTGGGTTTTGAGGGTATTTTTGAGAGGGCGACTATCACTTCGCTAGGCCGGGTTCTCAAAATGAGAGCCGTTCGCTCAGGCGCCTAAAGTGACTTTGACCACGTGATTTTTGTGATCGTCTTTCAATTCAAACATTTCGTTACCAACTAAAAGGCCATCTAACTCAATTTGTTTAATTCCTTGTGAAACATGGTTTGGATTTTCAAATTGTATTTCATAAGTCGTGCTAATAATTTTATGAATTTTAATGGTCGCGGTTAAATCTTTCCGCTCGGCCAGGGGAATCACGCCGGGTTCGGCCCCGTGTTGATAAATCACCTTGAAACCTGACCATTGTTTGGGGATGCAGGGATTGAAGTGCAGTTTGTTGCCGCGCTGCTCAATTCCCAGAATAAATTCCACGCCGGACCGATACATCCAGCCCGCGGAGCCCGTATACCAGGTCCAGCCGCCGCGGCCCACATGAGGGGCATGGCCGTAAATATCCGCGGCCATCACATAAGGTTCGGATTTATAGAGGCCCACATTGGTTCGGGTAAGGGCGTGATTGATGGGATTAAGCATGGAGAATAACTCGGCCGCTTTGTCGCCCATACCCATCTTGGCGTAGGCGCAAACACACCAGGCGGCCGCGTGGGTATATTGACCGCCGTTTTCACGGACGCCGGGCAGGTAACCCTTAATGTAGCCGGGGTCTTTCGGGGTGGTGTTGAAGGGCGGGGTAAATAACAGGATGAGTTTGTCTTTTGCGCGGATGAGGTGATCCGACATGGATCGCATAGCTTCAAGCGACCTTTTGGGATCTCCCGCGCCGGACAAAACGGCCCAGGTTTGGGCGATAGAGTCGATCTGGCACTCCGTATTTTCTTTTGATCCCAGAGGAAAGCCGTCATCAAAGTAAGCGCGTTTGTACCAAGCGCCATCCCAGCCATCAGTCTCCAAAGCGGTCTTTAAGCGGGCGGCTTGTTCGTTCCAGGCGTTTTTCGCTGAGGTGTCGCCGCGTTGGCCCGCCAGAGGAGCCATTTGGGTTAATACGTCGATGAGGAACCAGCCCAGCCAGATACTTTCACCTTTGCCTTCGTGGCCGACGCGGTTCATGCCGTCATTCCAGTCGCCGCTGCCCATGAGAGGCAATCCATGTATTCCCATTTTGAGGCTGACATTGATGGCGCGGACGCAATGTTCGTAAAGGGTAAGGGCAGGTTCGCGGGAAACAGCTGGTTCAAAATAAGAGTCGTCCTGACCATCTTTCAGAGGCGCGCCTTCAATAAAGGGAACCAGTTCATCCAGAATGGTTTGATCTTCCGTGGTTTTTAAATAATGCATAACCACATAGGGAAGCCAAAGCCGGTCATCCGAAATACGGGTGCGCACGCCCCGTCCTGTGGGCGGGTGCCACCAATGCTGGGCATCGCCTTCTAAAAACTGCCGGGCGGCGGTTTTTAAAATATGGGAACGGGCCAAAGCGGGGTCGACGGTCATGATGGCCATTGAGTCTTGTAATTGATCGCGGAAGCCAATAGCTCCGCCGGCCTGATAAAAAGCGGTTCTAGCCCAAAAGCGGCAGGAAAGGGTTTGGTACATGAGCCAGCGGTTGAGCAAAATATCCATCGAACGGTCGGGGGTTTGAACCTGGGTTTTACCCAAAAGTTTGTCCCATGCTTGGGTGACGGTTTGAAGAGTCGCTTCCAAGTCGCCGCGGCGGTATTTTTGAACCAAACGGCGGGCGCTATCCTGACTATCGGTTTGTCCAAGGAAAAAGGAAATTTCTTTCTTTTCGCCCGGGGCCAGCTCAATGGTCAGCTGCAATGCACCGCAGGGATCCAGCCCGGCCCCGGTGGAACCGCTGAGTTTTTCTTTGCGCAGGAGGCCGGCGGGTCTTTCCAGTGAGCCGTTTCGGCCGATAAATTCCGAACGGTCAGCGGTCCAGTTGGTTTGGTTGGCGTTGATACCCAGAAAAGAAACCCGGCTGCCGAACTCGATATTCAGGGGATTAGTGGCGAAAATCGAGCCGGTTTCCTCGTCCCTCTCAGTGATGATGAAGGGCGCGGTTTTGCTGCGGGTAAAGCCCAAAACCCATTCCACGTAGCCGGTGACGGACAAGCGGCGGTCCTTGTCCGATTTGTTCTCCAAAACCAGTCTGGAAATTTTGATGGGATCGGTTTTATCCACGAATTGGGTGAGCTGACTGTGAATCTGATTGGAGTTGTTCTCGAAAACACTGTAACCGGCTCCATGCCGGGCCATATAGATAGCATTTTCTAACCGAATGGGGGACGCGGTGGGCGACCAAACCTGTTCCGAATCCAGATCGCTGATAAAGAAAGCCTCGCTGACAGGGTCTACCACGGGGTCGTTAAACCAGGATGTGATTTGGTTTTCGCGGCTATTGAGAGACCAGGTATAGCCCGCGCCCGATTCGGACACGAGAAAGCCAAAGTCCGGGTTGGCAATGACATTTACCCAGGGGGCGGGGGTTCTTTGGCCCTTATCCAAAACGATGACATATTCTTTGCCGTCCTGAGCAAAGCCGCCGATACCGTTGAAAAATTCCAGAGGCGGTATGGACAAAGGCTCTTCGAGGCGGTTTTGAAGGCGGAAGGCTTCCAGTTCGTGATGGCGTTTAGCCGGAATGGAACGGTGGTGGTCGGTTTTGCGCATCCGCATGACCTGCTCAGCCAGGGTTCCCTGACGGTTGTGCACTACGGCCCGCGCCACGGTCAGCAGCAGTTCTTTTTCCCTGCTATCCAAGAGGTCATTGCGCAGCACGAAAATTTTGCCCGGAGGCAGATCGGGATTGCCGGCGGAGGTGGCTTCACTGCCGCGCGCTAAACCCTCAAGCGTGGTCTGCAAATCCTGTACATAAGAGGCGGCCTTCTCATTGAGGATCACAATATCCACGGATAGGCGTTTCATGCGCCAATATTCATGGGCCCGCAGCAGCTGGCGGATAAGACTTTGATCCTCTAAGTCGTCAATACGCGCCAGCACAATGGGCAGGTCGCCTGAAATGCCGCGGGACCAAAGACCCGTGACATTCATACGGTTCATTTTGAGCACTTCGCTGGTGGGGCGCATCAGGGGGTCTGAAAAAATGATACGGTTGGCGAGTTTTTGAAAAATTTCAGCCTCGTCCAGATCGATACCCAAATGATGGAGCCGGGTTTTGGATTGGGTCCAAACCAGGTTGGAAGAACGTTCGAAAGCGGAAGGGTTATGGTATTTTTCCGCCATGGCCAGCATTTCGGCCTCTGAACTGGCGACCAGGGTGGTAAAGCAGACTTTGGCCGAGGCGCCGGGCTGCAGGCGTACCTTAACCCGCAAACTCATGACGGGGTCTAACACGGGACCGACTGTATTGGAAAGCGAACGGCCGTCCATGACCGAAATGGGTTTGCGCAGGTGTCGGCCCCGGCCCACAAATTTTGACCGGTCGGTTTCATATTCCACCTCGCCCAAGGTTTCGCCTTCAGAAGAAATGACCTGTGCCATAAAAACTCTTTCGTCGCTGGAGGCGCGGGGACGGCGGGTAGCGGTGAGGGCGGACAGGTTAGGCAAAAAACCGGTTTCAATAAAAAGATTTGAGAAAGCGGGGTGGGCGATGTCCGTGTCGGGCGGAGCCAGAACGACTTCGGCATAGGACGTAATTTCTATTTCTCTTACCTCGGAACCGTTGTTCGTGAGGGTAATGCGGCGAAGTTCAGCGTCGTCCTCCACTGAAACGATGACGGCCATATCGGTGAAGATGGAATAGTCCAAGCGGGAGATCTTGACTTGATCCTCTGAAAAGAACGTTTCGTATTGCAGCGGTTCCACCAGCGTGGGTTGATAAGCGGCGGACCAGACCATTCCGTTTTTGATATCACGTAAGAATAGGTAATTGCCGTAGTTATCTTTAGCGGCGTCTTCCCGCCAGCGGGTGACCGCGCGGTTTTTCCACAAACTATAACCCGACCCGGCGGCTGTCATCATGACGGCGTAGCGCCCATTCGAAAGCAAATGCGAAGAGGGAATGGGATGGTGAGGCGAGCGGATCTTTCGGAAGTTCGTCAGCATGGGTTCGTGGGCTTTGTGAACTTCGACTTCTTTCATTTGCTCGCGCACGGCGCCAAGGTTGCGGGGAGTTCTTTCCTGCAGCAGCAGTTCGCCCGCTTGAACCAGGGGGTCCATATGAAAACGGCGGCGCAGCAGGCCGTCATGAACCACATTGGAAAAAGATAACAGCGACATGCCCTGATGATGAGCCATATAAGAACGGACCAGCTCGAATTTTTCATGTTCTCTCACGCGGGTGATGGTGTAATCCAGCGCCTCATAAAAACCGTAAGCGCCGGTAGCGCCCAGACTTTTGAGGCGTTTTAAGTTCTGCAGGGCTTTGGGGGGATCAATCATCGAGGCCAGGGCGGTCGCGTAGGGGGCGATAACCAGGTCTTTGGCTAGTCCGCGCTTGATGCCCAGTCCCGGAACACCGAAATTGGAATATTGATAGGCTAAATTGAGATCACGGATGTTATAGCCCGATTCAGAAATGCCCCAGGGAACGCCACGCAGATGGCCGTATTGAATCTGGCGTTCGACAACCCTTTGGCAGGTTTGATCCAGCAGACTCCCGTCGGGAGTGCTCATGATGAGTGATGGCATTAAGTACTCGAACATAGAGCCGGACCAGGAAATCAACATGGCGTCACCGTCGTCGGCTACTAAACCCCGGCCCAGGCGGAACCAATGGGATACGGGGACGTCCCCTTTAATGATTGCCACATAGCTGGTGAGACGGGCCTCGGAAGCCAAAAGGTCGTAACAGCTTTCATCCAATTGGCCTTCGGGAACCCGGTAGCCTACAGAGAAAAGTTTTTTCTTGGGATTGAGCAAAAAGCCAAAATCCATTTCGTTAAACAAATCGATGCTAGTAGCGGCGATGGCCTTGAGCCGCTTGAGCATATCCAGGCTGTTTTTCATGGAAAAGGTGAGGGCTTCAATGAGTTGGTCGAAAATAATTTCGTTGGCGGTTCTTTCCTGCTGAGATGATCGCAACTGGCGCAAAGATTCGAGCTGGTCAATAGCTTTGGCGTAACGGACAGGGGATTCGGCCAGAGTTAGCTCACTGGAGAGAAGTCTCTGAATGGAAAGTTGAAGTTCTTTTTCTTTATCGGTGTCTCCGGTTAAAAGACCGATTTCAGAGAAGGCGTCAATCCAGGAAAAGAACTGTTTAAAGTCTTTGGTATGGCTTTCAATATCTTCGGCGACCATGTCGGCCCAGGCGGTCATTTCGCTGGTCTCGTCGCTGCGCTGATCGGAGGCGAAGGCGTGGGCCGTATCTTTCGTGGTTTCAGCTTGAAGTTTTAAACTTTCCAGATGGGCGCTGGCCTGTCCGAAGGGGGCGCCGGTAATTTCATTGAATTTTTCCTCCAGATGCTTCACTTCTTTTTGAAGCTGACTCAGAGGCGTACCCGCGGTGCGGCCGTGATCGGAAAGCTCCGCGACAGATTTTTTGAACAGGGTCAGGGAATCCTGGATACCGGCCAAAACCTCAGTGGAAAAGAGCGGCTGGTGGGCAAGATCCTGGCAGGATTGAGCCAGTGTGAGCAGATGGCCTGCCAAATTGCCGCTGTCGACCGAGGAAATATATTGAGGGTCCAGAGGTTTGAGAGTTTTGGTGTCGTACCAATTGTAAAAGTGGCCGCGATAGCGGGGCAGGGTTTGGAGGCTGTGGAGTGTGTTTTCTACATAACCGGTCATGTCAGCTAAACCGCACCAGCCAAAGTCCCGGGCAGTGACGATGGATAAAAGATGAAGGCCGAAATTAGTAGGCGAACTGCGGTGAGCCACGGCGGGCTGAGGATCTTCCTGAAAATTGTCAGGCGGTAAAAAATTGTCTTCGGACTGGGCGAAGGTTTTAAAAAAACGCCAGATTCGGCGGCTGTAAAGGCGGAAGTCTTCAGTGTCGGCGGGGGTGAGGGGTTCGATTTTGTCTCTGGATTCGGGCAGGCTGATCCAGCGGGCGATCCAGGGAGCGCTAAACCATAACAATGCAAAGGGCAGGCAAACCGGTAGTGCCCGGGGGTTGAAGAAAATCGCGGCGGTCAGTGAGATCGCCGCGATCGCCACCGAGCCTTTCATGCGGCGCCAAAAACTGGCGTGGGTCAGGGCGGCGGCGGTTTTGGCCTGAGCGGCGGTTACCCATTCGAGAAGATTGCGGTGACTCACCCACAAGCGCCAAAGGGTGCGGATGACCGCGTCCAGATGGATCCAGGCGTGATTGGCCAGAAGGACCAGATTGACAGCGAATTGGCCTACACCTAAAAAAAAGTCTCTCTTAATCTCATCCAACTGGTCCCGCCAGTGAAGATTTTGGCGCCAAAAGGCCAGGTCCTCGACAACGGTGATCAACGAAGGGAGTGCCAGCGCGAACAGCGTGAGGGTGAGCCAGTCTAAAGCACGGACCGAGGGCACGGCGAAAACCACAAGAAATATACCGATGGCGGCGATGGGTGAAAGGCTGCGGCGTAAATTGTCGAGCATCTTCCAGCGGGAAAGGATAGAGAGGTCGGCTTTACCCCGTCCAAAAAGCCAGGGGAGCAGCTGCCAGTCGCCGCGAATCCAGCGGTGATTGCGGACGGTGGAAATTTCGGCGTGGGAAGGGAACTCCTCGAAAAATTCCAGATCACTGGCGTACCCGCAGCGGGCAAAAGAACCTTCAAAAAGATCATGGCTCAACAGGCTGTTATCAGGGATACGGCCTTTTAACGAGGTTTCGTAGGCATCCAGATCATAAATGCCTTTGCCGGTAAAACTGCCTTCACCGAATAAATCCTGGTAAACATCGGATACGGCTGAGGCATAGGGATCGATACCGCCTTCGCCGGAAAAGAGTTTTTGAAAAATGGACTTTTCGTTGACGCTGGGCAAAAAGGCGGTAACGCGCGGTTGAAGAATGCCATAACCATCAACCACTTTATTCGATGCCGGATCCAGATGGGCGCGGTGGAGTGGATGAGCAAGGATACCGACTAATTGACTGACGACGCCGGGGGGAAGTTTAGTATCCGAATCCAGCGTAATCACATAGCGGACGCCCGGTGGAACCGTAATGGGCTGGCCCTTGGGGGTGAAATAAGTTGTCGGTTCGGACCCGCGCAAAAGCAGATTAAATTCGTGGAGTTTACCTCTTTTTCGCTCCCATCCCATCCATTTACCTTCCACCGGGTTCCAAAGTCTTTTTCGGTGAAAGATAAAAAAACGCGGGCTGCCGTCAGGCGCGGGACCGTGTTTTAAATTGATTGATTCGATGAGCAGTTCAGCCAGTGTGAGTTTTTGCAAATCGTCAGGAGAGAGTTCTGTGCTGGAATCAATAAAATCCGTCAAAAGGGCGAAGTGCACTTCTCCTTCTGGATTGGAAAGGAAATGTACTTCCAGTTTTTCAACCTGGTCGGGAATATCGCTTTCGGACCCCAACAGAGTAGGGACGACGACGAAGGTTCGGAATCCCGCGGGAGGGCCGTCTAAAAACTCGAAGCGGGACAAATGGCGGGGCGGTATGAGTTTGGTGATAAAGCGGTTCACTCTGGAAACGGCCAGATCACTGGCGGGAAAGACGCCTAAAATTAACAGTGTGAATATCAGGGGTCTGGAAAGCCCGGGATTAAGAAGTTCAGCTACGGTAAGAATGAGTGCGGTTAGAAGGGCCACGTGGCCGATATAGACAGTGGCTGGATGGTCGGTATAAAAGCGGACAACTCGGTTTTTGACGAGGACTTTAAAACCGAGTGATTTTTCAAAAGCAGGGCGGCCCTCGCCTAAAAGATAATAACCGGGGTCCCGAAGCCTTTCGGAACGGGCGTCGGCGCTCATGGCCTTTTCAATGACTAGGTGGGCAATTTCCAATTCGTTTTTTTTAGAGCCTTTGGCCAGTTCTTCTACCGCGGAACGGTAGTTGTTTCGGGTCATAAAATCCATCAGCATGAAATTGGGGTGGCTGCAGAGAATTTTGTGAACGGGGCTGACCAGCTCGAAAAAAGTCTGCCAGTCAAAGGAGGACATGGTTCTAAAACTGGTAATGATGTTCCGAACCGTCTGGTTATTGGCGGATTGCCGATTGTGGACGGAAGTGACGATGTCATCCGCGGTGGTTTTTTTCTCCGCCAGGCGTTCATTGAGCCAATTGACCGCTGGAATGCCTTTGGGGTCCTGATAGCGTAAACGCTGGATGAGTTGGACCAAAAAGGCGGGGTGGACTGATTTCTTTTTGAGTTTCGCGGCCGTGGGTTGGGTGTTTTTGGAGGGTTCCTCCACCAAGCCCAAAAGCTCATCCGCGAAGGCATCCGCGTCCTTACGGGCCTCTTGAGAGGTAACGAGATACCCCCCGATGCGGCGCAGATTGTCGATCATGACAATCCGCAAGGTGACAGCCAGTGCCCAGAGCTCTCCTATAGTGAGGGGTTGGACTTGTTGATAGGACCGGACGAAGTTTGACAACGATTCGGCGTCAAAACGGCTGTCTGTATGGGCCACATAGGCCCAGGCCACGCCATAAACCCGGGGATAACCTTTGAGAAAGCCATCGGCCAATTTGGGCAGCTCGTTATAGAAGGTGTTGGGCAGGTAACGTTTGATGTCCCTTAACTGCTCCTCAACCACATAAAAGGAATCGATCAGCCATTCACCGGCGGGATTGATGGTTTTGTTGTTTTGAACCTCCCGGGTGAGGTAGCGGAAGGAGGCCTGGAGAATTTTCTCGTTTTCACGCAGACGGGGAGTGAGAAATGTGCCGGACTTGGGATCGTCAGTAATAGTCTGGGCTACCGCCAGGGAACGGGCGTGCTGGTCAAAGCGCTCGCTGCTAAAAAGTTCAGAACGGATCGGATCTTCGATTGGCCGCGTGGTGAGGGCGGTAATGTGGGAATTAAGGCGGAAAATGAGGTCTGATAGAGTTTGAATCATTGCGGCGGTTCCGTGATCTTAGAATTGAATTTGAAATGATCCGGAAGCTGCGAAGGTGTTAGAAACCTTGATCCGAGTGACCTCAAATTCATCATACAAGAAAAAGTCTTCCAGGCTCCTTTTAAACGGTTGGTGAAGAAGCGGATTCCAGGAAATCGGGCGGAAACGTCACAAGTACATCGTAGGTCCAAACCTCATAGCCGTAATGATCGGTGAGGATGACGTAGCCGTTAAAGTCACTGCCTGATCGAAAAAGACTGGAGGCGATTCTCCCGACTTTGTCGGTTTTTAGATTTCCTACCCGTTGATTTATCTCTAGTGATTTCATGAGAAATTCCTTTTAGTCCAGTGAGAATTTAAAACCAGCATTAAGAGGTATTAAGACCGTAGGTTGATCGTTGGCGTAGTTAGACGAGGTGTTATCCAACTCCATTTTTAATTGAAGGAATAGGCTGGAAGACTCAGTCATGTTGAAAGCTAAGCCCAGGCCCGCCTCGCCTAGAAGATCGGCCTCGTTGTTACTGCTGCCGAAAGATTCAGAATTGGCTAATTTTGAGTTGAAAGCAAGCCCTCCCGCGATAAAGGCATAGGGTTGGATAAACTCATCGCCGATTAAATAGGTGATCTTGATCACCAGGGGCATGACGTTCCAGGAGGCGTTCTGAGTTGAGTTTTTGACGGAGTAAGAGTCGTAACCTAATTCGAGGGATGCCTCAAAATTCTCCGGAAGGTGATAACCGATCGAAGCCTCGCCGCCCCAGCCTTGATTGACTGAGTTGGCCAGATTACCCGTGGGAGAATCTAAATCGCCGTTCAGCTGCATAAACCAGGAGCCTGTTTCGGGTGGATCCGTGTTATCGCTGTCGTTAGGATCAACCCAATTACTGGTGTTCTGGCTTGGGGGCGTGCCGGCCCGCGAGAGGGAAGTCCAGCCGAAAGTTAATAAGGTAAATGCGATTAAAAAGACTTTCATAATGCGTTCCTTCGGCCGCAAATTAATTAACTGACATAACCAAACCGACGTCGACCGGAATTAACACGGTGGGTTGATCAGGTGCGTAATGACTGGAAGTGTTATCGATTTCAATTTTGGTTTGAATAAAAAGATAGATTTGCTCAATGAGGGAGAAGGAAATGCCTAAACCAGCCTCTTCCAAAAAGTCGACCTCGCTGGCTGTGTAAGCGGTACCCGCGAAAGTAGACGATTGAAAGTTCAGAGCGAGACCTGCCCCTAGAAAAACGTAGGGCTGAATATATCCGCTGCTGAAATTGTATTGTCCTTTCAAGAGAATCGGCAGCATATCCCAGGTGGTATTGAACTGATTTCCCTTGAAGCCCAAACCCACATAACCTGTTTCGAGAGACAAGGTAATGTTTTGAGGGAAACGGTAGCCGCCGGATATTTCGGGGCCCCAGCCTTGAAGCGCGGTGTTGCCAAGCTGTCCCTGGGGAAAACTGGTTTCTCCGTCGATTTGAAAAACGATGGTGCCGATAGTGGGTGTGGCCGTACTAGTGGCCGATATTTCAGTATCGGCGTAAGCGGTAGATGCCAAGCCCAGTGAAGCGAGTAACAGCACCATCAGAATGTTTTTCATTTTCGCCCTTTGAAATGTGGTTATTTAGATTTGGCAACAGCTAAAACCTTTTTGCTTTTTACCGGCGCTTTAACTTTGCGGGCTTTGGCGACAGGTGTTTTTTTGCTGGTTTTAAAGGTGTGCCAAAGCGAGGCGGCTAAAATACCGGCCGTAGTGGCGATCGCTAAGGCTTTTTTGGGGTTCTTTTGGGTGTAATGAACGGCTTTTTCCTCGAAGTGCTCGAAGGTTTCTTTGAGGTGGTTAATTTGTTCTTTAGCGTTTTTCACTTTTTCCTCAATCTTGGCGCGGTTTTTGTCGCTGTTCATTTGAGCTTCCAGCCAATTCAGTTTAATTTTTCCATGCTTCAAATGTTTTTGGATTTCGTTTTTGATTTTTATCCCCGTTTCTCCGGCGGATTGACCCATCTTTTTGATGCTTTTTGTGGCTTTCATTTGAGACTCCTTTTATTTAGTGAGCTGAACTGAGATAGCAAAAGCGGCCAGGGCGAACAATCCGCAGCAAAGACAGGCTACGGCCCTGGAGAGGCTGGCGTAGTCCATCAAAATAAACAGAAAACCAAAAGTGATAAATGAAACTGAGAGGAACAGGGTGGTTCCCCGGAAAATAAAAGCAAGAATTCGTTTTTCGACTACCTTAGCGTAGTGACGAAGATGCTTTTCTAGTCCCGCTTCCAAGTGGTGAACGAACGGCTTGACCCCGCCCAGCAGGCCGAGCAGGCCCTGCCACAGCTTAGTGGTGAGTGGGTCTGATTTTTGAGATGGAGAGGATTTTTTCATTTAGAGTTCCTTATTAATTCAACGCGAATTTAAATCCGGCGTTAATCGGCACTAAAACTGTCGGCATATCAGCGGCGTAATTGGTTGAAGTGTTATCCATTTCTACTTTGACCTGAGCAAAGAAACTGGACTGGTCCGATAAACCGATGGATAAGCCCACGCCTGCTTCGCCCAAAAAATCCACTTCGCTGTTGCTGGCGGTGAGGTTTCCGAAAGAGGCGGTTTGCGAGTTGAAGGCCGCGCCCGCGCCGAAAAGGACATAAGGCCTTGTGCGGCCATTACCGCCATAGACCTGCGCCTTTAGAATCAAGGGAACCATGTTCCAGGTAGCGTTAAAAGTAGTGTTCTTCGCGGCGTAAGTGTCGTAACCGCTTTCCACCGACACATCCAAATTTCGATCCACCTGAACACCGATGGAGCCTTCGCCGCCCCAGCCTGTGTTAACTGCGTTGGCTAAATGACCGGTAGGCAGACCCATGTCGCCGTTCACCTGGATGAACCAGCGGTTGTAGTAGTCAGGTGAGGATTGAGCGCGCGCCGATGAACTGACGGCGAGGGACAGCATGAACAGAAAAGCGAGTGTTTTTTTCATTTGGAATTCCTTTTATTTTTTGATCGTTAACTTAGATAGAGCAAGAAGCAAGCCACTGCTTTTCAAGGCTAAACGTGCTGTTTACAGAGTTTGAAAGGCTAATGGAACAATCAAAATGAAATTTGGGCATATCAAATTGAGAGTCGAAGCTCTGTTTCCAGTAAAAGAAGCCAGATAACGGTATTAAGAGAGGGGTTAACCGCGGTACGGAAGTTGCTTTATGTCGGGACGAAGGTGATGACAGGCAAGCTGAAAAAATCCAGGAGGTAGTTATGACTGACGCGACACAGATGCACGATTTAATTTGGTTTCTCATAGTGGGCGGCTTAGCGGGTTGGCTGGCCAGCGTGCTGGTTACGGGCGGTGGATTGGGAGTTATCGCGGATATCATCATCGGCATCCTGGGGGCTTTTGTGGGCGGTTTCTTGGCCAATACCTTTGGTTTCGCGGTTTATGGTTTTTGGGGTGTGTTGGGAGTGGCGGTGCTGGGAGCGGTCGTTCTATTGTCGATCATCCGGGTTGTAAAACCCGCGAGACGCAACGGATAAGGATGGGAGTCGTTCGGGGACACTATTCATGATGACGCCCCATCGAAATGAGAAGAGCGCCTATCGTTTTGGTTGCCGGGCCTCTTGTAAAAATTTTGAAAAGCGATGATTTGAAAGTTTAAAAATGTTTTTTGAGACAGGGGGAGGATTCGAAAGAGTCTTCCCCCTCTGTTTTTATACGGCACGTTCCTTGCTTTAACTCGTGGGGTGAGAGACGGGAAAGTGAAAGAGGCGCGAAGCATGCCGATGACCAGAGAAGAAGTGGTTGAAAAGATGAAGGGTCCGAACGTTGTGGTGCTGAATGTTTTGCCAGACAACGATTACGCGAAGCTTCATATCGCCGGCTCAGAAAACTTTCCGTTGGGGCTCAGCACGAGTGCTTTCGTTCAGGCGGTTGGAAAAAAGTACGGAAGAACAAAGTTCTTTATTACCTATTGCGCCGGATTTACCTGCAACGCGGGTCTTAACGCGGCGCAGGGCCTGATGGAAAAGGGTTTTAAAGCCAATTACTACCCGGGCGGAATAAAGGATTGGGCGGATGCGGGGTTTGCCACAGAAGGAACTGAAGCGAAGGTTCCGACGGTAGCCGCGGCGGTCGCGGCGGTTGTGTCTCAATAGCTGTTATTAACCAGATGATCACGAAAAGAGGATTTATGTTTTCGAGCTTTAAAAAAGGTTTAGCGGTTGCTTTGGTGATGGCCGGACTCAGTTTGGCGCCGATGACTGTTCGCGCTGGTGAGGATTATCACCCCACTTATGACGGGGGCAATTTTGGTTTAGGCTTGGAATTGGGCGATCCGGGAGCTTGGGGTGTGGATGGCAAGTTGTGGGTGGATTCGGTGAACGCTTTTCAGCCCGCGGTGAAGTTTAACAACGGCGGTTCGGCGATCCTGCAATTGGATTATCTCTGGCACAACTTTGACATCGCTCATATGAGAGATGGCAACGGAGAATTGCCGTTTTATATCGGCTTTGGCGGTGATTTATCGCTTCAAAGTACAGTGGCCGTGGCCGCTCGTCTGCCGATCGGCGTTTCTTACATCTTCAACAAGCGGAATGTGCCGATTGATATCTACTTTCAAATTGTGCCGACTCTCTGGTTTTACAACAGCGGCGCCACTCTGAATTGGTATCCCGAATTGGGCGGACATTTCTACTTATAAGAAGCGGCCGAATGAGGTGTGAAATAACCTTTCGCGCCTCAAAAACGGAAAGAAAGGTGGGCGAAGATGATTCTTACGATAGCTGTGGTTTTGTTGGTTTTGTGGCTGTTGGGGTTGGTGACTTCCACCACCGCTGGCGGCGCGATTCACGTACTGCTGGTGATTGCTTTGATCCTATTTGTGGTTCGCTACATCTGAAAAATGACTCAAATTAAAGCTGAAAGAAAGATTTGGAAATGAAAAAGCTAATTTTAACGTTGGGTTGTTTGTGTTTGATGGTGGTGGGCGGTTCGTTGGCCAGAGCGGACGAGGATACTAGCTCGACTAATTCCTCGAGCTCGAGCGAAAGTTCCGGTTTTCCGCTGCGTTTAGGTGTTGAGGGTGGTTTTGACTTAGCCAACCTAAATGGACAAAACGTGAATGACGTATTCGCGTCCCGTTTGGGCTGGGTGGTGGGCGCCTATGCGAGCTTGCCGATCGGACCTACTTTCGCGATTCAACCGGAGTTGATGTACGAACAAAAGGGCGGAAAATATAACGGAAACCCCTACCGCTTGGATTACGTGGAAATTCCCATTCTTTTGGATATCAGTGTCATTGGGCCGATCGGCATTTTGCTGGGTCCCTCTTTTGACGCGAATGTCGCGAGCTCGGGAACGTCCAATGTGACCAGCACGGATGTGGGCCTGGTGGCCGGTGTGCAGATCAATCTTTCGAGAATCCTGGTGAGCGGCCGCTATGAACTGGGCCTAACCAATATCAATCAAACACAACAAATTCAAAACGGGACTTTCACCTTCCTGGTGGGACTGTCTCTCATTTAGCTGATCGCGGTTAGAATGCGGCCCGCTGCTTACCCGGAATATCTGCCTCGTCATCTTGATGTTGGGACAGACTTGGCAGACAGGGAATTTTGGGTACATGCCGCGGGCCGGTTTGTGAATCGGGAGAGGAAATTCAGATGACTTATATCGCTAAAAATTACGACCGACTCATCGGGACGCAGGGGTTCAGCGACAAAATGCTGAAAACCCATTTCAAGCTTTACGAGGGCTATGTAGCCCACATCAACAAAATGATCGAATTCTTGAATGAGGCGGACAAAGAAACCCAGGCATACGACGAAGTGAAAAGAAGATTTGCCTGGGAATTTAACGGTATGAAGCTTCATGAGGCCTACTTCGGGAACATGACCAAGTCTTTTGAAGAATTGGATACAGAGTCGGGGCTCGCGCGTCAGATTGAATCTTCCTTTGGGTCTATCGAGTCCTGGAAGAAAGATTTTGTGGCGGTTTCCAGTATGAGAGGTGTTGGTTGGACAGTTTTAGCCTGGGACCCGGAAGGGAAGCGGCTTTTCAACGTTTGGATTAATGAACATGACACGGGCTATCTTTTTTACTCGGTTCCGCTTTTGGTCAATGACGTGTTTGAGCACGCTTATTGGACGGATTACGGTATCGAACGAAAAATTTACATCGAAGTTTTTATGAAAGTAATTGATTGGGGAGAAGTTCAAAGAAGGTTTGAGTCGGTGGTTAAATTCTCCGACTCTCACGCAAGTCAAGGATTCAGATAGGCGGGTTCGATGACTTTTAAGCAATTGGGGCTATATCGAGACAGACCGGAGCCGGAGAAGAAGACGGATGAAATGGTGGCTTTGCTAAAGGCCGTGGCGGTGCAATACACCTATGACGCGCCGGCGGATGAAACTGAAATTCTTTGGAAGTGTTTGATATGCGGAGAGCTCAAGTCTCGAAACGAGTGGGTTCTTAGTTCTTGTCCCGCTTGCGGGGCTTCGAAGTCCCAATTTGTTTTGGTGGATGAGGATTAAGCCGCTTGTGGAGAATCGGGTTAAGACTCCATGGAACAAGTGAACGAGATGAAGGACGCAGGCACGGCGGATCTCTTGATTTAGATTTCCCGTGGAACGGATAAGTACCTGTGGTTTGCGGAAGCTCACGGTCAATCAGCCAATTAACGGATCAGGGTATAACCTGACTTTTAGGTTTTGAAAGGAAGCAAAGATGAAAAAGTTTAAACAAGCAGCGGTGGGGTTGAGTTTGATGGGTTTACTGGCCTGCGGTTGTGCGACCAAGAAAGTTGATACGACTGATGTGCCGAAGTCGCCGGAAGACAACCAAGTAGTGGTGGCTCCGACCCCGATGCCGGCGGAAACATTGAAATACGTGGTAAAAAAGGGAGACACCCTCTGGGCGATCTCGCAACAATCGGGAATCTATTCGGATTCCTTTGAGTGGCCTTTGATCTTCAAGACGGATCGCGATCAGATTCAAGACCCGGATGAGATTGAAATTGGACAGGTTCTCTTGATTCAAAAGGGTCAAACCCCAGATCAAATTAAGCATGCCAGGCAGTTAGCCAGCGACACGCCGAAGTTTGTGCCGCACGCGAATCCGCGTAAACCCCTGCCGGTGGAGTATTTCTAATAAGTCTTAGTTTTGGGTTTTATAAAACGAAAAGGATAAGTGAAATGAAAAATCGATTAATGATGGTGATGGGATTGGTTTTTTTATCCGCCATGGGTTTGGCTTTGGCGGATGAGGCTTCGCTGCAAAATGATAAACGTGATTTGAATGACAAAGTTAGCAACGACCAAAAGGGCGTCAGCAAGGCTGATAACAACATCGGCGAGGATAGCGCCTCCGTCAATGCCGGCAATGACAAGATCAAGAATGACAAAAGACGCATGAACAGTCATTACGAAAATTTGCTGAAAGACCGCGAAGAATTGAAGGATGCCAAGGCTAAGGGCGACCAAAGCGCGATCAAGGCGAAGCTGGCCGATATTAAACACGACCATCACGCGATGAATAAAGACGCGATGAAACTCAAGCGAGACCGCGCGGAACGCAAAGCCAGCCTGAGCAGCTTAAAGACTGACCGCGACAAACGTGATTCGGATGTGAGTAAGCTGGACTCGAATGGACAAAAGTTGAACAAAACCAACGAGAAGATTGACGATAAGAAGCAGGAATCCGAAGCCAAGTAGTTTTGGCGATACGGCTGGGGGGCGGATGTCCCAAGACATCCGCCCTATTTTTTTGAAAAATACCGCAATGAAGGCCTGAAATATGATTCCCGCTTCAAAGTTAGAATTGGAAAGCCAAAAGAAAAACCTGACTCGAATTCATCGTTTTGAATTAGCGCCCTCCACCATGATTAGCATTGTGCTGATTATCGCGGGCTTGTGGCTGCTGTTTAAGCTTTTGCCGGTCTTTTTAGTCTTAATCGCGGCCTTTTTTATTGTGGAAACCCTGAATCCCGCGGTTGGTTGGCTGGAAAAAAAGAAGGTGAGCCGAGGCGCGGCCATAGCGCTGGTGTTTGTGTCGTTGGTGATTGTGACGGTGGTAACGGCCATTTTTACAGTGCCGGCACTTTTGGCGCAGGCTTCCTCGATTTTGGATCAGGAACCGCTTTTGCGTTCCGAACTGGCGGATAAGCTTTCGGGTTTTCCTTTTAGCGAGGCTTTGGCCAAATGGCTCCGTAATTTTAAATACAGCGGTTCGGTGACAGTGACTAACGCGACGGCGTTTTCCCTGCAGGCTTTGGAATTTATTACCTACACTTTAGGCGCGATTTCGCTGGCTCTCTATATCATGATCGACCGCGACCGGCTGAGGGGCGGACTCTTTTCCGTTATTCCCAGAACACACCACATTCGGCTTTCGCGAGTGATGATGAATTTGGAAACTATCGTGGGCGCCTATATTCGGGGTCAAGTGATTACCAGTGTGTCCATAGGCGTTTTTATTTTGGTTCTTTTGGTGGCCTGCGGCGTGGAGAACGCCCTGGCCCTGGCGGTATTTGGAGGCATCGCCGATGTCCTGCCCTATATCGGTATTTTCCTTCCCATTGCCGCGGCGGTTCTTTCGGCGGCGCCTCATGGTCCTGTGATTACCATAGTGGTTCTGGCTTGCATGCTCCTGTACATGGAGTTTGAAAGCAGGGTGCTGGTACCGAGAGTTTATGGACATGCCCTTCGTTTGCCGTCAACAGTGGTTTTGATATCGCTTTTGGTCGGAGGCACTTTAATGGGCGTCGTGGGTGCTTTGTTGGCGCTCCCTTTCGCCGCGGCCATGATGATGCTGATTGAGGAGTTGCGGGTGCAATTGCCAGGGGTTCAGGAGCAGGTGGCTGATGGGATCTTGCGTGAAAAGGACGACCGCGGAGAGAAGGAATACGAACGCCGCACCGAAGGCGTTTCTTCTGAAGAATCTGCCGCGATCGCGGTGGAAATTTCGGGAGACCGGGTTAAAGAGGAAACTGAGTTGCTGAAAAAAGCCGGAGACGTATTAGTTAAAAAAGATGTGGAGGCATTATGAAAGTCGACAATAGAAAAAAACAGATGATGTTGTTCAGCGCTCTGGCAGTTTTGCTTGCTCTGGGAGCGGGGTTGGCTTCGGCGCAAAACGCAAAGGATGACAGCAGCTGGGATGCGTCCTCTGAAGTGCGGGAAAGAGCGGAAATGCCTACCTCTAAAAATCTGCCTAATGAGCTGACGCCTCCCGGTGTACCCGTTGGTCAAATGGAGCCCACCGCGACTTTAACGCCGATGGGGAGCGTGACGCCGGATTCTGAGTAAAAGTTGAGATGAATGGCTTCGTTTAGCCTTGTCCACGGAAGCGCGGGCAGGGCTTTTTTTTGACCTTTTCCCTTAATGTCTGAGTTAAAGTGATGCGAATCTAGTTTCGGGACCAAGGGGACTGTATGCCGACATTTAATATAGCGACCGTAAACGTCGAGGGTGATGACCTGATTTTGATTATTTTGGACCATGCTTTTGGCGACAAAAAATTCGAGGCCCAAAGCGAGATATTGATGGAGTTCCAAAAGAGAGCTGTCGCGGCGGGATACAAAGGGAATGTTATCCCGGTTTGGTCCAGCGCGGCGGGACAAATTAACTTTATGGCGCCGCGCCATCTTCATCCGTTTTTTAAAACAGTGACGCCCCAATACATCGCCGAACATTTCAAGAAACAGCTGTCCTGGTAGCGGGAACGAAATTAACGTCTGTTAAAAATAAAAAAAGGCCCGGCTTAGAAAATGAGCCGGGCCTTTTTGTTGCGCAAAAGTCTTGTTTATTGGAATCCGTAGAAAGAGTACGCCATGTTGGCGGAATCGTGCGTCGTGCTGTTCACGAACACATAACCCCCTGTGCTATCGTACGCCCATCCGTTACCGGCGGAGCTTGGCGTGCCGTTATACACAGTGTAAAGAACATTGTTTCCCGAGGGGTTCGGTGAATTGGGTACAAAAGCGCCCGTCACCTTGACCAGAGGAACGTTATCCAGGTTCTGGCTAAAAGTGTAGCTGGACGAAGACCACAAAGTCGTCGGCCAAATACCCTGCCAGTTCCCGTAGTAAATTTCCGCAGCGGACTTCATCGCGCCAATATTACCCTTAGTCGCGCCCTCTTTGGATTTCTCCAACATCTGAGCGAAACGCGGAATAGCGATGGCCGCCAAAATACCGATAATCGCGACAACGATCATCAGTTCAATCAATGTAAAACCTTTTGCTTTCAAACGAATCATCTGAGCCTCCTTGACCCAAGCTCCAACTGGCATTTTTGAGGCATTTAAAAACACCTCAAAAGCGCCCTAATTAAAGCCTACCACTTAATAGAGGCTGTCAAGAACCTGCGGGTACGATTTAACGTTGGATTATCAGGGAATTGACGAAAAAAGTGCGATTGTCCAAGTCTGGTATTTTCTGGGGCGAAAATAATTGTAGAGATCAATTTGCGGGTAAGGCGCACCATGATTCAACGGGTAAGTTGGAGCGGGGCCTTGTTTCAAATGTCTTTATCTTTACCATTAGGGTAAGAGGCAGTCTTTGAGATGGCAGCATCAACCGCCATCTAACAAGGAGGTCGAAAATGGTCTTTGAACCTTATTCGGATCCAAGAGACGTTGAAATGGAGGCTCATGTTCACGCGAGCCTTCGGGGCATGGGGGAACACCTGCATGTCAAAGTAAGGGGCGGAGTGGTGACTGTGTCTGGCATTGCCGAAGATTTTGAGGAAAAGCGGCAAATGGACACCGCGGTTAAAATGATCGGCGGTGTGAGACAGGTGATCAACCAAGTCCGGGTTGTTTCCCGTGAAGAGCATTTTGACAACTATCGCTAAGCCTGATTCGGGGGATTGGCGAAGTTAAGTCTGGATGTCTTTATGTGAGATCTGCGGTGTCTTTTAATAACAGATGTAACTAAAGTGTCGTGTGTTGAATTGCCATCATCTCAGCGGGAAGGGCGCCATGAAAATCGATCCGAAAGACTATCGCGTTAAAGAAGATAAGGCAGTCGATCTAAAGGAGTGGCCGACCAAAATTAAAGCTCTGTGCGGTTCCCGCGAAGAGTATCAAATAGCCCTGGCCAAAAACGTCGAGGAACTCAGCGCCATTCAAAGCCTGCTCTACGCGGATAACCACTATTCGATTTTGCTGATCTTTCAGGCGATGGACGCCGCGGGTAAAGATGGCGCTATCAAACACGTGATGTCCGGCATCAATCCACAGGGCTGTCAGGTATTTAGTTATAAGCATCCCAGCGCGCAGGAACTTCAGCATGATTTTCTATGGCGTACCACGAGAGATTTGCCCGAGCGGGGGAAAATAGGAATCTTTAACCGCTCTTATTATGAGGAAGTGCTGATTGCCAGGGTTCACCCAGAAATTCTAAAGGCAGAGCAATTACCCGAGGAACTTCTGGATGGGAAAAATATTTGGGAGAATCGGTACAAGTCGATTCTGGGACTGGAAAATCACCTATACCGCAACGGAACCCGCATTATTAAGTTTTTTCTGCACTTGTCCAAAGAGGAACAGCGCCAACGGTTTATATCCCGCCTGGAAAAAACGGAGAAGAATTGGAAGTTCAGCCTGGACGATATTAAGGAGCGGGAATACTGGAAGGACTACCGAAAGGCTTACGAGTCTTGTCTGAACGCCACCAGCACGAAAGAAGCCCCCTGGTACATTGTTCCCGCGGATAACAAGGCGGATACCCGGTTAATTATCTCGAAGATCATTTTGGACACATTGGAAAAACTCCAGATGAAATATCCGGAGGCGGATAAGTCGCGTCGCAAAGAACTGGATGAGGCTCTGAGGCTTTTAAAGGAACAAGGCGAAAAATAGCCCGGGTGAAGGTGGGCCTTATTTTTTGTTTTCAATGGATTTAAGCGCGACGCTTAAATTGTACTGAAGGTGCGCGGCGGGATAACCCTGTTGAATAGCCCGGCGGTAATCTTCCGCGGCTTCTTTGAAGTTCTTTCCCTGGAAATGAAATAATCCGACCTTTTCCCAGTAGATGGCACGGGCCAGCGGATCGGCTTTGGTGTTTTGGGACAGTGGGGGGAAGCTGTTGGCGATATCGTCCCAGGGTGTAATGGGGTTCTTGTTTAAAAGGTACAAATTGATTTTGCGGAATATGGCGTCGGCTTCTTTCCATTGAGACAAAGTGGCGGCGGATATGTCGTTTGTCGGCAAAATGACCAGCGCGATGAAGTTGGAAGATTTTGAGGGGTCGCCCGCCTTTTTCAACAGGGTTACTTGCGCGTGTGGGTAGGCTTTCACTAAAAAGGGAATGTAATTCACGTTGGTCATCACGGCGGTCCATTGGGGATGGGCATCGTTCAGAACTGGGTTTTGGAGAACGTTAAAAGGGTAAAGCGCGACATCAATAGTTCGATTGTCATATTCGGTGGTGAATTGCGAGAAAACATAAAGCGGGCCGGACTGCCGCTGTAATTGATTAAGAGTCTGATAGGCCTGGGCATAGGCGTTAGACCGCCACTGTAATTCTTCCGGAATGTAGCGGTTGTTGCTGTAAAAGGCCGTGTAATTGTAAATATCCAATCCGATCGAAGCGAATAAAAGAGAAAACACAAAAGCGGTATTAAGTCTGCCTGGATAAAGTTTGAGTAGCCCATTTAAGCCGGCCGCCGCGGCCAACGTTAGAAAGACCAGCACCGGAAGCGTGCGGTAAAGCTCAACGTCGCTGGAGGCGGATAAGGCGGGTAAGAGCGAGATGAACACAACGGCCGGAACCAGCCACTGCCACAAGGTTATCTTTCGCTGAAAAAAGAAAAGCGCGCCGAGGAGCGCCAGCGAGTCAATGATGGGGTTTAAGAAGCCGCCCCAAAGAGAGCCGAAGTTAAAAGTAGCGGAACCATCCCAGAAAATACCAACGATGTTATAGATAAAAGCCTTCAGCGGATTGAAATGATAAATTTGGCCAATGTGAGACAGCGCACCTGGCGCTAAGCGGGCCAGCACCAGCGGAAATACACCGATCGCGGATACGCCGTAAAATGACCAAAGCGGCGCTTTGGAGAGTTTTGGATTTTTAAAATAATAGATAAGCAAGATAAACGAGATGGCCAAACCGAGGCCGGCCCAGTTAGTCCAGGAATAAAACCCCAGGATGTTGGCGGCAGTTAAACCTGCCCAGGCCCACCAGCGGACGGAGTGGGATTGGGCCCGAAGCAGGCGCCCCAGACAGCCCAAACCGAAACATTGAATCAAGGGAATGAGAATTACCACAATGCCCAGCCGGGACAGGGTAAAGGACCAATAGCAAAAGGCTAAAATGACCGCAAAAAGAAAAGAAACCCGGCGGGAGAAGACGGCGCGGGAAGCCCAATAGCCCGCTGTGATAGTCGCCAATGAGATGAGTGTGGAAAAAAGCCGGAAAGAAAAAAGAGAGGGCGGACAGATTTTGAAATAGAAACCCAAAAGCCAATCTAAAAGGGGCTCGTGGGGCACAGGACTCCAGAGAAGCCGCCAGTCCCAATGACTCAAAAGTCCCATGCCTAGCGCGCTTTCGTACCCCTCATCAATATAAAGCCAGCTGGGCAGACTGGTGAGGTGGTAAAAGCGGGTGAACAGAACAAAAGCGATAAAAATGAACCACAGCCAAAAAGGGACAGGCCCGCTATCCGCGACGGGTGGTGAGGCGTTTTGGTTTTTTCTTTCAGTGACTATTTGATAACCGGCGATGAAAGGCAGAATCAAACCGAAAAAAACGATAAAAAATTGAGTCTGAAGGGGAAAGGGATAAAAAGACAGGAGCGTGTTGCTGGCGAGAAAAATAATAAAAAAGACCCAAGGATTAAAGGAAAGGGAGTGTTTTAAAATGGAAGGTGAAACCTTTTCTTTCATGGAAGTGATTTTAGCATATAAGATTGATGGGGTTTCAAACTCTTAGCCGGCCCCAAGGGGCGTTATCACCAGGAGGGTGTTTTGAAAAAATGTACTCAGTGTGGAGCTGAAAATCAGGATGGGGCCAAGTTTTGCGGTATGTGCCGCGCTTCTTTAGCCGCGCCCAGACCCTCCGTGTCCCGGCCCCGATTCTCTAAACTCCAGGTGGCCGGAGTTCTCATTGTTTTCGGAGCCCTGGTGGTTTATTTCTCGATTTACTACAAACCCACTGAAAACGCGGCGGCCCTGGCGGCTATGAGCGTGGACGCGCTGAACAAAAAAGGCACTGATGCCATGAATGTAAAAAACTATACCAGCGCCGTGAATTATTACCGGCAAGCCGCCCTCAAGGGCGACGCCACGGCCGAGAATTTTATGGGCTGGTTTTACCAAAATGGATTGGGAGTCAAAACTGACAATAGCGCGGCTTTGGACTGGTACAAAAAGGCGGCGGCGCAGGGAAGTTCTTCCGCGGAAACTAACGTGGGCTGGTGCTATCAAAACGGTTTAGGGGTGGCGACGGATACCCGGGAGGCGATTGCCTGGTATCAAAAGGCGGTCGCTCTGGGCAATGATTCGGCCGAAATTAACATGGGTTATTTATATGAAAACGGAATTGGCGTGACCAAGGATTTGGGCGAGGCCCACAAGTGGTACAAAATGGCCGCTGACAAAGGCAACGAGGAAGCAAAAAGGGATTTGGATGCACTGGAAGCCAAACAGGTGAATTTGAACGCGCTTTTAAAATCCGGCGTTAAATCTGAATAATCTTGTTCTTGCGGTCTAAATAATCTTTTAACACATACTGGGTGAGCTTGTCGGGGGCGGGATAGATGAGCCTTCCCTTGTTGACCCGGTGCATCTTCTCCAAAAACTCGCCTTCTCCGAAATAGTTCATCTCAAAATCATTTCCCATGACGAAGGTATTGATGGTGATGTTTTCGTCGGTCACGGCCTTTACTTCCCGCAGAGTCCGGTCATAAGTGCGTTCGTTGGGTGGATAGGTTAGGTATAGGAAAGAATCTTCGTAAAAAGCCGTGGGCGCGCCGTCCGTAATTAAAAGTATGCTTTTGTTTTTAGTATCTGTATTGGCCAGCAGTACCCGGGCCAGTTCCAATCCTTTTTGCAAATTGGTGAAATGCTCCGGGATGAGGTCTTTACTGCGCTGGCTGACTTCTTTGGAGTAATCGATACGCATATTGACCGCACCGCCCATGATGGTGACAGGCTTGGGCGCCAGCTCGGGTATGGCGCCGATAGGAATTTGCTTGGCGAAGGTGGAAAAACAAATGAAGTAGAGTTTGTCCTCGGGATATTCAGTACGGATGAGCGCGTCGAGGGCCAGCGCCAGCTTTTTGGCGTTAAAGAAACGGCCTTCCCGGGACATGGAACCGCTTTGGTCGATGAGCATCACGATGGCGCTGGAGGCCGCCCCTTTGGTTTGGTGCACCACGAAATCCCGGCTGTCGATGCGGATTTTGCCCTTCACACTGTCGGGTGAGTCGATTTGCCGAATAGCCGAATTGAGCAGGCTGGAGGGGAGATCCAGTGAAGTCAGCGAGTCTCCGAACTCATAGGGCTGTGTGGTGGTCATCTCCACATTGCCGTCGCCTGTAAAGGTGGCGTGATGGCGGCCAATGCCGTCCGTAAATAGCCGGGAGAAAACTTCCTTGAGAGCTTTTTCGCCGATCTTGCGGGCCGCGCCGGGGGTGATTTTGTAAATGTCGGTTTCTTCGTTGTAGTCCACATCGCCGGTGGCCTGCAGGGCCTCGGCAAACTGTTTGCGCACTTCGTCCCGTTTGGCCTCAAAGGCCTGGGCCGCTTCCTCGCCGAGCAATTCTTTTAACTGCTCCACATCCATATTAAAAAGATCACCGTACTCAATGGCGTCGACCAATTTTTGTTGAAGATCATCCAGCATATCGAGTTTTTCTTTGAGCCGTTGAGCCTCGGTAGGATTAACACTTTTTTGACCAGTGAAAGGGTGGTCTTTATTTAATTCGGTCAGGGATTTCATTTGCTGAATGAGCTGAACCAACTCCTGTAATTGCTGGCGCGCTTGAGAGGTGCTTTTGTCTTTCGAACGGGATAACTGCCAATCCACGGCGTAAAGCTGGGCGGGATGGCGTTGTTTGAGGCCCTCTTCTAATTGCTGGGAAAGGTTTTTGTCTTTGAGCTTGGCGACAATTTGTTCCAGCTCCAGCGACTTACGGCGGATGTCCTCTTCCAGTTTGGTTAATAGGTCATCAATCCGGTGTTTCTCCAGAATCTCCTGCTTTTGTTTGTCGATTTGATCCAGATAACCTTGAATCAGCTCATCCAGCCCGCCGACTTTAAGGAACTCGTTATAAGGAAGACCCCGTTCCTGAAGATGCTTGAGGGCTTCATCGAAGGATACGTGATACTGCATCATCAATTCTTTGACCGCGTTGATGAGTTCCTCCACCGTAAAGGGAGGCTTTTCCGGCTCGTGCCATTCGGAATAGTCGTGGGTTATCACGGTTCTATTCCTTCTTTTTCTTTTGGGCAGGAGCCTGGTAATCCATCATCTCGCCCACTTTATTGCGGGATAATTTGCCTGTCAGGTGCAAACCTTCGAGCACAAATTCCACGCAGGAAGCCTGGTAAGCTTCCGAGTTTTTGCCGTTGAGATGATGAACGGGTTCCCAAATTTGAGGCAATTGGGAAATGACCGCTTTGTATTCAGGTGAGGGCGTTAATTCGGAAACGCGGATGTGTTTGTCACCCGTAAGATCAACGTTTATGGCTTCCAACTGGCCTTTCTCCATGTGTTCCTTAAAGACCTGTCCGATGGCCTTTTCCATGATTTTGCTGAAGACCTGAAACTCGTTCACGGTCTCTTCACGGAAAGGGTCGAGGTCAATTTTTCCCGAGGAAGAAGTATAGAGATAATTGAGATCGGACATACGGGGCACCGCTTCGGTTTCACCCAGGATGTAAGCGCGCCGACGGGCATTGGCGATCATGGTTTCGTAGTTGGCGATGGAGAGGCGGGCCGAGACGCCGGACTTTTGATTCACATAAGGGCTCTTGCGGGCCTCAATGGTGATTTGTTCAATAATCTCCGTCATAAAATCCGGAACGGTTAATTTGACATCGTCATTTTTCGGCACACGGGCTTCCTGCTGAATGATCTTGATGCCCAGTTCCCGGGTGAGGGGATAGTGGGTGCGGATTTCCGCGCCGATGCGGTCTTTCAACTGGGTAATAATTTTTCCAGCGCGGGTGTATTCCTCGGGGTTGGCGGTGAAGAGCAGGGTTAAATCCAAATCAAACCGGATGGGGTAGCCGCGAACCTGAATGTCGCGTTCTTCCAAAATGTTAAAGAGCGCTACTTGCACCAGATATTCCAAATCGGGAAGTTCGTTCACGGCGAAGATGCCGCGGTTCATGCGGGGGATGAGGCCAAAGTGAATGGCTTCTTCGCTGGCCAGAGGATTACCGGCGGCTACTTTAGCGGGGTCCAGGTCACCAATCAGGTCGGCGATCTTGGTGCCGGGCGACAAGCGTTCACCGTAACGGCTTTCGCGGCCGATCCATTCAATTTCCAACTGGTCACCCTGAGCCGCTAGTTTTTTACGGCAGGCGGAGCAGATAGGGTGATAAGGGTGGTCGTGAATCTCACAGCCTTTTACCACGGGAATCTCTTCATCTAAAAATTGAATAAGAGAACGCATGATGCGGCTCTTCGCCTGGCCTTTTTCTCCTAAAAGCACAATGTCGTGGTGAGAGAGGATGGCGTTGATCAGTTGAGGAAGAACGGTTTCTTCAAAGCCGTGAATTTGGGAGAAAAGAGGCTCGCCGGAACGGATTCTTTTAATTAGGTTGCGCTCGAGCTCTTCCTTCACGGTAAAGTCGGGATATTGGGAAGCTTTCAGTTGGCCCAGAGTTAAGGGTTTGGAAGACATGGTGATCCTTTAATTGTGATTGATGGAGACATTGTAGGAGTGTTGGAAAGGCAGAAACAAGGGGCGCTCCGGGCTTAAATAAAGAGGGCGGGGACATGGTTTAACGTTCAAGATCGTCTAAAATAGGAACATGAATATCATCCAACTAAAACGCGTCTTTTTATCGATTTCTTTAACGGTCATCCTCAGCGGATGCGGCACCTTCTCCCATCATGCGGCGGCGCCGATACGCAGTTTTCCTCCATCCGAACCCAGTGTGGTTCGTCTGCCAATTGAAATTGTTTTTCCTACGGGCGGGGATATTTTTCGGCATGTCTCGACCTTCTTAAAAGGGGGTGTCCGGCAGTTAATGCCGAATATGTACACCATGTCGGGCCTGGATATTAAACCCCGGTTGACGGACCTTTGGGCCACGATGCAGGAGCCTATTTTTCTGGATAAAGGTATTTGGCTCCTCATTAGGCCGGAGACGCTTAGCATGGGGATTATGCGCTTAGAACCTAAAAAATTACTAACGGCCCATACGGTTTTGGAAATGACAGCCAATCCAGAAGTGGTTTTTGGAAAAAAACCAACGACGTTTAAAAAAATTATACCTCCGCTTTCTCTTTTTAAATCAGGCCCTCCCGTTTTTGAGGCGGTGAGTAACGTGAAAATGAGTTATGAGGAAGTAAATAATTATCTACATGACCCCCGTTTGAAAATTCTGGACAGACTAGTTCCGGGGTCAGGTGAACGGAAATTAAAAATTAAAGATATTCACCTTTCGGGCGCGGACGGTCAGGTCGTCGTCAGGGTCAATGTGGAATATAGTCCGCCTATCATTAATCTGGGAGACAAGCCCGCGAAACTGACGATTTACTTGAGGGGCACGCCGCGTTACCGGCCGGGTAAACAGATGTTTGATTTACCGGATTTAAATTTTGAAATTAAATCGAGTGATTTGTTAGTACAGATGGCTGACTGGATATTCAACTCTGATATTAAAAATGAGCTTCGTAAGGCGGCCCGGGTGCCCGTGGGTCCTAAAGTGGATCAGATTAAAGACCGACTTAATGTGGTGTTAAACAGACCGGTGGGCCCCTTCGCCACACTGATCACCCAAGTGGATAGCTTTAAGGTGATAGACGGTTTCGCGGATGATGAGGGAATCGAATTGAGGGTGTCTTTAAAAGGCCGGGCTTTAATGCAGGTGAAGTGGAATTAAAGCCGAGTATCAGAAGAGTTCTTAAAAAACCATCTTTATTCCGCTTGAAAAGTCTAAAAACGAGGGCCTGTCATCAATGTATTTTTGAATCACGCAAGCTATTAGGCGCCAATCCCCCTAGAGTGTAAGTCTGATCACTCACTTAAAAAGAAACGAGAAATTGTGCTAAAAAAAGAAGAGTTGTTGGCGAAAATGAGAGATGAACGTGTGGTTGTAATTAATGTTTTGCCGAAGTCCGCTTTTCAAAAATTACATATTAAAGGTTCTGAGAACATTCCTTTGACCGAAGATCATCAAGCTTTTACCGTGGAAGTGTTGAAAACTCACGGAAAAGATAAAGACTTTGTCACTTATGGCCATCATTTTGGACTATTAGATAGCTATGAAGCGTCCGCAGCTTTAATCGCGGGAGGCTTGAAGGCGCAGAACTATTCGGGTGGTATGCAAGATTGGTTTGCCGCTGGTTATCCCTCGGAAGGTTCGACTGTTGTCTTGCGCGAGCCCGCTCCGCCGGCGAATCCGCCAAGTTTCCAATAAGGCTCATTAAACTTTAAAGTGCTTTGAAGCCAAACGAAATGATTCATTTTCGTTTGGCTTTTTTTGTTTTGTTAGCCGTGGGGCGTTAAACTAGCCAAATAAGGTGAAAGGTAGAGCGATGAACCGTGTCAAAGAAGCTTTAAATCCAATTCCGTTATTTGGGAAACGAAATAATATTTCGGTGATCCCGTCTTGGAAAACAGAAAAAGTTTATTTTGATGGCGGCAGCTATTTTGATGACCTTTTAAAAGCGATTGAAGGGGCCAAACATCATGTTGATATTGAAACCTACATTTTTGAACCGGGAAAACTAGCGGATCGAATGGTCAAGGCCCTCGTCAGGGCGGTCCGCCGGGGTGTTAAGGTACGCGTGTTGGCTGATGGAGTTGGCTCGCAGGATTTTTCTGATCACTATGGGCCGAAGCTGAAAAGGGCGGGGGTCTCTTATAAGGTTTACCGATCCTGGCCGGTTTTTCTGTCGAATTCAATGCCTCCTTTTTTAAAGGGCCATTGGCTCAGCGGAATTCGCCGAGTTCATTTACTTTTTAATCGCGGGAAGCATAGAAACCATCGAAAACTTTATATGGTGGATGGGGTTCGGATTTGGATGGGGAGTTTTAATATTTCCGATTGGCACGTTCGCGCTTATCGAAAAGACAGAACCTGGCGCGATACTGGAATCAAGTTGTCGGGTGTTAAAACACTGGTCTTTTTAGAGGCTTTTGAGATTGCCTGGAATGATCCATGGCCCCGGTTATACCAATCGAAATACCGTAAAATGCTCAAACTCTGGGCGGTGCATGATGCGGCGCTTAGTCCGGTTCGGCTGACATTTACGCGGCGTCTTCGTGTCGCATACCGAAAAGAATTATTGAAGTGGTTTCGCGAGGCCCAAAAGCGCATTTGGGTGACCACGCCTTATTTTGTACCGAACCGGGCTTTGCTGATGGCTCTGGCCAATGCGGGCCGGCGCGGATGTGATGTGAGAATTATCATTCCGGGGTTGTCTGATGTGCCGGTGGTCCGTTGGGTGTCGATGGTTTTTTATTCCGTTTTATTACGGGCAGGCTGCCGTCTTTATGAATATCAGAAGAGTGTGCTTCACGCAAAAACACTTATTGTGGATTCGGGGATGCTGGTGGGATCCAGCAATTTAGATTATCGGAGTCTGCGGAAAGATCTGGAAATTAATGTGGTTCCGCAAGATCGAAAAACGAAGAAGGCTTTGGAAGAACAATGTGTGAGAGATATGGCTGAGTCGAAAGAAATATTTTTAGCGGATGTGACTCAACGTTCCTGGTGGCTTCGGTTTTTGGGTTGGGTTTTTTACCGGTTTCGTTTTTGGTTTTAAATAAAAAAAGAGGGCTCCTTTGATTCATTGGATGCAGTCGTTATTGGCGGAGTATGGCTACTGGGTGATCGGTCTGGTTGTTTTTTTAAACAACTTGGGCGTACCGGTTCCAGGTGACACGATTCTGCTGGCGGCCGGCTTTTTTTCCGCTAAAGGCAATCTTTCCATTTGGATCGCCTGGTGCAGCGGAACCCTCGGGTGTTTTATGGGCGCTAACGGAGGTTATTGGATCGGGATGCGTTTTGGCCACCCGCTTTTAACCAAGATCAGCTGGATCAAAATGACGCCCGAGAAAATCAACCGGATTGAAAAGTTTTTTGAAAAGCACGGGGCCAAAGCGGTTTTTTTCGCCCGCTTCATCGCGCTGCTTCATCCGGTTACGGGCCTCTTGGCGGGAATGGGGAAGACTCCCTTACGTCCGTTTCTTTTTTATAATTTGTTGGGATCCGCGGCTTATGTTTGTCTTTATCTTTTTGGCGGCTATTACTTTGGCGAGCGATGGGGGCTGGTTCGTGTTTGGATTGGCGACGCGGTTTTGTATTTGATTTTGATCCTGGCGATTTTAATCGCGGCCTTTTTGGGATTGCTCTTGTGGCGCTTCTTGAGAGACCAATACATCGTGCGGGTTGAAAAGCGTTCTCGTAAGGCGAAGTAGGAAGCCGGTGATAATAGCTTTGTTTTGAATTTTGCACTTATCGCTAACTGAAAACGATTTTCCGGATATTGATTTCCGTTTTGCTTTTAAAACCACGGACTGTTGCAAAAGGGCGTCTTTTATTGGTTATTTGCCTTATGTCAAACGATTGTAGGTCCCTTTACATTTCTGACATTGAGGGGTAAAATTTCGTTAATCGATGCCCCTCCACACCAAATGAAAGCGCTTTTTAATCAAGAATTGAGAGAGTTTTTGAAGAATCGTCTGAAAACGATTGCAGGTTTTAAACGGAAAGCCATGGCAGTTATAGCCCTATGGTTTTTTTTAGTCGCCCAACCTCTCTTTGCTTCTACGACCGGCGGTGTTTCCGTTACTTTTACTGGCTGCCCTTGCACCAGCGGTAGCTATGTCAGCCTAGTCGCCAACCTTTGCAACAACAGTCCTGTTATTCAAAATGTTTATGGTTTTCGATTTAAAACTCCTTCTTTCAACGGATACGCGGGTTACGGTTACTCGCCGGGATTTAGTGTTTCGGGAACCGCGCCGGCCATTTACACGCAAATGCTTTCCCCCTACGAACAACTTTTATCGCTCAATCAATGCCGCACGGATTACAGCTTTGGAGCCAATCCGGTTCCCGCCGGAAAAGATGGCACGCCTTATGACATGCAAACACTTTTAAAAACTGGCGCTTGTAATCCGATTGTGATGGCGCCCACCCCGACCCCGATCGCGAGCTGCGCGGGAGTAGCCGCGGTGACCGCGACCGCGGGGTATTACAGCACCGCTTGTTCTCACTGGGCGGAAAACGGAGGAGCGGACGCGGGCGGGTTTATCAATAACTTTTCGGGTGAGACGCAAATTCAAGTCGGTATACCCAGCAGCTGCTTCACGATCAGCGGCACCAGCGTTCAATTTAATCCGACGGCTTCCATGGGCGGCCCCATGTACATGATGTCGGTAGCCATGGGACAGGAATATTTTAACGTCGACATGATGCAGTTGTTGGCTCAGGGCGGCAAAGAACAGTTTGATGGAATGGTTGCCTGCGGCACGACTAATCCGCTTTTTATATCGACGAATACCACCGGTGTGGCGGGATTATTCAGCGAAGAATCCTACACCTTTGTCAGCCGTGTTCAGGGTTTCCCCCAATTCTTCCCTTACTATTCCTGCATCTCGACGCAACCGGATGCCACGACGGCAATTTTGAACTGTCCCAATATGGGTTGTTCGGGCGGACAGCCCCTTTATTATTATCTTTCTCCGACCACGGGCTGCAGCACCACTTCCTACATCGGCGGCAATTCCGCTGAGACCGCCAATTCAGTAGTGGTGGCGGCATTAAATCTTTGGGAACTTTACGACGCGCTTTCGCAATCGACCAACCTCTGCTTTAAGAGCTCTTTGGAAGGGAGCGGTGATCCCTTGATGGCTACTAAGTTTTTAGCTTCGGGTTATAACCAGGGTCTTAATTCGGGCTGGCAAAATTCTTTACCGACGAATTCTACTTTGACTTGCGCGGGTTTTCCGCAAGCCAGCAATTATGTGTGCGATGTGTTGACCGCCTATAACGCGATTGAAAGCGCCTCTAATTGCTCCGGCGCGGTCAGTATTTATGACGCGCAAATTACCTGGGCCAATGTTCAAAGCTTTTTCTGGGGCGACAGCGCTGCGCCTCCCTGCACGATGGGGACAGGGGGGCTGTTGATGCACTTTAGCCTTACCTGCGCCCAGGAGACGGCTCTTTACAACGCTTTACAGTGCGCTTTCACCACGCTGTCTTCGCACTGGGGCGGCAGCACCATCAGCTATCGTTACGACTGGTTAACCTTGATGCGGGTCGCGAGGGAATATCTTTCCACCATCAATTCGCCGCTGGCCATACCCAATTCTTCCGACTTTAATTTGTTCGTGACGGCCCACTCCACCAACGCGACCGCTTGCGGATCCACGGTAGAAACAACTTTCCCGAATTTATCAGTGACCGCTCCGGCGATTGACTCAGGCGTGACCAATGTTTGCCCGCCTTTTAACCTGACGATTAACGCCACCGATTCGGTGAGTGTGAGTACGGCTCAATGGACATTGGATGGCAGCTGGAACACCTGGAACAACTTTACGGGATCGGGCCCCAATTACACGGCCAGCCTTACCGCAGGGACTACGGGTATGCCCGCTTCGGGTCCGGTGACGGTTTGGGTACAGGTTACCAATCCTTGTGGCAATACGACGAACCAGGCAATCGCGTTGAATGTTCAGTGCAGCGTGCCGACGGCCACGCCTACCAACACGAATACGCCCACGCCGACCAAAACGAATACCTACACCAACACCCCAACCTACACTTATACGAGCACACCCACGAATACCCGAACCTCAACGAGTACCTTTACACCCACCGTCAGCAATACTTACACCAGTACGGTGACCAATACGGCTACCAAAACTTATACGTCGACCTTTACTAACACCTTCACGGCGACATCCACACCCACGCTGGCTAACACCGCGACCTCAACTTATACGCCTTCATCCACCGATACAGCGACGCCGACCTATACGCGCACCATGACCTTTACGCCTACGACGACTTTAACAGCCACTTCGACCGCTACGGCAACCCGCACCAATACAGCGACTTTAACTTATACGCCCAGCTCCACTTCTACTTTGACTCCGACGATTACGTTGACTCCGACGGGAACAGTGCCGCCCACCAGCACTTATACCAATTCGCCTACAAGCACCAATACTTTGTCGCCGACCATGACGCCGACCTTCACGGATACGGCGGTGAATACCTATACCGCGACCAGCAGCTTCACCCCGACGTCGACCGCAACCTTTACGGATACACCGGTGAATACCTACACGGTGACTAGTACACCGACCCCAACTTATACACTGCTCTTTACGGCCACATCGACTTATAGCTTTACGCCCACCGCGACCTTCACTTCGACGGATACGCCGGTCAACACCTATACGGTCACGAACACGCCCACATACACCTATACGGCCAGCTTTACCTCTACACAGACGCCGTCATTTACACCGACCAGTACTTCTTCAACCACCTGGACGCCTACGGCGACTCAGACTTTAACTAAAACATCAACGCCGACCTCGTCCGCCACGCCGACGTATACTTCGGCTCCTGGTGATGGATTCTTCATTTCGAAAAACGTCTTCACTCAAGACCAGCCGGTTTCAATCATGGTCTCGACAACCCAATCGCCGGGCATTTATGGCTTAACGATTTTCAATTCGGCGGGGGAACACATTAAGACGCTGGATCATCTCTACATTAGCGCGCCTTATCAGAAGTCTTATACTTGGGATGGCAAAAACAAATTCGGAAGTACCTGCTCCAGCGGGGTTTACGTCATCTATCTGACCTTGCCCTTCAAAACGGTTCGGGCAAGAGTAATTTTCCTACATTAATTTTAAATAAAAAATTATTTCAATGTGTTGGAAATATCTTTCAATGATGGCACCGCTGTGTTCGCCGGTGATGCAACTGGGGTCGGCGTGACGGGTGTTAAGATGCCGGGAGTATTGACCGGAATGGTTTGACCCGTTACGGAAGTAGGCGTGGGGGAGAGGCTTAAATCGTCCTGCATATTAAAACCGGGATTGGCTAACAGGGCGGTGACTGTTTTTTGAATCGACTCATTGTTGGTAGTGGTTTGGGGATTAGGTGTTCCGGCAGAAGCGGCGGTGGTAGTAGGATTACCATAAAAACCCAGGTTGTCATTGGACGAGTTTAGGTCAGTAGGCGGCTGTATATCCTCATCCGCTTTCTTAACATCCGTGCGGGGAACCACAATGGTAGGAACGGCTAGCGTCGGGATAGCCTGGGGTACGGCAGCGGGTGTGGGCGTCTGCTGTCCATAAGCGGTTTGACTGATGGCCAGCGCTAAACACAAAACTTCCAACAACAGTATTTCTTTAAATTTCATAGGTCTTGTTTGTTCCTTAAATTACTGAACCGGTTTGTATTGTAGGCCAGGGGCAGTGAGACGGGAAATATTTCTCATCAGACGAACGGGTTTAAATTACCGCAAAATCAGTAATTTTAAGATGGTTTGTCCTGAAGGATATTCAACCCGCACGTAATAAAGACCGTTGGCCAAGGCTACCCCGTTTTTATCAATGACATTAAACGTAACGTTGGTTCCAGGGGTGAGGTTGTTGAACTGCGCCTGCTGAACTTTACGGAAAGCCAAAGTGAAAATGGACACTTTGACATCGCCGGGGATGGCCAGCGGTACTTGAAGGTTCATCGGGCCGTCGCCGACATAAGGGTTCGGATAAATGGCGATAGGGCCGTGAATGTTAGGTGTGGCGGTTGCCGTATTGCTGGGTGTGGGGGAAACGCTGGGGGTGTTGGTGACCGTAGAAGTGAAGGTGTTTGTCGCGGTAAAGGTAGCGGTTAATGTGTTGGTAGGCGTATTAGCAGGAGTCGAAGTAGAAGTATTGGTGGCCGTGTTGGTCACCGTATTAGTAGCGGTGTTGGTTGCGGTGTTCGTGGCCGTATTGGTGACGGTATAAGTCACGGTGTTGGTGGACGTGTTAGTGCTGGTGGTGGTTGCCGTATTGGTAGCTGTGCTCGTGGGCGTATTCGTATTGGTGTTGAGCGGTGTGTCGGTGCTGGTGTTAGTGGAAGTGTTCGTGGCGGTGTTGGTCGCGCTGGCGGTGGCTGTATTAGTCGCGCTGTTGGTCGCGGTATTAATGACCGTATCAGTGGATGTGTTGGTGACGGTGTTGGTGGCCGTGGTAGTGGGTGTATTGGTGGAAGTGTTAGTCGGTGTGTCCGTAGACGTATTGGTTGGGCTATTGGTAGAAGTAGAAGTGGCTGTGTCAGTCGGTGTATTGGTGGGGGTATCCGTCGAGGTGTTGGTGGGTGTGTTAGTGGTGGTATCTGTTGAAGTGTTTGTCGTTGTGGCGGTTGCGGTATTGGTAGCCGTATTAGTCGGCGGCGGACAAACGGGAACGGTCACAAAATCACTGCTGGTGTTATATCCCAAATAAACAAAGCCGCCAGCGTAGGCGCCGCCGCCCACGAACTGAGTGTAATATTCCACCTTTAGATTTTGACCCGCTGTCCCGGCAAAAGTTCCCTGGTTTGTGGTGAAAGAATAGCTAAAAGGCGAGAAAGAAAGACTTCCTGAAATGTCAGTTGTGTCGGTGTAATTAAAAAGTAGGGTGCTGGTGGTTCCGTTATAGGCATAAACGGAAACTTCAACATAAAGCGCCGGGGAACCAGAGCCGATTTGTCCCTCGAAGCGGTTACTGAATGTCCAAGTGCCTGCACCAATGTCGCAGGAGAGCGTCGCGGGAGATTCCCAGCCATACCCGGTCGAAGTAGTGACGACAGCGGTGGAAGCTTCGGGCGAACCCATGTTAATACCCGGGACGATGTAATAATTGTAAGTTCCGGCCGCGCCTTCCGCGGCGTAATCCAGCCGTGTGGTATTGGATTCGGTAAAAAGTCCATTGGAAGAACTGCCAGCCGTGGTAGCTAAGTCCAAATAAGTAATGCTGGCGCTTTGGGGATTGGTCGCGCCTGTGGTCATATAATAAGTCGTCTGGGCGTTCAATGTTTGAGCACTAAGAAGTGCAAATAAAACCACTGGTGCGATGAAGAGCGCTTTGAGGTTTGAAGCGTTTTTGATAAGGGCGCAGGCTATAAGTTTTAGATTCGGTTTCATTGCCATAGTGTTCTCGTTGAATAGTTATGGGTGGACAATGTAGTTATATTGTCAAAATTATATCACTAAATTAACTTTTGGTGAGATAGGTGGTCTTGAGTGGAGATATAACCGTGAAATGGTCACAAAATAGGGTTTTTTGAAGGGTTGGGACTCTAGTTTCATGAATGGGCAGGCTTGGGTTGAGCGTGAGGCCGCGGATTGAAATGATCAGTGATCAAATCGGTTCGAATGATAAAAATTTCGAAATGTTTTTTTAATTCGATTTTTTAAAAGAGATTTACGGTTAAGGTTTCTGATGAGTGACTAGTTTGTAGTTGGCTTTATTTAAAATGGATGTGCGAAGATCAGCAAAGAAAAATACCGGCGCTCTTCCGAAAGTCGTAAAATAAAAAAGTCGATGCCGTCGTTAGTACTGCGACGAAAGGCATATATGCGGTTTTCACACCTCGTTTTGGTCACTTTCCTTTTAGCTATCTCAAGTTTTTCCTGGGCGGATACGCCGGTTTCTTTCTCGTTCATCTCTGAAGATGGCCGCTATAACTTTGATGGGAGTTTTTTGATCAAAGCGGATATGGATGTGGTTTGGGACGTTTTGACCGATTACAACCACGTTTCTAACTTCATCTCAAATATGCACAGCAAAGTTAAAAAAAGAGACGGCAATGATTT
>JABDGD010000008.1:733-74608 GCA_013286205.1 Candidatus Firestoneibacteriota bacterium | reverse complement strand
AACTTTAAAGATTTCGTTTTCAATAAAGGCCTGGCCGATAGCCTGTTTAAATTTACACCGCCAAAAGACGCGCAAGTGGTGGAAGGTGGAGCTTTTTAATGAGCGTAGGACATGATCTGAAAGTGGCCCGTGAGGCCAAGAAAATTACCTTAGAGACAATTTCTAAGAAGACCAAAATTCCTGTGAAGTATTTGGAGTCTCTAGAACGCGACGAGTTTGACGTGTTTCCCTCACAGACTTACGCGAAAAGCTTTATTCGCGCTTATTCCAAAGTAGTAGGTCTGGATCAAACCGCCATGACCCGCCAGTTCAACGCCGAAGTGAAGCCTAAAGAAGTTCGTATTGAACCCATGAACGCCGAAGCCGAAATGGAACGGGGAGCCGCTTGGAGCCCACTCACTTCTTTGCAGCCAGTTCTGGGGCGTAAAGAAGTTCACGATGATCCGGAACTGGAACAACTTCAGGAAGAATATGTCGCGCCTTTTCGACGGGAGCCGGCGGCTTTCCGCAATAAACGGGCTCAGGTAGTTCGTTTCCGAAAATGGGGGAATGTTCTCAGCAAAGCTTCGGTTTTTGTATTTGGGCTGCTGGTTTTGGCGGTGGTTTTCTATTACACCCAACGCGGCGTGTCAGAAATTAAATGGAGCCAATTGGTTCCTAAACCAACAGTTGAACAAGCACCCAGTGTGATGGCTTTGACCGTGCCGGACAAATACCAGCATTTGGTGCTCAAGGGGTTGGACAAGTCCTGGGTGCAGGTTGTCATGGACGACGGCAAAAGCACCGCTGAGGTTGATATGGACGAGGGCGAAGTAAAAATCTATCAAGCGGTAAAGAACTTTAAAGTCAAACTCGGCAACGCGGGCGGCATCGATATCCAATATAACGGCAGACCCCTGGGAGTGATGGGGGTGACGGGCCAGGTGGTGGAATTAAATTTGCCTGAGGCTGATGAGGCTGACGGCGCGGCGGATAAAAGCTAATCCATTTTAATTTTTGAGGTGAGTTATGGCGGATAACTATTCTTTTGACGCGGTTTCGGAAGTAGACCTTCAGGAATTAGACAACGCGGTCAATCAGGCGATGAAAGAAATTGCCCAGCGCTACGACTTTAAGGGAAGCATCAGCAAAATCGAGCTAAAAAAAGCCACGAAAGAATTAGAACTTATCTCCGATAACGAATCCCGCTTAACGGCGGTGGTGGATATTTTGAGAGGCAAACTCATTAAGCGGAATATCTCGCCCAAGGCCCTGGACTTACAAAAGCTGGAACAGGCTTTTGGCGGCACGGTTAACCAAAAGGCCAAAATTGTCAGCGGCATGCCGATGGAAGAAGCGAAAGAAATCGTTAAGAAAATTAAGGATTCCAAGTTGAAGGTTCAGGCCTCGATCACCGACGAAAAAGTCCGTGTCTCGGGCAAGGATAAAGATGATCTTCAGGCGGCCATGCAGCTTATCCGCGGTATGGATCTCAAAGTCGCGGTTCAGTTTAACAACTTCAGATAAGACCAAGGCAGGCTATGCCCAAGAAAACAGTAGTACTAGCGCCGCTATCAGATCTTTACCGCACCGCTTTTGATTGCTGCGCGGCCCTCTGGCCCGTTTTTATTCTTCGAGTCGCCTTTCTCTTTTTAAATTTTATGTTTTTGTTCGTGGGTCTGGCCCTTTGCTGCTGGCCTTTTCTACAGCTCATTCTGGGCCACTGGGATGATTTGCAAGGCGGCAACGCTAAAAGCTTTATCAACGATATCAATTGGGCCAGTTACTTCGGCGATTTCAAAATCCTCATCTTTGTCGGCCTCTTCGCCGCCTTTTATCTGACCTTTGTTTGTTTCTTTTTGGCTTTCTTTGACGCGGCGGTTTACTGTCAGATGAATGAGAACCAAAAAAAGGGAACAGAGTTTTCCTGGACGTCCTTTTTTGAGGGTGGTGTTAAGAAAATGATCCCTATGGTGGGGCTCCAATGCGCGTGGCTTTTGCTTGTTCTTGGCGGTATTTTTGGAGTCTGTCTGTTGACCCTTTTGGGCGTCTTCATTGGAAAGGTGATTGGCTTGTTTGCTCTTTTGCTGGCCATTTCGGCGGGTTTGGGAATGATCGTGATTATGGCCATTATGTGGACGGCCGCATCGTTGTCAGGGGCTTATCTGGTGGATGGAAACGGTATTTGGGAATCGGTTCAGTTGTCGATCGAAAAGGCAATGGAGCATAAAGGCCGGGCTATCGGGGCGGTAATGTTGCTGGGTCTGATTTATTTTGTCTTCTTCATTTCTTTTACGGTAGTTTTTGCCGTTTTAGTGAAGATCCCATTAATCGGAATTCTTTTCGCGGTGTTGAAGGTTTTGGTCACTTCGATTTTGGCTATCGGTTTTAATATTTATATGACTTCCTTAAATGTGGCTCTTCAACTTGAACCTAAAGTGTCCCGTTGAACTTTACCGCGGCCAAGGGAATGGTGCTAGGTGCGACGGCTTATGCTGAAGCGGACAAAATTGTTCAAATCTATACGCTTCAATTAGGCCGGGTAAGAGCTATTGTCAAAGGGATCCGCAAACCTAAAAGTAAGCTAGCTTCTTCCATCGATCTTTTTACCGAATCCACGTTTTCTCTCCACAAAAAAGCCTCCGGGTCCCTTTATGTTTTGGGACAGGCGAAAATCCTCAATGGCTACGCTGATCTTAAAAAAGATTTTCTCGCGATTACTACTCTGCAGGTCTTAGCTGAAATAGTTTCCCAGTCCACACCGGAAGGGGAGCCGCACACAGAAGTTTATGAGCTTTTGATTGAGACTTTAGACGGGTTGAAAAAAGAACCTCAATCCAGCGAGCTGCTTTTGATTGCTTTTGTTTTAAAACTCATGGAGTTTTTGGGTTATCCGTTGGAATTGGAAGTCTGCGGCGAGTGCGGAGAAACGTTGGATGGCAAAAAGGTTTATTTGATTCCTCATCGCGGCGGGTCGCTTTGTGAAAATTGTCAGGGCTCCGGCTCTAACCGCTTTCAGGTGACGCCAATGGGTCTGGAAGTTCTTAAAAAATTAAGACGCACCCCGATCGATAGAGCGCATGTGCTGAAATTAAAGCCGATGGTTTCCCGGCAGATTTTATTAACGATCACGGGTTATTTAGAGCGCACGCTTGAAAAACCATTCCGCACACTGGAATACTATTCCAAAGTTCTTCCTTTGGAGCAGTTATGATTATTATCCTGATGGGTGTGGCTGGCTCTGGCAAGACCACGGTGGGTAAACAGCTTTCTTTAGCTTTGGGCTGTCCCTTTTTCGATAGCGACGATTTTCATTCGCCTGAAGCCCGCCTCAAGATGACCAATGGGGAAGCTTTAACCGATGGAGACCGCCAACCCTGGCTGGAAGAGCTCAACCGCAAAATGAAAAAGTGGAATGTTCAAAGTCATCAAACGGTATTGGCTTGTTCAGCTCTCAAGCAAAAGTACCGCGATCTTTTAGAACAGGGGAATTCGGTGGCCTGGGTTTACTTGAAGGGTGAAAAAGGTTTGGTTCAAGAACGGCTTCAAAACCGCCAGGGTCATTTTGCCGGGGTTAATCTACTCGACAGTCAATTTGAGAGCTTAGAAGAACCCTCGAAGGCCATTGTTTTAGACATCTCAGCCAGTCCCGAGCGATTGGTGGAAAGCCTCATTCCGCGCTTTTAGGCTATATTTCGGCCAAAAGACCCCTGAATCACCTCATTTTTTCTGAAAAATCCTTGCTTTCAAAGTCGCCCTGCCTATACTTGACTTTCTTGTCAACTATCAGCACCATGACTTTGTAGCAGTTTTATTCGTTAAAGGGGCGTTAAGCCATGAAGTTTTCATCCACAGAAGAATACGGTCTGCGCTGCATGTTGCAAATGGCCAAAAAAGGTCCGCAAGGAACCATGACCATTTTGGAATTGTCGCAAAAAGAAGACATGACCCCCGCTTATGTGGCCAAGATCATGAGCGCTTTGCGACGGGGCGAACTGGTTCAAAGCATCCGGGGACAGAGCGGTGGCTACAAGCTGGCCCGCCCCGCGAACGAGATTAACGTGAATGATGTACTGCTGGCTTTAGGCGGCAAGTTTTTCTCGAAAGAGGAATATTGCACCACGACGGGAAGCCACGCGGCCTGTGTGCATTCCATGGATTGTTCCATTCGGTCTGTTTGGACGGGATTGGAAATAGCGATGACGACTTATTTAAAGAAGTGCCGTTTGTCCGACCTGGTGCAAACCGAGCCGGCGATGGAAGCCTGGTTGACGAAGTCGATGAGCCCGCCCGTAACGGCGATGGCTGAAAAAACGCTGAAAGAAAAAGTATGACCGCGAAACCACAAGAGCCCTCAGTCGAAAAAGTAACCACCGAAGAGTATAAGTACGGCTTCGTGACCGATATCGAGGCCGACTCCGCTCCTCCAGGCCTTAATGAAGACATCATTCGTTTTATTTCTCACAAGAAAAAAGAACCCAAGTTCTTGTTGGACTGGCGCTTAAAGGCTTACCAGCAATGGCTCAAGATGAAGACCCCCGAATGGGCTTATGTTCATTACCCGCCCATTGATTACCAAGATGTTATTTATTATTCCGCCCCTAAGGCGGGCCCCAAGAGCCTGGCCGAAGTCGACCCGGAAGTGTTGAAGACCTTTGAAAAGCTCGGCGTGCCGATGGAAGAACGGGCTATGTTGGCCGGTGTGGCCGTCGATGCCGTATTCGATAGCGTTTCAGTGGGAACGACCTTTAAGAAAAAGCTCGGCGAGATGGGCGTTATCTTTTGCTCTTTCTCCGAAGCGGTTCATGAACATCCGGAACTGATTCAACAATATTTAGGCTCTGTGGTTCCTTACAATGATAATTTTTACGCCGCTCTAAACAGCGCGGTTTTTACGGACGGTTCTTTTTGCTATATCCCCAAGGGTGTGCGCTGCCCGATGGAACTTTCGACCTACTTCCGCATTAACGCGGCTAAAACCGGCCAATTTGAAAGAACGCTTTTGATTGCCGATGAAGACGCTTATGTCAGCTATCTCGAAGGCTGTACGGCACCGATGCGCGACGAAAACCAATTGCACGCGGCGGTGGTGGAACTGGTGGCCTTGAAGGGCGCGGAAATTAAATATTCCACCGTTCAAAACTGGTACCCGGGCGATAAAGACGGTAAGGGCGGTATTTATAATTTTGTCACCAAGCGCGGCGCTTGCCGGGGTGACAGTTCGAAGATTTCCTGGACTCAAGTCGAGACGGGCTCAGCTATTACCTGGAAGTACCCCAGCTGTATCTTGCAGGGTGACAACTCGGTGGGTGAGTTCTATTCCGTGGCCGTCGTGAACAACATGCAGCAGGCCGATACCGGTACCAAGATGATTCACTTGGGCAAAAACACTAAAAGCACCATTGTTTCCAAGGGTATTTCGGCAGGTAAGGGGCAAAACACTTACCGGGGTTTAGTGCGAATTCAGCCAGCCGCTGAAAATGCTCATAACTATACGCAGTGCGATTCGCTCCTGATGGGCGACAAGTGCGGCGCCCATACGGTGCCTTATATCGAAGTGAAGAACAATACCGCCAAGGTGGGGCATGAAGCCTCCACGTCGAAGATTGGCGAAGATCAAATCTTCTACTGCCAACAGCGCGGTTTGTCGAAAGAAGACGCGGTCAATTTGATTGTGAATGGTTTCTGTAAAGAAGTTTTCCGCAAGCTCCCTATGGAGTTCGCGGTGGAAGCGCAAAAACTCTTGAGTGTCAGTCTTGAAGGCAGTGTTGGATAAACATAATTATGAATTTTGAATTCTAAATTTTGAATTAAAACTTGGAGAAGTAGAAATGCTAGTCATTAAAGGTTTAAAAGCTCGGGTCGAAGATAAACAAATTTTGAACGGTATCGATCTAACGATTAATCCGGGTGAAGTGCATGCCATCATGGGCCCCAACGGTTCGGGAAAAAGCACTTTAGCCCACGTGTTGTCGGGCCGTCCCGGCTATGAAATTACTGGTGGTTCGGTGACGTTGGATGGTAAAGATTTGTTGGCCTTGTCTCCGGAAGACCGCGCCCGTGCGGGCGTCTTTTTGGCTTTCCAATATCCGGTTGAAATCCCGGGTGTGAATAACACTTACTTTTTAAAAGCGGCTTTAAACGCTGTTCGCAAGTCCAAGGGCGAAGAAGAACTCGATGCCATGGACTTTTTAGAATTGGTCAAAGCCAAGTTGAAACCCCTCAAAATGGATGAATCCATGCTGCAGCGCGCCGTGAACGAAGGTTTCTCGGGCGGCGAAAAGAAAAAGAATGAGATTCTTCAAATGGCGGTCTTAGAACCCAAGCTCGGCATTCTCGATGAAACCGATTCAGGCCTGGATATCGATGCCTTGAAAGTGGTCGCGGATGGCGTGAATGCTTTGCGCGGTAAGAACCGTTCCTTCCTGGTGGTGACCCACTATCAACGTTTGCTCGATTACATCGTTCCTGACCAGGTGCATGTCTTGGCGGGCGGCAAGATCATTAAGACGGGCGGTAAAGAACTGGCTTTGGAACTCGAAGAAAAGGGTTACGGCTGGTTGACCGGTGAAAAGGTGAATGCTTAATGTCGACTTTAACGACACAAGATCTCTATCTTTCTTCTTTCTCTCAGCTTCAAGCGAAGCTGCCGGGGCAGGATGCCGCTTGGTTAAAGACTCTGCGTCTTCAAGCTTTGGAACAATTTAAGCAAACGGGTTTCCCCACAGACGAACTGGAATCCTGGAAATACACCAATCTTTCGCTGAGCCTTTTGAAAGAATCCTTTACGTTTGATGCGCCGGCTTCTACTACGGCCGTGGCTGCTCAACTGAAAAAGGCTGGGTTTGACACTGAAAAGGCCCACTTGATGGTCTTTGTGAACGGCCAATTTTCCAAAGAACTCTCGTCTTTAAAGACTTTGGCCAAGGGCGTTGCGGTTCAAAATATCGCTTCAGCTTTGACGAATGAAACGGTGAAAGCTTTTGTGGGTAAGATCGCTCTTTCCGAAAATCGGGCTTTTACGGCTTTAAACGCCGCTTTCTTTACAGATGGTCTCTTTATTCAACTCGAAGCGGGTAAGGTTTTGGATGCTCCTGTCCATGTGGTTTATGTCTCGACTAACGCGGGTCAAGCCACTCAATCCCATCTGCGCAATCTTTTGGTGCTGGCCAATGATTCCAAGGCCAACGTAATTGAACATTACTGGGGCGAAAACGTCAGCGCTTATTTCACCAACGTGGTGACCGAAGCCGCGCTGGCGAAGGGTTCGACTCTCGAACATATGAAGATCGGTCAGGAAGATATCAAGGGTTACCACATTGGGTCCTTAATCGCTCAACAAGAAGAGGGAAGTCATTTCACAGCCCGTCTTTTTTCTGTGGGCGGCGCTTTAACCCGTAACGATATCGAAACTACTTTAGGTCAGAAAAAGGCCGAGTGTGTAATGGAAGGCCTTTACCTGGCCAAAGATAAACAGCATGTTGATACCCGCACCTTTATCGATCATCTTTCGCCTAACTGTAACAGCACCGAAGTGTTTAAAGGTGTTATCGACGATCAAGCGGTAGGCGTATTTGATGGCCGTATCTTAGTGCGTGAAAATGCCCAAAAGACTGATGCCCGTCAATCGAACAAGAATCTTTTACTCACCAAAGAAGCTAAAGTTTATTCGAAACCCCAGCTTCAGATTTATGCCGATGACGTGAAGTGTTCACATGGATCGTCTACCGGTCAAATTGATGATGAAGCACTCTTCTATTTACAGTCTCGCGGGATCAGCCGGGAAGAAGCCAAGAAGGTTTTGGTCTATGCCTTTGCTGGCGAGATGGTTGAAAAGATCGAAAGCGCCTATTTGAAGCCCGCTTTAAAGAAACTGGTGGATGGTTGGATGGAGGTTTCCTAATGGCAACCGCTCACGCCGAATCGACAACTCAAACTTATGATGTTCTCAAATACCGCAAAGACTTTCCGATTCTAAATCAGAAGGTTCATGGTGTGCCGTTGGTTTATTTGGATAACGCGGCGACCACGCAAAAGCCTTTGTCGGTCATTGAGGCTGAAAATAAATATTACCGTGAGTACAACGCGAACATTCACCGGGGCGTTCACCTGCTCAGCCAGCAAGCCACTAAAGCCTACGAAGACGCCCGGGTCAAAATTCAAAAGTTCATTAACGCCGCCAACTCGGCTGAAATTATCTATACCCGCGGGACTACCGAAGGCATCAACTTGGTGGCTCAGACCTGGGGCCGGAAAAATGTGCAAGCCGGTGATGAGATTCTTGTCTCGGCGATGGAACATCACTCCAACATCGTGCCCTGGCAGATGCTTTGCGAGGAAAAGGGCGCCAAGTTAAAAGTGATTCCGATTAATGACGCGGGCGAGCTTTTGATGGATGAGTTTAAAAAACTGGTGACTTCCAAGACTAAATTGGTGGCTGTGACTCATGTTTCTAACGCTTTAGGCACCATTAACCCCATCGCCGATATCATTCAATATGCCCATTCAAAGGGCGTTTTGGTGCTCATTGATGGCGCCCAATCGATTCCTCACATCAAGGTCGATGTGCAGGCTCTGGACTGTGACTTTTACGCTTTCTCCGGTCATAAGATTTATGCCCCTACGGGTATCGGCGTTCTTTACGGCAAATACAAACTTTTAGACGCCATGCCTCCTTATCAGGGCGGCGGTGACATGATCGCTTCGGTTACCTTTGAAAAAACGACTTACGCTAAATTGCCAAACAAGTTTGAGGCGGGTACGCCCCACATCGCTGGCGTCATTGGTTTAGGCGCGGCGCTGGATTATGTTTCGGCGATCGGTGTGGATAGAATCGCCGCTCACGAGCATGAGCTTTTGGTTTATGGAACCCAGGCCCTGTCGAAAATTAAAGAAATTCGTATCATTGGCACTGCCGCGATGAAAGCGGGAGTCATTTCCTTTACGTTGGGTGAAATTCATCCCCATGACATTGGCACCATTTTGGATAAGCAGGGTGTGGCCATTCGGGCGGGCCATCATTGCGCTCAGCCGGTGATGGAACGTTTTGATATCCCGGCGACCGCCAGAGCTTCTTTCGGCCTTTATAACGTTAAAGAAGAAATTGATGTTTTGGTCACGGCGATTCAAAAGACTTTGGAGGTTTTCGCCTAATGTCCGACTTTAGCGATCTTTATCAGGATCTGATCCTCGACCACCAAAAGAATCCCCGAAACTTTGGGGAAATGACCGATGCCAATCATCACGCTGACGGTTACAACCCCCTGTGCGGCGATAAGTTAACTCTTTATTTAAAACTCGATGATGCGGGAACGATTCAAGACATTCACTTCAAGGGCTCGGGCTGCGCGATCTCAAAGGCCTCGGCCTCCATGATGACGGTAGCTCTGAAGGGTAAGAAGACCGCTGAGGCGGAACACCTGTTTCATGAGTTTCATGACATGGTGATGGGAAAGATTGAAAAGGCTCCCGAAGATTTGGGGAAGTTAAAAGTGTTTGAAGGCGTGAAGGATTACCCGGCCCGCGTGAAATGCGCCAGCCTGGCATGGCACACCATGGAAGCCGCTCTACATAATGAAAAGGACGTTGTCTCCACCGACGACGGCAAAGGGATGGAAGGATGAGCAACTACGAATTAGTCACCGTTACCAGAGACTGTAAAGTGATTACCATTCCTTACGGAACTGAAAGTCTTTTGTTTAAAGATGAGAAGGTTTATATCACCCAAACTTTGGGTGGAAGCTTTACAGTTCAGCGCGACAATGGCCAGTTAGCCCGGGTATCAGGTACGGACGCTGACGCGATTGGTAAAGAAGTGCCGGACGAAGCCAAAGTTTTCAAAATGCAGTATGACGATGAGCCGGTGGATGAAAAAACGGTCGAGCAGAATGTCTGGGAACAACTTAAAACCTGCTACGACCCGGAAATTCCTGTGAACATTGTGGAATTGGGCCTGATTTACGGTTGTATTATTAAAGCCATTCCCGAAGGCGGTAAAAGGGTTGAAGTGGTGATGACCTTAACCGCTCCCGGTTGCGGTATGTCGACCGTTCTTAAAAACGAGATTGAAGAGAAGCTTAAGCGCATTAAAGGCGTCCGTGAAGCGCTGGTAGATGTTACTTTTGAGCCGCCCTGGACCCAAAACCTCATGACCGAAGCCGCCCGGCTTCAACTGGGTATGATGTAAGCCTTAGCCGGTCATGGTTTTACGCTAAACGTATTTCGTTGGAACTTCCCGATTTATCTATAAAATGGCCGCTCTAGATTTTATTCCGCTCGCGGAGTTCCCATGGCTGAAAATCCAACACCCGCACCCAAAGTTCGCAAACCATCTCTCTGGTCAAAATTGCGCGCCTATTCCTGGTCCGCTTTGCCGAGCAAAATATTCCGAAAAATTCTGGCGATGATTCTTTCAATATTATTCCTGGCGATCAGCCTGCTCTTTTTGGGCTATGCGGCCATTCAAATTACGACCAATACCGTGGGTGTGGACGCTCAAGTGGCGGATATGTCCAGCCTGCCCAAGACGCCTGTGGGAAAGTACCGTTTAATTTATGAGGGCGCGGGGTTGTTTAAAGCCGCGGTTGAAAAAGAACATGTGGAATACCAGGGCGTTTATTGTCTCTATCCGGCCTGGCCTAATTACACCGAACCCAATTGGGGCGATCAGGTAAAAGTATGGCCGGCGAATAAGCCGTTAATTGCCGCGCCCCAAATGCAGGGAAAAGGCTGGATTGTCTCTATGTTTTTCTTATTAGTGGGTCTGGTGATGTTTGAGTTTTTTCTGCTGGCCTGGACGATTCACTAACTTTTAAAAATTGATTTGCCCGCCTAAAACTAAACCGCTCGCAGAAGCGTAAAGTCTGGGGTTTAACTCAATAGAGCTTTCTTTGGATAAGCCCTTCAGTAAACGGTTATAACGCTGTACCGCGTTATATTTACGGGCCTCCGCCATGTTGTGCACCACAAAAAAAACTCCCAAACCGATTTGAGCCGTCAGGAATCCCGTGATGATGCGATCCGGCAGATCTGAGTTAAAAATTACCGTGGGTTTATAAAAGAGGGCAATGTCGGCGGACAAGGCGACATCCGCGACGAGAACCAGCGAGGCAATTAAGTCGGTTTCCTCGGCATCCCGAATCAGTTGGGAAGCTTCAGGATCCCGCAACGGGTAAATTAAACCTTTGAAATCCTGGTAGCGGATAATTTCCTGACCGTTCAGGTGATATTGCATGTCGCCGCCCAAAACATCTAAAAAGCCGAGATCGGCTTTGGTTTCGATAGGTGCATGGAGTTCATTAGTGATGGACTGTGCTTTTACCGGAAGGAAACCGAAAAACGTAAAGAGGAGGATGAGTGAGAAAAACAACTTTGCGTTGAACAAGCTTGGAATTCCTTTACACGAGTTGGTGAGATGGAAGTTTACCTTCTGGTCACACAGTTTCATATAGCTCTCGTCCTTTTCGGCCTGTTTGCAGCCCTTTTTAGCTTGCGAATTAACGCTAAATAGCCTATTTTTTGAAGTAGAGCTCTTTTCGCACGCCGCACCACATTAAGAGGACTTTCGCCATGGCGCTTTCGTTTCAAGAACTCATTATGACCCTCAACCAATACTGGAGCCGTCAGGGCTGTGTCATTCAACAACCCTACGACCTGGAAAAGGGCGCTGGCACCTTTAATCCCGCCACTTTCTTCCGCGTTTTAGGCCCTGAACCTTATCACGTCGCTTATGTCGATCCTTGCCGACGTCCCAAAGACGGTCGTTATGGTGAAAACCCCAACCGTATGCAGCACTATTACCAGTATCAAATTATTCTCAAACCTTCCCCTGAAAACATGATTGAGCTTTACCTGGGCTGCCTGGAAGAAATCGGTATCCGCCAGGATGAACACGATATCCGTTTTGTGGAAGATGACTGGGAATCGCCCACGTTGGGCGCCTCTGGTTTGGGTTGGCAGGTCTGGATGGACGGTATCGAAATTACCCAGTTCACCTTTTTCCAGGTGACCGGCGGATTAGAACTGAAGCCCGTTTCGGGTGAAATCACCTTCGGGTTAGAACGTATCGCGACTGTGATTCAGGGAGTGGATAGCGTCTGGGATCTTCATTACGGCGGTAAGAACATTACCTACCGCGACATTTTTCTCCAAAGCGAAAAACAATTCTCGGCCTTTAACTTCGAACAGGCCAATACCAAGATGCTCTTGAGGCATTTTAAAGAATACGAAGGTGAAGCCAAACGCCTGCTCGAATTGAAGTTGGTTGCCCCGGCTTATGATTATGTGATGAAGGCTTCTCACACCTTTAACTTGCTCGATGCCCGCGGCGCTATTTCGGTGGCTGAACGCACTAACTATATTGGCCGGGTACGAGCGATGGCCCGTGGTGTGGCGACGGCTTATGTGAAAGAAAGGGAAGAGTTGGGCTTCCCTTTGATGAAGAGGTCTTAATATGGAAAACCTGACCACCTTAAAAGACGCTGTTCTCGAGATCGGCTGTGAAGAGCTGCCGGCTTCTTATATACGTCCTGCCATGGACCAAATGGTCGCGGCGGCGGAAGCTTCTTTAAAAGAACATAAAATTACCTATCAGCATCTTTATACCTATTACACACCCCGCCGTTTGACGCTGTTTTTTAAAGGGCTGCCTGAAATGCAGCAAGACACTTCTAAAGAAGTCACCGGGCCTTTGGTTTCTATCGCGTTTGATGAGCATGGATTGCCCACCCGTGCGGGAGAAGGCTTTGCCAAGGCGCAGGGTGTTTCGGCGGCTTCGCTTCGCCGCGCGCCAAGTCCTAAGGGCGAAGTGGTTGTCGCCATTAAAAAAGGCGGCGGACGCTTAACGTCTGAAATCATGGCTACGGTTTTTCCGGAAGTGATCAAGAAAGTCCGCTTTCCTAAAGTACAGCGCTGGGGAAATAGTGATTTCCAATTCGCCCGCCCTATCCGCTGGGTTTGCTCGGTGTTCTCTCGGACGGTTATTCCTTTTGAAATAGCGGGTCTTTATAGCAGTCGTGATACTTATGGTCTGCGTTCCTTAAAACTGGGCGCTTTGGATGTGGTGGAAGCGGGAGACTATATAGAAGTTCTTAAGAACGCGGGCGTTATCGCTGACCCCGCTGAGCGTAAAAGCCTTATCTGGAACAAGGTTCAACAAGCCGCCGCCGACAAAGGCGCGGTGGTGCCAGCTGACCCCGAATTGTTAGACGACGTGAATAACCTGGTGGAATCACCCGATGTCATCATGGGGTCTTTCGACCCTAAATATTTAGAATTGCCTGATGAAGTTATTGTCACCGCCATGCGGGAGCATCAAAAATATTTCGCGGTTCGTGACAAAGACGGCGTTCTTCTTCCTTATTTTATCGGCGTTATTAATGGAACTCCTAAAGACAAACAAGTGGTCATTCGTTCTAACGAAGCGGTTCTCAAAGCCCGCTTAGAAGACGCCAAGTTCTTTGTGCAAGAAGACTTAAAAGTTGGTTTAGAAGAGTGGGCTGAAAAGCTTTCAGGCATTACCTGGCTTGAAGGTATGGGCACGATGGCGGACAAATCAGAACGTCTCTCGAAGCTAGCGGGGAAGATTGCTGAAAACTTCAAAGCCTCGAAAGAAACCATTAAGACCGTTCAAACAGCGGGTCTCTTATGTAAGGCTGATTTGGCCACCAACATCATCCGCGAAAAAGAATTCAACAGCTTGCAGGGTTACATGGGCGGGTTTTACGCCATTCAACAAAACAAATCGGAAGCTGGGGCAGCTATTCAAAAACATTATTACCCCCGCTTCTCAGGGGACAAACTGCCGGACACTAAAGAATCATCCATTTTGAGCATGGCTGATAAGATCGACACAATCGTAGGCTGTTTTAAAGCTCGCATTATTCCCACGGGCTCACAAGATCCTTTCGCGTTAAGACGGCAGGCTTTGGGTATTCTTCAAATTATTCTCGAAAACCGTTATTCCATATCCTTAGAAGAATTGGTTCAGCTGGCCCAAAAGGCTTACGCGGGCAAACCGAAACCTAATGAGACCAAAGAAATTGTCGAGTTCCTCAAAGGCCGCTTACAGACAGTTTTGGACGCACGCGGTCTTTCTTTTGATGTGATCAACGCTGCTGTGGCTACCGATGCCCCGACTTTAGTGGAAATGGTGACAAAGGCCGAAACTATCCAGAAGAACAAGGCGGATAAAGATTTTCAAAACTTGGTCACAGCAGCGGGCCGCGTACTTCGCATTTTGCCCGAAAAGAAAATATCCAATAAAGTTTCCAAAGCTCTTTTAAAGACTGCTGAAGAGAAAGAATTGTTTGAGAAAATTCTGTTCACCCAGAAACTCATTGATGATCAGGAAGTGGGGACGCCCGACTATTACCAGGATGTGATTGGCCATTTAGAAGCTCTGGTCGATCCGATTCACGCTTTCTTTGAAAAGGTGATGGTGATGGATAAAAACGCCAAGGTTCGCGCCAATCGATTGGCCCTGCTCAAGCAAGCGGGTGACCTTTTCCTGGTGGTGGGCGATTTCCGCAAGCTGGTATACGCTTCTGAGGCTGCTCGCTAGACTCAGTTTCTTTCCCCGTTTTTGCCCAAAATACACCGTTTTATTGCCCCGAAAGTTGCGTACTTTCGTTGAAATCAAAACCATGTTTGTTACAATATGCCCCCTTTAAAAATCAGTCTCATCAATCAGTTTGAATTTCTTGTTTTTTTATCTCTAGGAGGATGAACCATGCCGAAAGCCGCTAAGAAGGCCAAGAAGTCTTCAGCAAAATCCGCGACCAAGAAGTTTGTGTACTTCTTTGGAAACGGCAAAGCCGAAGGCCACGGAACGATGAAGGAAGTGTTGGGTGGGAAGGGCGCTGGATTGGCCGAAATGACCAATTCGGGTGTGCCGGTTCCCCCGGGTTTCACCATTATCACTGAAGTCTGCCGTCTCTATTACGAACACGGCAAGAAGACCCCTGAATCTATCGATAAAGAAATGCAGCAGCACTTGGCCAAACTCGAAAAGTCTTTGGGCAAGAAGTTTGGCGACCGCACCAATCCTTTGTTGGTCTCAGTCCGCTCGGGCGCGAAGTTCTCTATGCCGGGCATGATGGATACCATCTTGAACCTGGGCTTGAATGACGTGACGGTGAAGGGTTTGATTGCTTCCACCAATAACGAGCGTTTCGCCTATGACAGCTACCGCCGTTTCGTGCAAATGTACGGCAACGTGGTGATGGAAATGGGTAAAGAAGTGTTTGAACGCGTGCTCGACCACGTGAAAGAAGAAAAGGGCGTTAAGCTCGACACCGATTTGTCCGCTAATGACCTGAAAGAATTGGTTGAGAAGTTCAAAAAGCTTATCAAAGAAAAAACGGGCAAAGAATTTCCTCAAGACGTTCTGGCTCAATTGCGCGGTTCGCGTGATGCCGTGTTCCGGTCTTGGATGAATGACCGCGCCAACTTCTACCGCAAGCAAAATGATATTCCTCACAACATCGGCACGGCCGTGAACGTTCAGTCCATGGTGTTCGGTAACATGGGTGAAGATTCTGGAACGGGTGTGGGTTTTACCCGCAATCCGGCCACCGGAGAAAAGAAGTTCTATGGTGAGTATTTGCTCAACGCGCAGGGTGAAGACGTAGTGGCGGGTATTCGTACCCCTCTGCCAATTCTGCACCTCGAAAAAGATATGCCCAAGGTGTTCAAACAGCTTTATGACACCACCAAGAAACTGGAAAAGCATTATCGCGACATTCAAGATTTCGAGTTCACGATTGAAAAGGGCAAGTTGTTCATGCTGCAAACCCGTTCGGGCAAGCGCACGGCGGCTGCCGCTGTGAAGATCGCGGTCGACATGGTCGCTGAAAAGCTCATCACCAAGCCGGAAGCTTTGGCCCGTGTGGAACCTATCCAACTCGACCAATTGCTTCACCCGGTTTTTGATCCGAAAGCTAAAAAAGACGTGATTACCAAGGGTTTGCCGGCTTCTCCTGGCGCGGCTACCGGCCAAGCGGTTTTCACGGCGGAAGAAGCGGTTCTTTGGAAAGCGGAAGGCAAGAAAGTCATTCTGGTTCGTCTCGAAACCTCGCCGGATGACATTCACGGTATGGACGCGGCGGAAGGTATCTTGACCGCCCGCGGCGGTATGACCTCACACGCGGCCGTTGTGGCTCGCGGCATGGGTAAAACCTGCGTGGCTGGCTGCGAATCTATCAGGGTGAACGAACACGGCAAAAACTTCTCCGTGGGCAATGTCACTATTAAAGAAGGCGACTGGATTTCTTTGAACGGTTCTACCGGTGAAGTGATTCACGGTAAAGTGGCCACCCAAGAAGCTGAACTCTCCGGCGACTTCGCGACTTTAATGAGCTGGGCTGACGCGGTCCGCACCCTCAAGGTGCGCGCTAACGCGGACGTTCCCCGCGACGCTAAAGTGGCCCGCGCTTTTGGCGCGGAAGGTATCGGCTTGTGCCGTACCGAGCACATGTTCTTCGACGAAGACCGTTTGCCTCACATGCAGGCCATGATCTTGGCCACTGACGAGGCTTCTCGTCGTGAAGCCTTGAAGGCTTTGCTGCCGATGCAAAAGGCCGACTTCCTCGGCTTGTTTGAAGCCATGGCTGGTTTCCCGGTCACGGTTCGTTTCCTGGATCCGCCTTTGCATGAATTCCTTCCGAAACGGGAAGAGCTCATGGTTGAAGTGGCCCGCATGGAAGCGTCCGGTAAAACCACGACCTCTAACGAAGTCATTAAAAAAGCTCTTCTCTTAGTTAAAGAAGAGGGCACTGATTTGCACAAGGCCAAGAAGCTCTTGCACCGTGTGGAAGAACTCCACGAGTTTAACCCGATGCTGGGTCACCGCGGCTGCCGTTTGGGCATCACCTATCCTGAAATCACTGAAATGCAGACGGAAGCTGTCATCAGCGCCGCTTGCGAATTGGCGAAAAAGGGAAAGAAGATTGTCCCTGAAATCATGATTCCTTTGGTGGGGGATGTGGCTGAATTGAAAAACCAAAAAGCCATCGTGATTAAGAAGGCTGATGAAACCATTAAGAAGTACGGCGTGAAGCTGGAATATACGATCGGAACCATGATCGAATTGCCCCGCGCTGCCGTAACAGCTGATAAGATTGCCGAAGAAGCGGCCTTCTTCAGCTTCGGTACCAATGACTTAACCCAAACGACCTTCGGATTCTCCCGCGACGATACCGCGAAGATTATCCGTTACTACCAGGACAACGGTATTTATGAAAAAGATCCGTTCCAGGTTCTGGATCGCAATGGTGTGGGCCAATTGGTCCGCATGGGTGTGGAAAAGGGCCGTTCGGTGAATCCCAAGCTGAAGGTGGGTATCTGCGGTGAGCACGGCGGCGACGCTAACTCCGTGGAATTCTGCCATTTGGTGGGTCTGAACTACGTATCTTGCTCGCCTTATCGGGTGCCTATCGCTCGTTTGGCTGCAGCCCAAGCCGCTTTGAAGCATTCGAGCAAGGGTAATAAAGAATACTCGTCTAAATAAGCCGGTTTAATCTAAAGGGGCAGCTTAACAGCTGTCCCTTTTTCTCAGGGGATAGCCTTTGGCTGTCCTCTTTTTTTTGCCAAATTCATTTGTTTTTAGGGGCCATTATTTGTGGTTTTAGGCTCGTTTCTGGTTTGAGAGATAACGATTTGTGTTATAGTAACCGAGCTTTTTCGGCAGATTTCAGGCGGGTAAAACCGGCAGTTCAGATTCCTTTGATTCTAAATACCTTGTTCGAGGCCATTAACCTTTTATGAAGCGTATTGTATTTACCCTCTCCCTTTTATTAATGATGCTTTTGGTTTCTCCTTTGCTCGCCTCCACCAATGTGGGCGCGACGATCAGCGCTGATACCCAATGGGATGCCAGCGGCAGCCCTTATATCATTCAAGCCCGCGTTTTAGTTCCTCCTGGTGTGACTCTCAAAGTAGGTCCCGGTGTTCAAATCGTTTCCCAGGGCCCGGCTACCCTCCAAATCGGCGGTGATTTAAGAATCGAAGGTTCCGCGGCCGCTCCGGCGGTGGTCAACATGACGGATGGCGGTTTACAAAGCGCTCTCTTTATTGATGGCGGGGAAGCCCACTTAAGCAACATGAAAGTAATCGGTGGTGTGTTTTTGGCTCAGGACGCGACCATCCGCATGGATGCCTCCGAAGTGACCAAGGGTTCGGGTCTTTATCTGAAAGGCAGCACGGTCGCTCATTTAAAGAATAATAAGTTTTACGGTAACGCTACCGGTGTGGTGTTGGATGGACCGATCGAAGCTGACATGCAATTTAATACCCTCGTTCAAAATACCTATGGTCTTTACTTGAAAGATTACGCGAAGCTGGTTTTCGTCAATAACAGCGTTCACGATAACGAATCCGAAGTGGTGAACAACGCGACCAAAGCCAAATTGGGCGGCAACTACTGGGGAACCATGAGCCCCAAAAGCGTGAAAGACAAAATAAAGGGTGACACTTCGGTTACCCCCATGAAAGACCTCAAAGATATTCTTCGCGCTTATTTACGCAGTGAGCTGCCGGTAATCACCAAGGGTATGTCGGATCAAGCCGAAGCCGAAGACCGCCGAGCTGATCTGGCCGCTAAGGCTGCTCTCAAAGCTTTCAAGTACAAACAAAGCCAGGCCGATGTGTTGGCCATGGAAGCCAAGATGAAGACTCAAACGCCCAACGCGACGCCGACTCCGACCACGCCGGCTCCTGCGGCTGCCGCAGCTCCGATAGCTTCGCCGACTATGGCGCCGATGATGGATATCAATTTGCCAACGGCTGTACCGACGGCTGTTCCAACCGCGATCCCAACCGCTTTTCCCGTAATGTCGGCTCCTGTACAGGCAGCGCCCGCTGCTCCTGCGGTTTCTTCTGTTCCCGAACCGCCTTCAATTACCAATGGGTTGCCTGCTCCTCCGATGGTGTCTCCTAACGCGCCTGAGCCTCCGGCTTTGGGTGATTTGGCTGGTTCTGTACCGCCTCCGCCGTCCAACATCTCCAGCGTTCCGCCCAGTGGTTCGCCGATTCCCAGCTTGCCGACATCTATGCCGACTGCTTCCAGTTCGACGAATGCGCCTTCCACTCCCACGCCGGGATTGGGCAGCGGATCAGTTTCGTCGGATGATTTAGCCTCGATTGTGGCTACCGCTCAAGCGGCTTCCACTTCTACTAATTCGACTGTGGCACCGCCGATGCCCCCGGATATGACGACATTAGGTTCGCCGGCTGATGCTTCTCCAGTGAATACCAGCACGCCGACTGTGATGGCGACGTCTACTTACACCAGCGTTCCCAATGCGGATACGAGCACCTTTACGGCCACACCGACCATTACCTTCACGATGGTCATGACGGACACGCCGACTTATACCAGCACGCCAATGCCTTCCATTCCGACTTCGACGCCGACGGCGCCGACCGTTTCTTTTGTGCCGACTGTGGCCGCACCCGCTTCGTCCGCGCCGGCTGCCGCTCCAGCCGCTTCTTCGGCTAGCTTAGTTCCGCCGCCGCCTGATTTTGGTGATTCGCCCATGCAGGGTGTTCAACCGCCGATGGTGAATGCGTCTGACGCTAATAATGTTCCTGCTGCCGCGCCCGCGGCTCCGCCAGCTTCCGCTCCGGCGGCATCCGCGCCAGCTGTTTCAGCTCCGGCTCCTATGTCGGCCGCTCCGTCTGCGCCTTCAGCTCCTGCGGCCGCTACTCCGTCCTCATCTAATAAACCACCCGATCTCGATGTGGATGGTATGCAAGCGCCTCCCATGGATTCGGGTTTAGATTACGCCAACCCCAAAAAGTAACGGTTGTGCCTGAGTCGGACCTTTTTTCAATTCCCTCTGATTACGTTGATCTTTCCACCTTCTCTCATGTCAAAATTGATCTCAAATACGCTTCTCTTGATAACTTTATGGGGGAAGATCTGTATGGAGGTTTCAAGAAGGCCTTTTTACATCGAGACGCGGCCGTTAAGTTTGAAAAGGCGGTCGGAGTTCTTCAACGAGTGAAACCAGGCTGGTTTTTCATTGTCTATGACGCTCTTCGTCCCCGGTCAGTTCAGTGGAAAATGTGGGCTAAAGTTAAAAACACATCTGACGAAAACTATATCGCTGATCCTGAAAAGGGATCGCCTCACAATTTCGGCATGGCGCTGGATTTGGGTTTGTTGGATGAAAAAGGCGCCGTCGTGGATATGGGCGCGGGGTTTGATCAGTTTGATGAGCTATCTGAACCGCGTTACGAAGAGCGATTTGTGAAAGAGGGAAAGTTGTCTTCTCAGCAAATGGCAAACCGATTAGTGCTAAGAAACTGCATGAGCCAAGGCGGTTTTTTGCAATTGCCCCATGAATGGTGGCATTACAACGCCATCGAGGAAGACGCTATTCGTAAAACCTATCCGATCATCGAATAGGTTTTAGAATCCACTATCGGGATAGGCTTGTTCTCCGCTGGCTTTCTTTCCGGTGACCGCGGTGGGTGTTGCTTCGACCGCTATGGATGATCCGGGTGTTACGGAAGCCATAGCCGCAGGCCCCGCTTTGACTACCGCTTGTCCGCCCATTTCCAAAATATCGCTGTTAGCGGATGAAGAGGGTGAAGTTCCCATGGCGGCATCGCTGCCCGGTAAAGCTGAGCCGTTGGCCGTATGAATATTGCAAAATTTAGTGGGGGCGGTTTCTTTTTTGAATATTTCGTCCCGCACGCCGATACATTCGGGCCCAGCCAATAAACCACTGGTTAAACAGATTTTTTTCTCCACTAGCTCGGTATCCGCGTTCTTCGGCGGCTCAAAATCTTTGGGGACGGTTCCGGCAATAGCAGCCTTCATAAATTCAGCCCAGATCGGCGCGGCGGTTTCTCCACCGGTCTGCTTTTTGCCCAGGCTTTGGCGTTCGTCATAACCCACCCAGACACCACAGGTTAAATCAGGCGTAAAACCTATAAACCAGGCGTCCACGTTATCGTTGGTGGTACCCGTTTTGCCGGCGGCGGGATAAGTAAAGCCCAGGCGGCGGATAATACGGCCTGTACCGTTATCAATGACGTCTTTCATGGTGTGAACCATGATGTAGGCCACCATGGGGTCCAAAACGCTTTCTCCGACGGGCGTGTTATTTTCTAAAACGTGGCCGGAGGAGTCTTTAACGGTCAAAATGCCGAAGGGTTCCACTCGAACACCTTGGTTGGGAAACACTGAGAAGGCCTGAACCATTTCTTCTAATGAAACTTCAGAGGTTCCTAATCCCAATGAAAGATTGGGCTTAATGGGGGTCGTGATACCCAAGCGGCGGGCCACGCTGACGACGGGTTGAATGCCCAGTTTTTCCAGTAGCTTAATAGTGACAACGTTAATGGAATACATCAAAGCGGTATGAAGGGTCGTTGGTCCGCGGAACTTATCAGAGAAGTTTAAAGGCCTCCAGGGTTTGCCGGTCACCGGGTCGGGATAAACAATCGGGGCGTCCAAGAAAACATCCGCCATGGTGTAGCCGTTCTCAATAGCGGCGGCGTAAATGATAGGTTTGAAGGAAGAACCGGGCTGACGGTGAGCCTGAATAGCGCGGTTAAACACGCTCTTGTGGTAATCCACTCCACCGATCATGGCGCGAATGGCGCCAGTGTGAGGGTCCATGGCGAGCAAAGCACCCTGAATCGGTTGGTCTACGGGAATATTCGACAGGCGGTTCTTGCGGGCCAAAATCTCGGCGTTTTCTAAACCGTGCGCCAAAGCTCTTTGGGCGACTTCTTGAAGCTTCATATCCAGCGTGGTGTAAACCTGCAGGCCGCCTTTATAAACCGCGTTTGAGCCGTAGCGGGCTTCCAATTGCTGGCGCACATATTCCACAAAGTAGGGAGCGTTTTGAACCTCAATTTTCTTGAGCTCGATGGGAATGTTTTTGGCGTCGGTGGCTTCTTGCTGGCTGATGTAGTTGGTGGTCACCATGCGGTCGAGGACTAGGTTGCGGCGTTTAAGCGCTTCTAAAGGAAATTTATAAGGGTCAAAATGAGTGGGGGATTTAGGCAAACCCGCCAACAGGGCACATTCGGGCAACGTTAAATCTTCCAAATGTTTTCCGAAGTAGCTGCGGGCGGCGGATTCCACGCCATAAGCGCCTTCACCGTAATAAATGTCATTGAGGTACATTTCCAAAATTTGCTTTTTGGAATAGTTCTTTTCAATCTGAACTGAAAGTAAAGCCTCGCGGATTTTGCGGCTGAGGGTTTTTTCCTGTGTCAGAAAGAGAGTGCGGGCCAACTGTTGGGTAATGGTGCTGGCACCTTCCCTTAAACCACCCGAGGAAATGTTGACCATAAAAGCTCTGGCCACGCCCACCACGTCGATGCCCCAATGCTCGTAAAAGCGTTCGTCTTCGGTGGCGATGACCGCGTTTTGAAGGGTTTGAGGAATCTTTTCCAGCGGCACAATGGTGCGCTGTTCCAGCCATAGCTGGCTGATGAGATTGCCGTTGATATCGTAAATATGGGTGGCTTCGGAGGTTTTGAAGTCATTCAGGTTAGCGATGTCGGGCAACTCTTGAAGTTGGGCATAAAGGATGCCGCCGATGACTCCCAGTCCCGCGAAGGCGATAAAAAATAAGGTCATCAAGGTGCTGGCGAATGATTTTTTGGGTTTTTCGATGGGCAAACTGTTTCCTCTTTATTAGTAGTGGCTGGCTTTTAGAGGGGTTCATTATAGCTTCGCCCTTTGTTTTGACTAGCGGGTTGCCACAGGTAATAGGCCTCTTTTGGCTACAAATTGACTCTCTTTTGTTATGATGTGCCCCCTATGAAAACCAATTTCACCCATACGCCGGAACAACAATTAGAAATCCTCCTGCAGGGAACTGCCGAGGTTATCTCCAAGCATGAACTGCTGGAGAAACTCAAAGAGTCCTACAAAGAAGGTCGTCCCCTCAAGGTAAAGATGGGAGCGGACCCTACGGCGCCGGATATTCATTTAGGCCACACGGTGGTCCTTCGGAAATTACGCCAGTTCCAAGACCTGGGACATAAAGTGCAGTTTCTCATGGGTGATTTTACCGCCATGATCGGCGACCCGACGGGCAAGACGGTTACCCGCAAACCCTTGACCCGTGAAGAAGTGGAAGCTAACGCGAAGACCTACCAAGAACAGATTTTCAAGATACTCGATAATGATCCGGCGAAAATCGAGATCCGCTACAACAGCGAATGGTGCCGGCCTATGACCTTTGAGGATGTGATCCGCTTGGCCTCGAAATATACGGTAGCGCGTATTTTGGAACGGGATGATTTCACCAACCGCATGAAAGAACAGAAACCCATCAGCATGCACGAGATCCTCTATCCGCTGATCCAAGGTTATGATTCGGTGGCCCTGGAATCCGATATTGAAATGTGCGGGACAGACCAAAAGTTTAACTGCCTGGTAGGCCGTGCCCTGCAAGAACAGGCGGGGCAAAAACCAGAAGTGATTATTGCCATGCCCATTCTGGAAGGGCTCGATGGTGTCAAAAAGATGTCCAAGAGTCTGGGTAACTATATTGGGGTGACGGAAGCGCCTAATGAGATGTTCGCTAAAACCATGAGCGTGTCAGATGAATTGATGTGGAAGTATTATGAATTGCTTTCAGACCTTCCTAAAGAAGTTTGGCAAGACCGCAAAGCTAAGGTGGCGCAGGGAACTTATCACCCCAAACAGGCCAAGCAAGAATTAGCCAAAGAAATTACTCAACGCTTTTATGGCGAAGAGAAAGCTCAAGAAGCCTGGAACTATTTTGAAAATCGTCACAACTTAGACCAAACAGTCGATTATAAAAAGGTTTTGGTGGCGCCAGGCTCTTATAAGGCCGCTGACTTGATGGTTCAAATCGCGATTGTGAAAACAAAGAGCGATGCCAAGCGCCTGATTGAACAGGGCGCGGTGGAATGGGTAAACGCGGCGCAGGAAAAGAAGAAGGTTGCTTCGTTCAATGAAGCCATTGATATCGCGGCAGGCGAAGCAGGACTGATCAGGGCGGGTAAGGTATTTCTGAAGATTGTCTCCCAATAACTCAAAAGACCCTGTAATTTTGGCTTTTTATCAGTCTTAAAAGCCCCTTTTTTCTAGCTATCCTCAATCAACGTAAGATATAATTTTTCTCAACAAAGGTTCGTTTTCTTGAGATTTCGTTCAAGAAAGCGGCCTTTTGTCGTTTCAGGGCAAAATTAAGGTGAGGAAAAGCCTTATTTTTTTGTCACTCTTTGCACTAAAGCCCGCGCGGCTTGTCGAAATAGAGAATTTTTAAACTTTTTACGCAAAAAACGAGGGTGTTATGAGCGGACATAGTAAGTGGTCGAAGGTCAAAAGATATAAGGGTGCTTTGGATGAGAAGCGCGGAAAGATCTTTTCCCGTCTTTCTAAAGAAATTCAATTAGCGGCCAAGTCCGGCGGCGACCCTGACACCAATATTCGTTTACGCACGATTCTTTTAAAGGCCAAAGAAGTCAGCATGCCGATGGATACGGTGAAAAGAGCTATCAATAAAGGGACTGGTGCTGAAGCATCTGTAGCTCTCGAAGAAGTAGTTTATGAAGGCTACGCCCCGGCGGGTGTGGCGGTTTTGGTTGAGGCGGTAACAGACAATCGTAATCGCACTGCCGCGGATATCCGTTCTATTTTCGATAAGAACGGCGGCAACATGGGTGCTTCCGGTTCGGTGTCCTTCTTGTTCGAAAAAAAGGGACAGCTGATCGTGAAAAAAGACGCCATGGGTGAAGATGATTTTATGACGCTAGTTTTAGACGCGGGCGCGGACGACTTGAAAACGGACAAAGCGGATATTTATGAAGTGTTAACCGCACCTGAAAACTTTGACAAGGTGAAGAAGGCGCTGGAAGAAAAGAAAATCGCGACTGAAAGCGCCGAAGTCAATTTTATCCCGAAGACCACCGTGGTTTTGGATGAGTCTAAGGCTGGCGCGGTTTTGGAGCTTTATGATGCGCTGGATGAATATGAAGACGTTCAAAATGTTCACGCTAACTTTGAAGTGAGCGATGAAATTATGGCGAAGCTTGATAAGTAAACCTTACGCCCCCGCGGCTAAGAAGATCATTCTCGGGATTGACCCGGGGCTGGCCCGCATGGGATACGGAGTGATAGCGCAAGAAAACGGTAAGTTGAAAGCTTTAGAGTATGGGACGATTACCTCGGAAGCCCATACGGATGTTGAAAAGAGACTGGTTGTGGTTTTTGAGAAACTGCAAAAAGTTTTGAAGAAAGTGAAGCCCGACGAAGTGGCGATAGAAGAATTATTCTTTGCGCGCAACGTGAAGACGGCAATCTCAGTAGGGCAGGCAAGAGGGGTTGCGATTCTGGCCTGCGGGTTGGCAAATGTGCCAGTGTTTGAGTACAAGCCGGGAGAAGTGAAACAGGCGGTGGCCGGTTTTGGCGCCGCGGATAAACAACAGGTTCAAAAGATGGTGAAGCTGCTTTTGGGGCTCAGCGAAGTCCCGAAGCCGGATGATACAGCGGACGCATTGGCCATCGCCATTACGCACGCGCAGGGATCGGGAACCCGATTGTCGGAAGTAGTGAAAAAGCTCGCGAAGAGCTCGGTGAATAAAACCTTTTTGAAACGATAGGAGTCGATATGTCTTTAGCGAAATGCAAAAACTGCCGGACTAAATTAGCGGATAACGCCCGTTATTGCGCCGAATGCGGATACCCGGTGGACGAAAAGTTTAACGTCACAGCCGAAGACTTCTTGCGCGACACCAACAACAAGGGTAAGACCGATAAGATCAGCCCGGATAGCGGCCAGCCCATGCTGGCGTTGGAACACCAGGGCCACGACTATCTCTGGGATGACGAAAATTTCGGCGTCTGGATCGACAAGAGCATTCTCGAAGGCATTGACCGCGAAGCCGCTCAAATCGTGTTCGAAAACTTGGCGGAAGAAGATCAACGTTATTTCAATCAGGCGAAAGAGCATATTAAACTGCGTTCTTCTGGGTTGAAGAGCCCTATTTCTGAAAACGAATTGGACGAGCATCATTACAAAGCTTTAGTCATTGATGAAGATTTCGAGACCAAGGGAATCTGGTTGGATTCCAATGTTGTTTCTTTCTGGTACGCCGCGACTCAAAACAAAGATGTGCCGGCTTTGACCCAGGTGGAAGAATTACTTCACATTTTGGTTCACTTGAAATTTTTGGAAGACTAAACGACAGATGATCGCTTTTCTGCAGGGGATATTGACCGCAAAGCTGCCGGACCGAGTTGAGTTAGATGTGAACGGCGTGGGTTACGAGGTGTTTGTTTCTCAAAAGACTTTGCAGTCGGTTCCGGCGACGGGCAAGAGTGTTTTACTGAAGACTTATTTGCATGTGCGGGAAGATGTTCAACAGCTCTTTGGCTTTTTGAAAGATTCCGAGAAACAGGCCTTTTTAATGGCACTCTCGGTTTCGGGAGTGGGCCCCAAAGCGGCCATGAATGTTTTATCGACTTACGCGCCCGAAGCTTTTTTTCAGGCAGTCATGCATAACGATTTGGCCGGTTTAAAAGCCATACCGGGTATTGGTCAAAAGACGGCCCAACATTTGGTGCTGGAACTGAAAGATAAAGTAACCAAATTGGCGGGTGTGGGCGTATTCAGTGATGAGGGTTTGATGGGGTCCGAGTCGAAGACAATTTCGGACGCGCTACAGGCCATGATGGCTTTAGGTTATTCGGCGGTGGAATCCCGCCGGGCTGTTTTATCCGCGGTTCAGGCCACGGGTGAAAAGGTAACGGTTGAAGAAATTTTAAAGGCTAGTTTAAAATCTATAGGTGCTTGAGGCCCTGAGGCTTCGGTATTGAGAAGGAGGCTGGCGGTGAAAAATTTTAGCTTACCCCGCTTGGCAATTGTATTGTGGTTCTTGAATTACACGGTTTTCTCAGTGTTCAGCTATTTGCTGGGCTCGGGCCGTCATTTGATCTCGGATTTTGTGATTTATTCCACGGTTTGGCTGGCAGTGGAATTGGTTTGTTTAGGTTTAATTGAAGATGTGGCTAAGTAAAGTTGATTGACGGGCAGGGAAAGGGTCGGTAAACTTCCTGCCCACTCGCCGAAAAGTAGCCCGCTATGGTGTTCAAGGGCTGGGGTAGCTCAGTTGGTAGAGCAACTGTTTCGTAAACAGTAGGTCGCCGGTCCGATTCCGGTCCCCAGCTCCATTTTTGTCTTTGGCCTTAAAAGCCTTTTAAACCTCTCTTTTTATCCTCTGAACCTCTCAAAACTCTTATTTTAGGCCTATTTTCTTGACAAAGCAGGGGTGGGTTTTTAAAATCTCCTCCCTTGTGTCCCCTGTGGACCGGGCGCGCGGCATTCGAGCCCCGTGAATTAATTGACCAATTGGTTTTTGTTTTCTCTAGGAGGATTTGTGGCACTGAAGATTCGTTTAAAACGTATGGGCAGCAACAAGAAACCGACGTATCGCATTGTGGTTTTGGATTCCCAATTCTCGGGCAAGGGCCGCCGCATTGAAGACTTAGGCACCTACAATCCTCGGGCTAAAGAAGAAAGCCAAGTTGTTAACTTGAAAAAAGAAGCTATCGCTGAATGGGTGAAGAAGGGCGCTGTCCCGACCGATACCGTTCAAGGCATTTTGACCAAAGCCGGCGTCGCTCTTTAAAAAATTCAGATCCTCGTTCACATGGATCACTGTAGGGGAAGAGTATGAAAGAATTGATTGAGTTTGTGGCGAAGTCTCTCGTGGATAAGCCGGAGAACGTCGGTATTCAACAGCGCTTAGAAGGCAACCTGACGGTTTTGGAATTGCGTGTTTCTAAGGAAGACTACGGCAAGATCATCGGCAAACAAGGCCGCACGATTAAAGCCCTGCGCACTTTAGTTTCGGCTTCCTGCGCCAAGCATGGATTGAAGTATTCCCTCGAAGTCGTTGAATAACACTCCGGGCAGCTTACCAGTCGATCCAGCCGATGGTTTTGTGGTACTGGGAACCATTGTGAGACCGCATGGTCTTAAAGGCGAAGTCAAAGTGGATTTGGCCTGTGCTGGTGTTGAGCGCCTCACTTCTTGCAAAAACTTGAAGTTGGTGAAGCACGGTAAAGAGTTGATGAAGGTCACGGTGATCCGCGGCTTTACGCATAATGACGGCGACGCGGTAGTTCGTTTTAAAGAAGTTCAAAGTCCCGAGGAAGCGGAAACTCTTCGCGGGGTGTATGTGGCGGTTCTTTCGGAAGACCGAGGAGAGCTACCTGAAGATCAGTACTATATGGATGATCTGATGGGCTTGTCGGTCGAGACGCTGGAAGGCAGGAAGATGGGCGTGATTGATGAAATCATGGAAGGTCCTGCCAACTCGGTGTTGGTGATAAAGAAGGATGGAAGAGAATTTTTAGTGCCGGCTTTGAAGTCGATGATCCGAAAGGTCGATTTGAAAGCCAAGCTAGTGTTGGTGGATTTACCGGAAGAGATCGATGAGCAAACTGCGGATTGATATTCTGACGTTGTTCCCTGAATACTTTCAGGGGCCTTTTACAGTCAGCATCGTCAAACGAGCGGTAACGAAGAAAGCGGTGGATCTCCGGCTTCACCAGCTGCGCGATTGGACGGATGATAAGCACCACACCACCGATGACGTTCCTTATGGGGGCGGTGCCGGGATGGTGATGAAGCCAGAACCTTTGACGAAAGCATTCGCTGCCATCAAACGGGGAAGAAAAAAAGTAAAGACGATCTTTTTGTCGCCGCAGGGGAAGCCATTTGATCACGCGATGGCCCAGCGGTTAGCGAAAGAAAAATCCTTACTTTTGGTTTGCGGCCACTATGAGGGTCTGGACGAGCGGGTGATGAGCCAGATTGATGAAGAAGTCAGCCTGGGGGATTATGTTTTAACCGGCGGAGAACCAGCTGCGGCCGTGATGGTGGACGCGATGGTGAGGTTTCTACCGGGGGTTGTGGGAGACCGCGACTCAGTTGAGAAGGACAGCTTTTTTAATGGATTGTTGGACTATCCACACTATACTCGTCCCCGCTCTTATCGAGGACAGGATGTGCCGGAGGTTCTGCTCAACGGCAATCACGCTCACATCGAGCGCTGGCGCCGAAAAGAGTCGCTCAGGAACACGTTCCTTAAACGGCCCGATCTTTTGAAAAAGGTTTCCCTGACGGAGGGAGACAAGAAGCTTTTAGTCGAGATAGAAAAAGAGCTTCAGGGTTAACTGCCCACGATTCGTCAAATTTTAGCCAAGACCACTTGGCAGGTGAAAGAAGCAGGAGAAGAAAGATGAACCTTACAATTAAGAAAATTGAAGACGCTCAAGTTATCCGCAAAGGGGTTGTCCCTTTCCGCGTGGGTGATAGTGTGAAGGTCTCCTTGAAAATCAAGGAAGGCGAAAAAGAACGTATCCAGGCTTACGAAGGTTTGGTCACGGCTATTCAGGGTTCGGGTTCGAAACTGAAGTTTACCGTCCGTAAAATCTCTTACGGCGTCGGCGTGGAAAAAACTTTCTACTACCAATCGCCAATGATCAAAGAAGTGAAGACGACCCGTTCTGGTAAAGTTCGTCGAGCCAAGTTGTTCTACTTGCGCGGCAAGCTCAACAAGAAAGACGCTCGTATTCAAGAAAACAAAAAAGCTGTCCGTATTCCCAGCGAAGGTGTGGCTGAATCAGCCAAAACCGCGCCGGTCGCGGAAGTCGCCTCGGCTGCCGAGGAAACCAAAGCCTAAGTTCTTAGGTTTTGTTTGTCTCTCCAAACCGCTCCAGTACTACTGGGGCGGTTTTTTTTGCCCGCCTTGCGTCCCCTTAAATGAGCGGGTAGGATAGGCCCATGAAACAACTTCTCCTCCTGGGTTTACTCCTTTTACCGCTGGCTGGTTGTAACGGCAGCGGAGCGGTAAATCCCCTGACTCCCGCGAACGCATCCAAGGTGGATCCCGGTTCTACCGCGGACTCTGATGTTATCTATTGGTCCACATTTCCGCTGGCCAATCCCATTACGGATACCATTAACGGTATGTGCCTCATCAACAAGAAAAATGGATGGGCTTGCGGCAATAACGGCTTGGTCATGCAATATGACGGACAAACCTGGAATAAAGTTCAAGTTGGTTTAGGCCAGAACGAAAACTTCATGACGGTTGGATTCTTAAATGAAAATGAAGGTTGGATTGCCGGTACGCATGGCATCATCCTTCATTACAACAATGGCCAGTGGACACAGGATGCCTCTCCTTCGACTGAAATTTTATACAGCATCGCTATTACGAAGTCCCGCACGGTTTGGCTGGTAGGGTCGAACGGCGCGATTTTGACTTACAACGGCATATCCTGGGGAACGGTTTATGCCACCAGTGGAACAGCGGCAACGCCGGTCACTATCGTGGACGATATTTACAGCATCGGTTTATCCGATCAAAACAGCGGATGGGCCGTGGGTAACCGCGGAACTATTTTGAAATATGACGGACAAAAATGGACACCTTTTTCTGCCAGCCCCACTACTGAAAAACTCACTTCTGTCTCAGTACTCAGCGATGTGCAGGCCTGGGCGGTCGGCGCCTATGGAACCATTATTAATTTCAATGGAACGACCTGGAATAAGCAGGGAAGCGCCTTTTCTGGTTTTGATCTCTATACGATCACGATGAAGGATGACAGCGACGGATGGTTGGCGGGCCAGGATGGTACGATTGCCTTTTATGACGGGACCCGCTGGATTGGCCATAAAAAGCCTGAAGCTAAGACTTCTTTTAATGCGGTCGCTTTCTATAAAGATCTCGGGTTTATGGCGGGGCAAAATGGAACTTTCTTAAAATTTCAAACTGGCGGTGTGCCGGCTAAGTTTGATATCGCCTTTAAGGGTTTGGTGGGGGATAAGCCATCTAAAGAGCATCCCTATTGGTCTTTAACTTATACCCTGCTCAATCAAAGCTCTAAAACAACCGGCATTATCGATTTTGTACTTCCTATTCCGAAAGGTTTTGAGGCTTATCAGCCTAAGGCTACGCCAACACCTACCCCCGCAGACACGAATAGCACGCCTGTGGCGGCAGCGCCTACTCCGACAGCAACCATCGCCGCAGTTACGCCCGGAACCACGCCTTCCACGCACGGCGGCAGCGTTTCAGGCAATTGGACGATGAAAGACGGTAGTTTGGTTTGGGAAATCGGAACAGTCACCACGGCGGAACAAAAAAACATCACAGTTCTTTTAGTTTCTAAAAAGGGCGAGAAAAAAGAATATCCCGTGGTGTTGAACGCGTCTTTAAAAACTGAAGACCGAACCATTGTGGACGCGGTTCCGGTTACTTTAATCGCCTCTGAGCCTAAATTTGTATCAACCACAGTCAGTAGTTCTTCCAGCTCTACACTCACGCCAATGGCTTCACCGAATCCTCAATAATCTAAGGGTGGCCAGGTGTCTAATCTCCCGCTGTCTGAAATTGAAGCTAAGGCTTTAGCGCAAGGCAGCACCCTTCAATCTTTGGCATGGGTGCGTCAATCGCTGGCACAAGACACCCGTTCGGGCGCTCAAAAACTCATTCTCAAATTTGAAAAACGGGCAGCTCAAGAAGAAAAACAACAACAAAAGCTGGAAACTCTCTGGCGTTATGAATCGGAAGCGGCGCTGAAGGGTTTTAAGGCGGTCGCTGGTGTAGATGAGGCGGGCCGGGGGCCCTTAGCCGGGCCGGTGGTGGCCGCCGCGGTCATTTTGCCCGCCGCGCTTAAGGGTGTGGATGATTCTAAAAAGCTAACTCCAGAAAAACGCGATGAACTTTTTGAACTGGTTCAAAAGAACGCCATTAGTTTTGGGGTGGGGCAGGCCAGTGTTCAAGAAATTGATACGATCAATATTTACCGGGCCTCACAATTGGCCATGCAAAGAGCCATTGAGGCCCTTCATGTGAAGGCTGATTTTCTTTTGACGGACGCAATGCCTTTGCCGGCACTCTCTAAAATTCCGCAGAAACCTCTCATTCATGGGGACGCCTTGTCTTCCAGCATCGCGGCAGCCTCTATTTTGGCTAAAGTCACCCGGGACCGCATGATGGAAAAAATGCATATTCAGTATCCGCAATATGGTTTCGATGGGCACAAAGGTTATGGAACCGAAATTCATGTGAAGGCGCTTCAAGAGCATGGGGCTTGCCCGGAACACCGTTTGACCTTCGCGCCGGTGATGGAAGTTCTGGCGCAAAAATCCTCCGGCGGACCTTTCCGCTTCTGGAGTGAAAAACTCAAGTCGGCTAAAAACTTAAATGAACTCAATCAGGCAGGCCAGCAGGTAAAAAGGGCCGCGCTGGGAATGCTGAATGAAGATGAAGTGGAATTACTCCGTGAGCTTTTCCGCGATAAAAGAGCCTCGTATGGCGACGCTTCCTCCGAAATGTAAACAGTCCCATGGCGAATACTAAGAAAATCACAAGTTATCTCATTGGCCAAAAAGCGGAAAACCGCGCCGCGGCTTATTTGCGGCTTAAAGGCTACTCGGTTTTAGAACGTAATTACCGGGTGCCCCAGGGCGAGATTGATTTGGTGGCTCGTAAGGGGGACGTCCTTGTGTTTGTGGAAGTGAAGGCCCGTAAAAATAATTCGCACGGAACCCCTTTGGAAGCCGTTTCACCTCAAAAGGTCAGGCGGGTTTCGGCGGCCGCGGCGGTATACTTGTCCGGTTATACGGGGTCTTATTCGGGCTGCCGGTTTGATGTGGTGACGGTGGGGCCGGATAAAAACTTTTTAGGTTTCCTTAAAGTTCAACATTTTGAAAGCGCCTTTCCCGCGGACGGAGTTTTTAATATATGAAAACCAATCCATTTAAAATCGCTCCCAGAACACTCCGGCTTCTCAAACAAGTGGGTCAATTGGCTTATCAAAGAGGCGAGAACGCCTATGCCGTGGGTGGTTTTGTCCGCGATCTCTTTTTAAAAAGTCCCGGGATGGATATCGACATTACGGTGGAAGGGGATGGATTGGACTTTGCCCAGGCTCTGGCCAGGAAGATGAAGGCCCGAGTGGAAGCCTTTACCCGTTTTGGAACCTCAATTGTGATCATTCCTGGTTTTGGCAAAGTCGATGTGGCGACGGCCCGCACCGAAACTTATGAGACGCCGGGTTCTTTGCCGGTAGTTGAAAAAAGCGGCATCGCCCAAGATCTTTTCCGCCGCGATTTTACGATTAACGCGATGGCGCTCAATCTTTCATCCGTTTCTTTTTTGAAATTATTAGACCCTTTTCGCGGTTTAGAAGATCTGAAAAAAGGCCGCATCCGGGCTTTGCACCCACTGAGCTTTGTGGACGATCCTACCCGTGTTTTTAGAGCGGTCCGCTTTGAGCAGCGTTTTCAAAAGAAGATTGAGCCTGAAACTGAAAAATGGATGCTCGAATCCATCCGTCAAAAGTCCATGAATACAGTATCGGGCGAGAGGCTTCGGCATGAGTTTGAATTAATTTTTGGTGAGGCTCATCCTGAAAGAGCCGTCAAACGCCTGGGTGAATTAGGTGTTTTGGCTTACGTGCACCCGTCGTTAGGATTGTTGGTGGAGAAACGTCAAAAACTGCCGCAGTTGATAAAGACTTTGTCGTTCTTTAAGAAAAATAAAATCGCGTTTGAAGATGAGGAAATGGTTTGGTTTCAAACCCTGTTGTTAAGCCTTTCACCGGCGCAAGGCGAGGGAGTTTCGAAACGGCTGATGTTGTCCCGGAATGAACAAAAGATTGTGGTTCAGTCCGCTACTGTTTATCCAGAAATGCTCAAGACGCTGGCTTCCAAAAAAATGCCAGCCAGTCAATTGCACCGTCTGCTTTCACCCTTGGCGCCTGAAACGCAGTGTTTTTTAATGGCGATGGCGACGCCTCCGGTTTGGAAGAAAATGGCGGATTATTTTGTCAAAATTAAAAATCTAAAACCCTGGCTCAGAGGCCGGGATTTAAAAGCTTTTGGCATCCCTCCGGGCTTCCGTTATTCCTATATTTTGCTCGAAGCCTTAAACGGCCAATTGGACGGACGCTTTAAAAAAAGGCCTGAAATATTGCGCTGGGTTAAAAAGACTTTCGCCTCTTAGTTGGTTGAAGGAAGCTTTCGAATCGGCTAAAGTTGTCCCTCTTTTGAGGCCTAGACCTCTCTATTTCTACCCGTGAAAGTAATGAGATGACAGAAGCAAAGATCGCGATGGCGTTTATGGAACTGGGGATTCTGGTGTTCTCCCTTTGTTTCCATGAGTTTGGCCATGCTTTAGCCGCCACCAAGCTGGGTGATCCGACCCCCAAACTTTTGGGCCGTTTGACCATGAATCCGCGGGCTCATGTGGATCCTATTGGCACCCTGCTTTTCCCCATGATCATGTTTTTGTACCCGAGCTTTTTTTTGTTTGGTTGGGCTAAGCCGGTACCCATTACCCCGCAAAATTTCAGAAAGCCCCGCCGGGATGGCGCGCTAGTGGCCTTAGCGGGCCCCGCGATGAACTTGATCTTGGCAGTCGTGTCTTTCGGTGTGTTTTATGGTTTGGAGTCCTCTTCTTTTTTGGGTATGGATGAGACTTCTATTGCGGTCTCGGTCAAGTTTTTCCAATTCCTGTTGTGGATGAATATTGCTTTGGCGGTGTTTAACCTGATTCCGATTTATCCGCTGGATGGTTCCTGGGTGTTGAAGGCGGCTTTGCCGCCCAAATGGTCTTACCAGGTTTCCCGGTTAGACCCTTACGGCTTTATCATTTTGTTCGGTATTTTTTTCTTACTTCGTTTGCTTTAACTGAAAGAGGATTTTGTTGTCTACTCAACCTAAACAACCTACCCGTTATTTGTCCGGCGTTCAGCCCAGCGGCCGGCTTCATTTGGGCAATTACTTTGGCGCCATTCAAAACCACATCCGCCTGCAGGATGAGGGTGAGTGCCTTTATTTCATCGCCAACTATCATTCATTAACCACTGTTCAGGATGCTAAAGAACTTCAAAAATATACCTTTATGGCGGCGGCGGATTATCTGGCTTTGGGTCTGGATCCGAACAAGGCTTTTTTATTCCGTCAAAGTGATGTTCCTGAAGTAACTGAGTTGGCCTGGATTTTGAGCACGGTGACCGGCATGGGTTTAATGGAAAGAGCGCATTCTTATAAAGATAAAGTCGCCCGGGGAATCTCACCCACGCTGGGTCTTTTCTTCTATCCCACACTGATGGCGGCTGACATTCTTATCTATCAAAGCGACAAGGTGCCCGTCGGGCAGGACCAAATTCAACATATCGAAATGGCCCGGGACATGGCAGGGTACTTTAATCACACCTTTAAAAAAGACGTTTTCAAATTGCCTGAAGGTGTTTTAAGTCAGACGCCCAAAGTGATGGGCTTAACCGGCGGCAAGATGAGCAAGAGCGATGAAGCCAGCGTGATTCCTATTTTTGGCGAACCGTCTGAAATCAAAAAGAAAGTCATGAGCATTATTACGGACTCTAAGGGTGTGGCTGAACCAAAAGACCCTGATAACAATGTCATCTTCATGCTTTATCAATTAGTAGCGACGCCGGAAGAATTAGCGGTGATGGATAAAGGCTTCCGTCAGGGCGGTATGGGCTATGGCGACGCTAAAAAACTTCTTTTAGCCAAATTAGAAGAGGTTTTTGGCGCTGAAAAACGGGAAAAACGAAAAAAGATGGATGAAAAACCTGATCTGGTAGAAGATGTGCTCCTTGAAAGCGCCAAGAAGATCCGCAAGATGGTGGCTCCCACCATGGAGCAGGTTTATGAGGCAGTGGGCATCCCATCCTCCCAAATTAAAAAAAGGCTTTTAGACTAATTTCATGACCGAACCCACTAACGAACCTATTACGGCGATTGAGCCTGTCACGATCAACCTGGCTAAGAACATTTCCTCCGTCATTATTAAGGAAATTATCGGCGCGGAAGATCAAAGACCGACTTATCAGATCACCATCCCTCATTTTGACGGCCCCATGGATCTGCTGCTTCATCTGATCCGTGAGCATGAATTAGACATCTACGACATTCACATCTCCAAGATCACTAAAGAATACTTGGCCTATTTGGACCTGATGGAAGCACTCAACCTGGAAATTTCAGGGGACTTTTTGGTAATGGTCGCGACTTTGATGCAAATTAAGAGCCGCATGCTTTTGCCGATCGACCCCTCGCCGGATGAACCGGAAGAAGACCCGCGGCTGGAACTGATGCGCCGCCTGGTGGAATACAAAAAGTTCAGGGATGCCGCCGAGCAGTTACAGGAAATGGAAAAGGGCAGAGCCCATCTTTTCCCGCGTAATGTGCCTACCGATATGAAAGAAGTGGGCGAGGAAGAACACTTGGAAGAAGTGACCCTCTTTGGTCTTTTGGCGGCTTTTAAGGATGTTCTGATTCATACGCAAGAAGATGTGACGGCTGAATTGGTCCGTCCTGAAATTACGGTTAGCCAGAAAATTAACGACTTGATGGATTTGCTCCAAACTGACGTGAACCGCCGTATTGTGTTCCGCCCGATTTTGACCGCCTGCCGGACTAAAATTGAAAAAGTCGTCGCCCTCTTGGCGCTTCTCGAACTCATCCGTCTCAAGCTGGTGCGTGTGGTTCAAAATAAGATTTTCGGTGAAATTGAAGTTCACCTTTTGCAGTCTGAAATGCCGGCCAATTCGCCGGAAACCATTTAAACGAGGAAGTTATGGAAATCGACAAGCTCAAAAAAACTTTGGAAAGCCTTCTCTTTGTCAGTGACTCGCCTCTGCCGTCTAAAAAAGTCGCTTCTTTTTTAAAGGAAGTCTCGGTGGAAGAAGTGGACCAGGCTTTTGCCGCTCTTAAAGATGAGATCAACAATTTAGATAGAAGCTTTCAATTAGTTCAAGTGGCTGAAGGGCATCAGCTGGTGACCCGCCCTGAATACCACCGCTATGCCAAAGAACTTTATAAAGTCATTTCTAAAACCCGCTTGTCTAAAGCTTCTCTTGAAGCCCTGGCGATCATCGCTTACAAACAGCCGGTGACCCGCGCTGAAGTCGAAGCCATCCGTGGGGTAGAAGTGAGCAACCTGGTGCAATCGCTCCTCGAAAAACGCATGATCCGTATTTTGGGCCGGGCTGAAACGCCGGGCCGTCCTTTGCTTTATGGGACGACGACTGAGTTTTTGATTCACTTTGGTTTGAAAGATCTGGCTGACCTTCCTAAAGTTTCTGAAATTCAGGAATTGGCGGGCGACCGTCCTTCACCTGAGTTCCTTAAAGAAATGGAAGGCGAACTTCGCCGCCGTGAGACCAAAATGGGTCTGGCGCCAGCCGAACAGGCTGAAACGCCGGTGGCTGAAGCTGAACTGGTTCCGCCTCCTGAAGCCTCCAATCCCGAACAAGCTCAATAACTTGTCGGTGAAAGGTTGAGTGATGCCCGATTCCCAAACCTCACCCCGCCGCCGCAATCATGATGTGGAATGCCTCAAGTGCGGCGCCTTTAATATTCCAGACAACCGTATCTGCGGCCGTTGTGGGGCTAACCTGCCGGTCGTTTATGACAAAGAAGGTCAGGTTTTTCACTGGGAAGACGCGCAGGGTTATGAGGCTCTGGTTCATAAGCCTGAACCTCAAGGACGCCGCTCGGTGAACAAAACCCGCTGGCTGTTACGCGGGCTGGTGCTGCTGATCGCGCTCCTATTCGCCATTTACATCATGAATCATCACTGAAATCTGTTTTTTCTCAACGTTTCCACCCCTTAACTAAGCCTGCCGACTGGTTGTCATCGACCTCAAAACAAACTACAATTCACCCTCTTGTCGTCACTGAAAAGCGCTGTTTGAAGGAAAATATGGAAGTCGTCTCGAATCCGCCAACTGAAAAAAAGGTCTTCATGGAAACGTTTGGATGCCAATCCAACGTTTTGGAATCAGACCACGTGTCCAGCATGCTCATTAAAGACAACTTTTCCTTCACTAAAGAAATCGCTGACGCGGATGTCATTCTCTTTAACACCTGCTCTATCCGTCAGCATGCCGAAGATAAAGTTTTCTCACGCCTGGGCCAATTAGCCGACTGGAAAAAAGAAAAAGAGGGGCGAGTGGTCGGCGTCATGGGCTGCATGGCCACCAGCTATAAAGACCAGTTGATGGAGCGCGCGCCGCATTTGGATTTGGTAGTCGGCCCGGATCAATATATGAAGATTCCTCAAGTTGTTCGGGAAGCTTCCCAAACAGGGAAGAGCCAGGTGCTGGCCGACTTTGATCCGATCTATTTCCCTGAAAACGACGTGGACCGCCTCGCTCAGCCCCATAAGGCTTTTTTGGAAATCATGAAAGGTTGCGACAAGTTCTGCACCTTTTGCGTGGTTCCTTTTACCCGCGGCCGTGAAATTTCCCGTCCCTCCGAAGACATTGTTTCAGAAACCCAAAGATTGGCCCAAGCTGGCGTTAAAGAAGTGATGCTGCTCGGTCAAAATGTTAACTCCTATGGGTTGGGTTTAAAATCCAAAGGCAAAACTATTACCTTCGCCGAGCTTCTTTGTGAGGTAGCGCGGGTCGAGGGCATTCAGCGGGTACGCTTTATGACCTCCCATCCTTTAGATCTGCCGGATGATCTGGTGGAAGTGATGGCCACCGAACCCTCGGTTTGTGAATCCATTCACTTACCCGTTCAATGCGGGTCTGACCGCATCTTGAAGCGCATGAGCCGTAAATATACGGTGGAGCATTATTTGGAACGGGTTCATAAACTCCGCTCTTCTATTAAAGATCTCTTTATGACGACTGACCTGATTGTGGGTTTCCCCGGCGAGACGGATGAAGACTTCCAAGGCACGATGGATTTGTTAGAACAAGTCCGCTATGACGCGGTTTATAGTTTTAAATATTCTCCCCGGGTCGGTACCGTAGCGGCCCGTATGTTGGATCAAGTTCCGGAAGCAGTAAAAGACGAACGTTTGGCCCGTTTAAATGAAATGGCCTGGAAGCACGCCGCGGAAGCTTGCGCGACCCGCCTGGGTAAAATTGAGGAAGTCTTGATCGATGGTCCGGCGGATAAAACGCCCGGCGGGTTTTACGGCAAAAGCCGTCAAAACCGAACGGTCGTCTTTTTGGGCCAGGGCTACAAAACAGGCGATGTGGTTAAGGTGAAGATTGACCGTCATAAAGTGGCTAACTTGTATGGAACTGTTCAGGCTTAAAATTTCCTGTTGAGTGAGGCTTCATGAAACATTTTGTTCTCTTAATGTTAGCGTTGTTTCTATCGGCTTCGGTTTGGGCCGATGAGCTTTCCTCAGTCGTTACCCCTGTTTCCGGCGAAACCAAGGCCCTTTTTGAAAAAGCCAAAACTTACTTCAATGACAAAAACTACAAAGACTGCAAAGACATTCTGACGCCTTTAGTGGCCCAGCATCCGCTGGATGATTTTATCCCCCAGGCTAAATTGCTTTTAGCCAAGGTGCAGGAAGATTTTGAAGTGTCTGTGGCGCAGTTGAGGGAAGTGGCGGAACAATACGATGACAAGCCCGAAGGCATGCAAGCTCAAAAAGAATTGGGCGACCGCTTTTATCTGGCGGATAAATACGAAGACGCAGTGGACAGCTATAAAGAGTATTTACAAAAGTATGAAAAAAGCGACATGTCGGTCGAGGTTCATTACTGGCTGGCGTCCTCTTATTCAGCCGCAGGCCAGGGCAAAGAAGCCGTTGAAGAATATAAAAAGGTATTGGATAAAGGCCGGTTAACATCCTGGGCGCCCAAAGCCTTGCTGGGTATGGGTAACGACTATTTTAAGATGGAAAAATATTCCGACGCGGAAAGCCAGTATTTGAGAATTTTGGATAAATACGCCCTCTATGACGAACTCAATTTGGTTTATTTAAAGCTGGGCGAAACCTTTGAGCTGGAAAAGAAGTGGAAACAGGCCTACGCCGCTTATCAAACTCTCGTCAGCCGTTTCCCGAAATCGATCGAAGTCACTGAAGCTCAGACACGCATGGCGGAGTTGGAAAAAGTTCACGCTGAAGTAAAACCGTTGATTACCGCGGGACCGCAAGTTTCGCCGACCGTGACATCGACCCCTGCACCAACTCCTTTAACCACGATTACGCCAATTGTTACACCGGAAGTAGTGACATCCACCCCTACGGTGGTGGCTGAAGTAGAACCGACGCCTGGGGAAGCGGAACAGGAAGAAACAGTTGATCAGCCGGTGTTAAAGCCGACGCCGTTCCATGTGCAGGTGGGGGTTTATACGCTCAAAGCCAATGTGTTAAAGGCTGAAAAGGCCATTCGTAAAGCCGGGTACAAGTCTTATGTTTTAACCTTACAGCGGGATGCCTCGACCGTTTATAAAGTCCGCGTAGGTCATTTTGCTTCCCGCAAGGCCGCGCAGAAGGTAGCTAGTATTTTGGCTAAGAAGACCAAAGAAAAAGCCATCGTAATTGAAGAATAGTTGACCTAAAGAAATCAAAAGGTTTGGGAATGTCCGAAGAATTAACACCAATGATGAAGCAGTATTTAGAAATTAAGAGAGTCCATAAAGATGAGATTCTCTTTTTCCGTTTGGGTGATTTTTATGAGATGTTCTTTGACGATGCCAAGACCGCGGCCCGGGTTTTAAACCTCACGCTCACTGCCCGCGGCGCTGGCGCGACGCGCGTCCCCATGGCGGGCATTCCTTATCATGCTTCTGAAAACTACATTGGCCGTCTGGTGAAAAGCGGCTTTTCGATCGCTATCTGCGAGCAAACCCAGGATGTGTCTGAAGCCAAGGGTTTGGTGAGGCGAGAAATTACCCGGGTCATTACGCCGGGCACAGTTTTGTCTGCCGCCATGCTGGATGAAAAGTCCAACAACTATTTAGCCGCCTTGTCCTATTCGGCGCAGTCTTTAGGATTGGCTGTGGTGGATGTGACCACCGGTGAATTTAAAACCTGCGAACTGCATGGGTCGGACCGCTTCTCGGTAGCGACTAATGAGCTCTCTAAATTTAATCCTTCAGAAATTCTCATCGCGCAAACTCAGCCGGATGTTGAAGAATGGGTGACGCTGGTAAAGTCTTTGACTAACGTTAAAAAGTCGCACATGGAAGACTGGAAGTTTTCGACTGACGAGGGCAAAGAAACCCTGCTTGAGCATTTCCAGGTGAAGTCGCTCGATGGGTTTGGTTTAATCGACCAAAACCAGGCGGTTCGCGCGGCTGGGGCGATTATTCAGTATTTGAAAGAAACCACCCACAGTGTTTTGTCCCATTTGGTCACCCTTTCTACCTTCCAGGTAGGCGAGGGGATGGTGCTGGATGCGGCGACCCAGCGTAACTTAGAAATCGTCAAATCTATGCAGGATAGCGGCAAGGCCGGAACTTTGCTGTCAGTGTTGGACGAAACGGTCACTTCCATGGGAGGAAGACTGCTGCGCCAATGGCTGGTCACACCCTTAACCTCTGTTTCCCAAATTAAGCACCGCCAGGACGCGGTCGAAGAACTTTTGGCCCGCAAAGATGACCGTGAAACGCTTCGTGATTTATTCAGAGAAGTGTCCGACCTGGAACGTCTTTCGGGCCGTATTGGCTGCGGCACCGCAAACGCCCGCGACATGGTAGCTCTACGCAATACGCTGGGCCTGCTGCCCAAAATTCACAAAGTACTCTCTGGCTTTAAGGCCCATTGGCTAAAAGAAAAGGTTGAGGGTTGGGATAACTTAAAAGAAGTTCACCATTTGCTGGAAAAGTCTATCGCGGATGAACCGCCACTGGCGCTCAAAGAAGGCGGACTCATTAAGGCTGGTTATAACGCTGATCTGGATGAACTCAAAAGCGCCTCGGTGGAAGGGAAGAATTGGATCGCGCGGCTGGAAGAAAAAGAAAAGGCGAAGACCGGGATTAGCTCTCTCAAAGTCCGCTATACCTCGGTGTTTGGTTATTACATTGAAGTGTCCAAAGCTAACTTGGACAAGATACCTAAAGACTATCACCGTAAACAAACGCTAGTGAACGCCGAACGCTTTATCACTCAAGAACTCAAGGACATGGAAGGCAAGATTCTCGGCGCGCAGGATAAGGCTGACCGTACCGAATATGAACTCTTCGACAGCATTCGTTCGCAAGTCGGTAAAGAACTCTCTCGTCTTCAGCGCGTCGCCCGCATCATCGCGGAGCTGGACGTGTTTGGCTGTATGGCTACGGTGGCGGACTATGGACGTCATATCCGTCCAGAAGTCGACGACTCTTGCGAATTGGCCATTGTGGATGGCCGCCACCCGGTGTTGGACCGTATTTTATCTTCAGATCAATTTGTACCGAACGACTCCCATTTAGGTGTGGATGGTGTGGAAGTGGTGGTTTTGACCGGGCCTAACATGGCGGGTAAGAGCACTTATATTCGTCAGGTGGCTTTGCTGTCGCTCATGGCGCAAGTGGGCTTCTTTGTGCCAGCCAAGCAAATGAAGATCGGCATTGTGGACCGTATCTTCTCTCGCGTCGGGGCCTCCGATGCTTTGACCCAGGGTCAAAGTACCTTCATGGTCGAGATGGTGGAAACAGCTAACATCTTGAATCACGCCACGAACCGAAGCCTGCTCATCTTGGATGAAGTGGGTCGTGGAACTTCTACCTTTGACGGGGTTTCTATCGCCTGGGCGGTGGTGGAACACATCGCGCAAAAGCTCAAGGCCCGTACTTTATTCGCGACTCATTATCACGAACTGACCCGCCTCTCGGCGTCTTTTCCCAATGTGAAGAATTTCAACATCGCTGTCCGCGAATGGAATGAGCAGATCCTTTTCCTGCGCAAAATCGTCGAAGGTGGTACCGACAAGAGTTACGGCATTCAAGTCGCCCGTTTAGCGGGTGTGCCTAAGTCAGTCGTTGAAAGAGCTAAAAAGATTTTGGCCAGCCTCGAAACGGGCAATGCCTTTCCCCTGAAAAAAGACAAGAACGCGGTGGAACCTGAAGAACCCCAACCCGAAGTGGCTTCCACCCAAGGTTTGGGCCAAATGTCCTTCTTCGGCCAAGGCGGGACGCACCCGGTACTGGAAGAATTAAAGAATTTGGAACTCGATGATCTGACGCCCCGGGAAGCCCTGAACCTCTTGGCGGAGTGGAAAAAGAAAACCCAGGAATAGTCTTTAGTTCTTCTTTAAACCCTTTAATTTCCCCCTAAAACCCCTCTTTGTCAGGTTGATAATGTTGTTATCAACCTTCTCCCATTGGTCTACAATAATCGACCCACAGGCCTTAAGCCCCAGGGATTCGCGTGTATTTCAAGATGTACAGGGTCGGCTTTGAAAAATAACAACTCCCAAAAGAAAACCTTTCCCTACGATTTTCAAATCGACTTGGAAACCCGCGCGACAGGTAATGTCGTCGCCCGTGTGGCCGCTTTGCCCGGTTGTCAGGCTCAAGGCAATAACGTTAAACAAGCCCTTGAGAACCTCAAAAATGCCATCGACCTTTATTTCTCAACCGCTTCTCCCGCTTATTTTGAAACCCTTGAAAATTTTGACAGTGTTCCCATTTTTTATTCTCTGGCTGAGTTTAAAGGCCGTCTTTTCGCGGCGACAGGCCGGGATAAAGTGTTTGTTTCTAATAGCGGCGCGGCGGGTTCCTGGAAAGCCCATCTCGTCACCAAGACGGATACGAAGTTTTTCACGCCTGACGCGGGTAACTCCGAAGCCGGCGACTATTCCACCCAGGTTTATTGCCTAACCGCCTATAGCACGCCGGGTAAAGAAAAGGTTCTGTTTGCTGGCACAAACCTGAACGGCTCCATTTATTACACGAATGACGGTGAAACTTGGAAAGAGTCCTTTGCTACGGGTGAAGACCGCATTCATGCTTTGTGTGAATTTAAAAACCGTCTCTATGCCGGAACCAGCTCCCAGGGCAAAATCTATTCTTACGATGGGCTGCACTGGAACGCGGTGGGCAATTTAAGCGAGACCGCCGTTACCTCCATGGGTGTTTTCAAAAACAAGCTCTATGTGGGCACCTATCCCAGCGGGCTCATTTTCTGCACCGATGATGGGTTGAATTGGGAAGAAGTGGCTTCTACCGGACAAAGTTTCATTCAATGCCTCAAGGAATTTGATGGCGCTCTTTATGCCGGAACCTCTGGTCCCAAGGGTGTGAAGATTTACCGCACAACGAATGGCCGGGACTGGCTTGTGGTTTATGACAGCGGGCGGGAACTGAACTGCTATTGCATGGAAGTTTTCGAGAACACCTTGTTTGCCGGCACCGGAAATTCGGGCCGGGTGTTGAAAAGCCGCGACGGGGTGGAGTGGACGACCGCTTACGCTGGCGATGTGGAAGGTGTCCGCGCCTTTGCCGTGTTTAACGACTATCTTTTTGCCGGCTCGGAAAACCAGGCCGCTCTTTTACGCTCGACTTACGATATGGCCCGAAATCCCGCTATCTCTGAACTGAAAATTGACCGTGTGACTTCCCAAAGTGTGGTTTTGTCCTGGGTGACGGATATCGCCGCGACCTCTGAGGTGCATTATGGCGAAAAGGATAATGAAGTTGAAATGAACCAGATGTTTCAGGACAAAAGCCAAACGCTGAAACATAAAGTGTTTTTAACCGGGCTTAAAGCGGATACTGAATATGAAGTGAAAGTTCTAAGCGCCCACCGTTCTTCTTCGCTGGCGGTTACTGAAACCCTTTCAATTAAAACACCGGCGGTGGTGCCGCCTTCAATGACTTCAACGACCCATCCCCAGCAGGACAAGTGGGAAAAGTTCGACCATGTTGAGATTGTCCTGAATCCCTTGGCCCATTTACGCGGCTATTACTATTGTCTCGATCAAAAATCAGACACGGTTCCGATGCCGCCGGAAGCGACTTATACCGATTCCAACCGCATCATTTTACAGGGCATACCGCAGGGCCAATGGTACGTGCATGTTTCTGGGGTGGATGAGGCGGGAAATGTCGGGATTGAGGCCGCTCATTACCGGGTCAATATTGATACCGAAGCTTTGCCTCCGGCGAAGGTTTATAGCTCGACCCATCCTGACTCCGACAAGTGGGTTCCCAATCCGACGCCTGTCATCGCCTGGGAAGCGCCTGAAGATTTGTCGGGTATAGTGGGTTATTACGTGAAGGCGGATAAAGTTCCTGATACGGTTCCGGGTCCCAGCAAGGGCGACCTGACGAAAGAAAACCGCATTACGTTGGGGCCGTTAGAGGACGATCTTTGGTACGTTCATATTTCTACTTTGGATACAGTCGGTAACGTGGGTGCTCAAGCCGCCCATTATCCCATCCGTATTGATACGAAAGCACAGGCACCTGCCGTTTCGTCTGAGACCCATCCCGAAAGCGGCCAGTGGTATTCCAACCATAAACTCGAAGTGACATTAGTTCCGGCGCAGGATTTGTCCGGCGTGGACGGTTTTTACTATTCGCTCAATCAAGATGCCAATACGCTCCCAACACCCGAAGAAGCCCGCTGGACCAAGAAAACCAAAATTAACTTTGACCGCTTAAACGACGGCGTTTGGTATTTCCATGTGCGCACTAAAGACCGCGCTGAAAATTTGTCGCCCCAGGCCACGCATTTTAAAGTTTGCGTGGATACGGAAGCTATGGCGCCGGTAGTCACTTCCAACACCCATCCGGATGAGAAAAAATGGCACCGTGACCGTACGGTGATTTTAAATTGGGAAAGCCCGGAAGATTATTCGGGTGTGGATGGTTTTTATTACAGCATCGACCGCAAGGTGGATACGGTACCCAACGAAAGCTCCCTCTTAACCACTCAAAAAACTTTGACCTTTGAACTTACCGAAGACGGTTTGTGGTATTTCCATATCAGCACTAAAGATAAGGCGGGCAATTTGTCCCGTCAGGCCGGGCATTACGCCATCAGGGTGGATACCAAAGTTTCCAAACCGTCGATTTATTCCACAACTCATCCGGATGAAAATGAATGGTATTCAAAAATAAAGGCTGTTTTTAAACTAACTCCGCCCGAGGATATGTCAGGCGTGGCGGGCTATTACTACACTTTCTCGGACGACCCGCGTGTTCAACCAGCGGCTCAGGGCTCGAGCTATACTGAAAAGAATGAAATCACATTAGAGATTCCCCGCGATGGTGTTCATTACTTATCCGTTTTATGTTTGGACAAGGCCGGCAACGTCAGTGAAGAACCCACCATTTACAAAGTCCGTTTAGACACCCATGTGGAAGCGCCTGAACTGACCTCCACTTCTCATCCTGATTCCACTTTCTGGTACTGCAACCGTCATGTGGAAATTAACTGGAAAGAGCCTGCCGATCTTTCGGGCATTGAAGGCTATTACACCATCATCAACCATGAAGAAAACTGGATGCCGGTTTTAAAAGAAATGAATTGGACCACCTCTAAAACCGCGGTATTCAACCTGCCCGATGACGGCATCTGGTATGCGCATATTTGCGCTAAGGATAAGGCTCAAAATATTGGAGCCCTGGCCCATTTTAAAATCATGACCGATTCCAACGCTTTGGCCCCGGTCGTCAAAAGCCTCACTCATCCGGTACACCGTTGGGTTAAATCCGCGGCCCCCAAATTGACCTGGGAAGTGCCTCAGGACATGGCGGGAATTGAGGGTTATTACGTGGTCATCGACACCCATCCCCACACCATCCCGGGCCCCAGCAATGGGGAATGGGTTAACCGCACTTTTATGACAGCCCCGGCGCTTAAAGATGGCAAATGGTATTTTCACATCGCGGCTAAAGATAAAGCGGGCAACGTCAGCAAGGAAGCGACTCATTACCCGATCTGGGTGGATATGACCGCGCCCAAGTCCACCATGGTTCGTTTGCCAGCCTTGATGGATAAAACCCAACTTAATATTAACTGGGATGCCACCGACGCCAGCGGCGAAGTGGTTTCCTTTGACGTGCAGGTCAGGACGGGCGTGGATGGTTTGTGGGGTGATTGGCTGGTGGGTGTCACCAACAAGACAGCGACTTATCAGGGACAAGACGGCATTCATTACGGCTTCCGCTGCCGGGCCACTGACGCTGCGGGCAACGTTGAAGCCTATACGGATATTGAAATGGTTGGCGTAACGATTGATATCTCGCCGCCGACACCGGTCATTAACCTCAAAGCTACGCCCATTTTGGCGGGTGATATTGAACTGAAGTGGAACCCCGCGGAAGACCGCGTGTCCGGCCTCAACTTTTACCGGGTTTACCGCTGGTTAGAAGGCGAAAAGCCTAAGCTGATTTCAACCGACGGTGAAGTGAAAGAAGTCACCTATATCGACAAGGGCGGACGTTTACAAGAAAACACGGTTTACTATTATTCCGTTCATCCTGTGGATAAGCTGGGTAATGAGCAGTTTGAGGGTAATACCACAGCGGCTAGTTTGTCGGATTCGGGCGTAGGCACTCCTTCACTTTCCAGCCCCACTCACTCCAGCGACGACTGGAGTTCTAATCCTTTGGCGGTCATGACCTGGACCGCTCCGGCGGACGCGACCGGCGTGGTGGGTTATTACTACTCAATCGATTTAAGCCCCAGCACCAAGCTGACTTCTGAAAAGGGAACTTTTATTAATAAGACCCGCCTGGAACTGCCTAAGCAGGAAAGCGGCGTCTGGTATTTCCACCTGATCGCGAAAGACAGGGCGGGCAACACGAGCGATCAGACCGCTCATTACCGTTTAAAGATCGATGTGCAAAAACCTGAAGCGCCCCATGTGATCTCTCACAGCCACTCCGATAAAGAACGCTGGTATTCAGAACCGAAGGTTCAATATCAGTTAACTTTCGCGCCTAAACTCTCAGGTTTGGATTGCTACTATTATCTCTTTGACCAAAAACCGGACACGATTCCGATGCCGGATTTTGCCATGAAAGCCATTGAGATGCCTATTGAAGTCAAAGCGGATGAATCGGGCGTTTGGTATTTCCACGTGGTGTCGCGCGACAAGGCTGGTAATTTGTCCAAGCCGACGCACAGTTCAGTTCTGATATCTCTCGGTGAAATGCCTCCGCCGGTTATCGCCAGCTCCACCCATCCCCGTGAAGGAGAAGCGGTCAACAATCAAGCGCCTGTTTTTACCTGGGAAGACCGTCATGACGGGTCATTTGTCCCGAAGGGTTATTTCTATAAGTTAAGCCCCAATGAAAAAGAAACTTTGACGGAAAAGGATTCTTTTACCACTGAACGCATGGTGAATTTGAAAGATGTGGAACAGGGCACCTGGTATTTCCATGTGGCGGCTGTCAGCAAAAAGGGCAAGCCGGGGCAGCTTTATTCCACCCGTCAAATTGTGATCGACCGTTTAGGTAAGGTTTTTGGCCACTTCCTCCGTAAAGACGGTAAAACACCTGTGGCGGGAACGAAAGTTGAAATGGCTCAGGGTGAAAAAATCACCGCCGCTTGCGTAACCGATGTTGAAGGCAAGTTTAATTTCCCCACGCTTCATGAGGGTAAATATGAAATACGCCTTCATAGCGATCAGTTTCCTGTACTGCGCATCAAGGACATCAATGTCACCGTAGATGAGGGAATGATCGATACGACGTTTGTTGAGGATCTTGGCATGCTGCCCAATCCGCCTTTACCGGGTCCAGTCCGCTTCTATTATTTCCTCAAAGAAGATTGCAATGTGACGTTTGAAATTTTTGACTCGACCGGTGTGCTGGTGGTGAAGCTGGAAGAGAAAAAAGAAGGCGGCGCTTACGCGGTGACCATCTGGGACGCTACCAAGATGCCCGTGGGCGAGTACCTGTACAAACTTTCCGCTAAGAGCGTTTTGAAAAACACCATGTCCCGCTTCTCGGTGAAGAAGTTTAAATTGGAAAAGCCGGTGGGCGAGTTGGAACCGCAGGCCGTTTCTTAAGTTCTTATTCTTTTAAATGGCCGGATTTCAAAGGCTTTTTCCCCGTGCTTTGCTTGACTAAACTCAGGTGCCTTTGTATTATGCCCCCTCGTTTCGCTTCCCTTAAAGGGTGCGGCCTTCGGGCCGAACGTGACAAAGCGATGTAGTTGTTCCGCTTTTTCCTTACCTGCAAGGGGTTGTAGCTCAGCTTGGTTAGAGCGCCTGCCTGTCACGCAGGAGGTCGCGGGTTCGATCCCCGTCAACCCCGCCATTTTTAAAACCACCAAAACTTTCAAAATGTTTTCTGTTTCACTCAATCGATCAAAATTTTAACCGTTTTATCGAACCGGTTTTATTTTTCTAAAAACACTTCGAGTCGGCTAAAAACAATTTTATTTTTGATTTCCGGTTAAACGTTAATCATTAACTTCAAACGATACCAATTATGATTTTGTCCTTCGATTGAAAATTTAATTAACTTTGAATCAGCCATCGCTGAATTTTGTCGTGCTAGCATGCGCCCGTTCTGGAATGAAATTTTATTTCGGAACCGCTTTCCCTTTTTGCTGTGAAGGTGAAGCGAACTCAGTCAAGGAGGGGCGGCATGGAAGCAGGCAAACCAAAGTTAAACTCTCGGCTCATTTTTATTTTTTCGTTATGGATGACCGCTGGATTGTTGTCGACGGCTATCGCGGGACCGAAAGTGACAGTGCGGAATAATACCGTCGCGTCGTCGCAGGCGGTTCAAATTCAAAAAGCTGGGTCCGCAGGCGCGGTGAATTGCGCGGGCGTGCCGGTGTGGACTTCGACTGGAATGCCGCTTTATACGGCAGGCACGCTGGTGATTTACAGCCCCAACAATACCGAGTATCAGGCTCTTTTAACGACTTACGGTCTGGATGTCTATTCTCCGGCCAACGCGCCTAGTGTTTGGCAGGCCATTGGGGTTTGCGGCAGTGTGGCGGCAACGAATACGCCGACTAAAACCTTTACGCCGGTTTTTACCGCGACTTTTACGCCGACAGTCATCAACACAGCCACCCTTACATCTACGAACACATCCTTGGTGAAAAATACTTTTACGCCCACCAATACGCCGACGATTCAATTGACGGCGACCTTTACGCCGTCTTTTACCTTTACGTCGCAAAACACGGCTACTTTTACTTTCAGCAATACACCAACGGTTAAGAGTACGTCCACTTTTACCCCAACTCTTACGGCTACGCAGGGAAATACCCTTAACTGCAATGGCGTGCCGGTTTGGAGCAGCATGGGCATGCCGCTTTATCAGGCGGGAACCCTGGTGGTTTATAGTCCTAATAACACCGAGTACAAGGCTTTGGTGACGACTTATGGTCTGGATGCTTATTCACCCGCAAGTTCGCCCACGGTTTGGCAGGCGATAGGTCTTTGCGGTTCTGTGATTGGAACTACCGCTACGTTTACACCGACCCGCACTATTACTCCAACACCTACGGTGACAGGCCCCTGCCTGACCTTCCCGGCGGCTTACAGCATTCCCAACGTTCCTTTGATCGCTCAGGAAGTCTCAGAATGGTGCTGGGCGGCTTGCGGCGAAATGGTGATGAAATATTGGGGTCATGATGTGGCCCAATGTTCCGAAGCCAGCGCGGCGAATAACCGCACTGATTGCTGCAGCTACGGCCTTTGCCCGAATCAGGATGAAGCCAGCCCCTGCAATAACCCGGGTTGGCCAAATTACGCCGGCTACGGCTTTAGTTCCCAATCCACCGGCACACCGCTGACTTTCGCGCAGCTGCAGCAACAGTTTTACTGCCAGCAATCGCCCACGAATTTCCAATGGGTGTGGCCGGGCGGAGGTTCCTCGCACCTTTTAGTGGCGATGGGATACCAGGTGGATTCGACGGGGACTCAATGGATTGAAATCCATGATCCTTTGCCGGAATGCCAGGGGACGGACCGTTTTATTACCTACGACGATTACATCGATGTAGATGACCCGACTTACGGGTCTCATACTCACGGTACCGATATTTATGACATTACCATCGCGGGAGGACACTCATGAGAAACCGTATATTTGCTTTATTGCCGGTCTTGTTTTTGGCGGTCAGTTTGAAAGTTTCGGCGCAGACACTGCCGGCGGGACAAATTCACTCGATGCGGGATTTGCCTCAGGTCGACCAGTTGGATAGCGCGGCTCAGGGCGGAGCCGATCATTTCCGCCGATTATTAACGGATAAAAACGCCCCGGGTTTGGGCTTTGCCTCCGCCGCAGAAGGTTCTTCAGCCCAACTGGGGACGCCCATCCGCCATTATTTTGTGCGGCTGGACAACCTGAAAAGCTATTCGGGCAAAGACCCTAAGGGCTTGTTGGAAAACTATTCTACCGTGACTTACCCCCTGATGTCGGGTGGGGAAGCCAAGAGCGGTGTGGGATTAGTCTTTAAAAACTCCCAATGGCGGGTAGCTTCGCTGGGAGAGTCTTCCATGGTCAAACGCTGGCATGGTTTGCGCCGTCAGCATTCGCAAAACTATGGCGTGGACGAGAGTGCGTTTTTTACCGTCAGAGTTTCGGCTTTGAACGCGGAGTTCATGGGCTACTACAACGGTCAGTCCCAGTTAATATTAATTCCTGAGGTGGATGATAAACGCTGGGGAATTAAACAGGGGGAGGCCCAGCCTGCTGATCAATTATTCTTGAAGCTGGTGCCGAAGGCGCTGGAACAGAATGATAAAGGGGCAAGCTGATAAAGCGTTACTTTTAAAAAACGAAGATATTTGAAGCCGGGAGCGTTGAATGCTTCCGGCTTTTTTTATTGAGAGCAATGGTCATGCCAATGACGGAAGTCCTAAAACAACGGATTTTCAGGGATGATCAAAATGGGTAATCGACAATCCCACTTAATCTTTGAAATCGAAAGGCAGCTGGTTTGACCCAGGCTCTTTTTTGCTAGTCTATGAACCGAGACGCCTTGGATTCGCGTCCCGCTTTTAATGAAAATTAAGGAGTGGCACATGACTCAACATAAGCGAGCGATTTTACTTTTGGTGGTTGGTCTCATATCGTTAACGGGCGTTCTGAGGGCGGATGAGGCGGCGCCAGCAGCTTCAAATTCTACGGCGGCGGATCAATCTGCGGCTGCCCAACCAGCCGCGCAACCCGTGGCGGCTGCCAAACCGGCTCCGGCCGCGAAGGCGGATAATCCAGTGAAGGCCGCGATGAAGGCGGCTGGTGATTTAGCCGCGGCGGGTAAAACCGATGAAGCGGTGGCGGCTTATGAAAAGATTGGTGTGTTGAAATCCAAAAAAGCCGAAGGCTGGCGCCTGAATAACGAGGGACTGGCTTACCTGGAAGCTGCTGATCCCAAAGCGGATAAGGCTGTACCAGTGTTAGAAAAGGCTGTAGCCGTGGATCCGGGTAACGCTGTGGCCTGGAACAATTTGGGAAGCGCTTATGAGCAGACCGATAAACTGGAAAAGGCTAAAGACGCTTATCAAAAGTCCATCGACGCGGCTAAAGCGTCGGATGGAAATTCAGATAGGGCTCAAGCCAATTTGGATGCTTTGCAGGCTAAGTTAGACAAGGTAGCGGCTAAAAAAGGCGGGGACGTTGAGGCTTCCGCGGATAGCGCGGCTCCCGCGGCCAAGGCGGACAGCAATGCTGCCGCAGCGGACGCGTCGAAGCAATAATTTTAAAAGTCCGAAATTAAAAAGGCCGGAGGGTTAAACCTTTCGGCCTTTTTTTCTGTTCGTTTCTAAAATTTGGTGGGTGATCAGGTCTTCGGCTTCTTTATCCAGTTTGAAAAGGGCGATCTTGTCGAAGTGATAAACGATACCGTTAATCAAATCGTCGACCCCTTCCATGACTTTTCCGACCACATAAGCGCTTAAACCACCGGGCAGTTCTAATTCCATATCCAGTTTGGTATTAACCGGATTGTGTTTTCCCACGGCCAATAAAATGCTTTCCATGGAAACATCCAGACTTCTGCCGACGTTAAAGTTGGTTTTGAAAATGGGGTCGTTATGAAACGACCGATATTTGACCGGAAAAAATAAGTCGGCATGAACAGCGCCGTGTGGTTGAGATGGAGTCGTTTGATTCATTTTGAAATCCTCCTGATTTGGATTTTTTAAATGATATGTGGTTCTTGAAAAGATGAACTGTTTGTCGATCAGGGACAACTGTTGGCAAACATGGTTTGTTGAGGTCTGGTGAGGACAGTCACCAGAGGGGGCAAGGCTTAAACGCATTACCCTTGCCTTTAGGCTAGCACTGGAAAGAGATGTGCAATAGGGGGAGGGGTGAAATCACACTTAAATTCTCAGGGAATTTAAGGAAAAAGTGAGTTTTTCTCCCTGTCACCATTAAGTTATGGGGTTTATGACGGAAATCATGAAAGCCAGTGATGTTCTAAGCGAATTACTGTTGATTCTTTTTGGCTTCTAATTCTTCCCAGCGCTGGATGAGCGCGTCTAACTTAGCCTTTTCAGCGTCGACTAATTTTTGGTTTTCCAACAGCTTAGAAATGTTGGCGCCGATAGAAGGGTCTTCCAGCTTGGCTTTGGCGGCTTTTAAAGCGGCTTCAGCGGCGGTGATTTTGGCGTCGATTTCTTTTAGCTCTTTTTGTTCTTTAGAGCTGAGATTCTCTTTGGGCTTCACGGGGGCGGCGGCCGGTTTGGGCGCTTCAACGATAGCGGAAGACTTATTGCCCTTAGAACGCTGTTCTTCCCGGTAATCTTCCCATTGGCCCAGGTCCGCGAAAAAGTCAGCGTTGCCCTTGCCGTCGAGCGCCAAAATCTGTTTGCTGACGCGGTCTAACAGATAGCGGTCATGGGTAACCAGCACTAAAGCGCCAGGAAACTCGACCAAGCTTTGTTCTAAAACTTCTAAAGAGGGAATGTCCAAATCGTTGGTCGGTTCATCCAAGAATAACAGGTCCGCGGGTCTTAACATCAAACGGGCGATCAAAACACGGGACTGCTCTCCGCCTGAAAAACGGCTGAGGGGCCTATCCAACTGGTCTTTGTCAAAAAGAAAGCGGGAAGCCCAGCTGGCAACATGAATCGGTCTGTCTTTGTATTGAACATATTCGCCTGATTCGCACAGGGCTTTGCGCAAAGTCAGTTTTAAATCCAATTGATCACGGTGCTGGTCAAAGGTAACGATTCTCAATTTGTCTGCTTGTTTAACAGTTCCGTGGTCGGGTTGAACTTCGCCCGCTAAAAGTTTTAACAGTGTGCTCTTGCCGCTGCCGTTCTCGCCTAATAAACCCAGTTTGTCACCGGGGGTCATGAGTAAATTCAGGGGGCCAAATAGTTTGCGGCCGCCCAGGCTTTTGGTCACGTTGGAAGCGGCAACCAGGCGCTGGGTTTGGCGTCCGCTGCCGGAGAAGTCGATATCCACGTTTTTGTTTTGATCGTTGCGGTATTTCAGCTCGCCCAATTCATCCATCAGATCGCCGGCTCTATCGATGCGGGCTTGCTGTTTGGTTTGACGGGCCTTGGGTCCGCGGGATAACCATTCGATTTCACGGCGGACAGTGTTGGCCACGGTGTCTTCGTGCTTGGCTTGAGAGTTAAACAAGTTCTCGCGCTTTTCCAAAAACTTGCTGTAGTTACCCTCACTGCCGAAGAATCCTTCGGGGTAGCGTTTGTTGAGTTCGATGACACGGTTGCTGACATATTCCAAGAAGCGGCGGTCATGGGTGACGACTAAGAAAGAGAGTGTCAGGTTTTGCATGAAACGCTCCAACCAAAGAACGCCTTCTAAGTCCAAATGGTTGGTCGGTTCGTCCATTAGTAGCAGATCGGGCTCCCGCAAGACCTGAGTCAAAATGGCCAAACGTTTGCGCCAGCCCCCGGAAAGTTTAGAAACCTTTTGCTCTGGGTCGGTAAAGCCGGCGTCTTCCAGGCCATTATCAATACGAATGTCGATTTCGTAGTCTTCTAAGCCCAGTCCCTGTAAACCCTGGGTGAGGACGCCGCGCACATCAATGTCCGGGCCTAAGTCAGCGTATTTTTCCTGCTGAGGCAGATAGCCGATGCGTAAACCTTTACGGGCTGAAATGAGGCCCTCGTCCTGAGTTTCGACGCCGGCGAGGATTTTAAGCAAAGTTGATTTGCCCGTACCATTGGGGCCGATAAGACCGGTGCGTTCACCCTCGAATAAGCCGAAGGAAAGGTTTTCGAAAAGGGGGCGGGCCCCAAAGCTTTTAGATAGGTTTTGACAGCTTAGCAAAATGGCCACGAAATGATCCTTAGTCTTAAATTGGGAGGGCTAAGGATAAGGGGCGGGGGGCCAAAAACAAAGGGAATTCAATGAAGCGGTTTCGCCGATTAATTATGGCAATTCAAAGTTCCAAACGTATACTTTGCTTCTCAGTGAGTGCGAAAATGAACCACTTCATCACGGAAGGTCGGCATGTCTGAACTCAACCTGGCTCCTAAACGTTCTTATATAGGGTTGTGGATTCTTGGCGTCCTTCTGGCGTGCGGATTGGGTTATGGAGCCTGGTACTTTTATGAGAACGCCGACTTGCCGGGTAAAGAAACGCCCCTGGCGGCTTTGGCGCCCTCCGCATTTGACCCCTTGCCTTTAGGCGCGATTAAACCGACGGGATGGCTTTTAGGCCAATTGAAACTGCAGTCGTCAGGCCTTACCAGCCATCTAGATGAGTTTTGGCCCGATGTGAAAGATAGCGGCTGGATTGGCGGCAACGCCGAGGGTTGGGAAAGAGCGCCTTATTGGTTGGATGGCGTTGTCCCCATGGCTTATTTGACCGATGACCCCAAGCTGAAAGCCAAGGTGAAGCGTTGGGTGGATTACATCCTTAGCCACCAGGCCCCGGATGGCTGGTTGGGGCCTAACCGGGGCAATGCCGCTACGGGTTCTAACGCTCCGCCAAATGAAGTGCGAGACCCCTGGCCTGAATTTATCATTCTTAAAGTTTTAACCCAGTATCAAGAAGCTACCCATGACCCCCGAGTTATTCCAGCTATCGAAAAAGCCATTCGCTGTGTAGACGTACAGCTAGATCAGCGAAAGCTGTTTGGCTGGAACTTTTTCCGCTGGGGCGATTTTTTGGTGAGCGTCTATTGGCTTTATGACCGTACCCATGAACCCTGGCTGATGGACCTGGCGGTGAAGACCGCAAACCAGGGTTATGACTGGACTCACCATTTTTGGGATTTGCCGCTCAAGCACAAATCCGACGGTTGGACCTGGGGAGCTCATGTGGTGAATAACGCCATGGGCATTAAAGTGCCAGCACTGTTGTATCGGCTGACCGGCGACGTGAAATATAAAAAGCTGGCCTGGCGGGCAATTGAACAGTTAGACCGCTATCACGGTGAGCCGACCGGCATGATGAGCGGGGATGAATGTTTGGCGGGACTCAATCCCTCGCAGGGCACGGAGCTTTGCGCCATTGTGGAAGATATGTTTTCACTGGAAAACTCTTTGGCGGTCACTGGGGATGTGCGTTTTGGCGACCGGCTGGAAAAAATAGCTTATAACGCTTTGCCGGCGGCCTGTACGCCAGACTATTGGCGCCATCAATATGTGGAACAGTCCAACCAGGTCGCTTGCGCTTATGTGCAAAAACCCATTTACGCCACGGTGACCGGTGGGGGGAATATCTTTGGACTGGAACCGCACTATGGCTGCTGTACGGCCAATATGCATCAAGGCTGGCCCAAACTGACCTCTCACTTATGGATGACCTCACCCGAGGGTGGGTTGGCCGCGGTGGTTTACGCTCCTTGTGTGGTTGAAACACAAGTTCAAGGTGCGCCTGTTCATATAGAAGAAGCAACCGACTATCCCTTTAATGAAACCATCACCTTTAACGTGACGACAAGCCGTGCGGCAACTTTCCCAGTTTATTTCCGCGTGCCGCAATGGACGAAGAACGCCACACTGAAACTTCCGGATGGAACGGTGGAAAAGTTAAACCCGGGCGAGTTCCATAAAATAGTCAGACAGTGGAACGGTAAAGAAACTATGGTTCTACAATTGCCTATGTCTTTCCAACTGCGTAAGGGTTATCAAGATTCCATGAGCGTGGAAAGAGGGCCGCTGGTGTTTAGCTTAGGTCTCAAGGCGAAGTGGTTTGACTTTCAGCCTTTTAAATATCAGCCCAAGGGCGCGCCTAAATACGACTGGGCGGCTCTTCCTGAGGTTCCATGGAACTATGCGTTATCTTTAAATACCAGTGACCCGGAAAAATCCTTTGTACTGACTCAAGACTCTTTAAAAGGTAATCCCTTTGAGCCTGGTAACGCGCCTTTGCACGCGGTAGTTGAAGGGAAACAGCTTGAAAGCTGGCAGTCTTCACAGGCTGCCGCCGCGCCGCCGCCGCAGAGCCCTGTGGTGAGCACTGCGGTTATGGAAAAGCTTGAATTGGAGCCTTTTGGCGCTACCCGGCTGAGAATTACAGCTTTTCCGGTGCTTCGGTAAACCAAGGTAAAGTTTTCCCACCTCCTTTCTTTTTAACATCCAATAAGATTGACGGGTAAGGGTAGGGCTGTAGAATTGATTTGTTATTCATTTCTCCTCGAAAAGCGGGCCCCTACATGAAGTTTAAAAATCTTTTCATTGTTACTTTTATAGCCTTAATTCCCGTGGCGCTTTTTTGGGGCTGCGGTTCCAGCACTCAGCCCATTTCGCCATCCAATTTAACGACAATGACCATTCAAATTCCGCCAGTGGGAGCGCACAGCGAGTTTATTCCCGCGGCGCAAAATATGATTCTTTATAACGTGAGCAGCGGCAGCGCGTCGGCAACCGGCTCTTACGGACCTTTGACGGCTTCTGGTGTGACAGGTCAAATTAACTTTTCCATCAAGCTTCCGGCTAACATCAGCACCTATAGTCTTATTTCTCTCGAGATTGTGGACAATGTTACTCAAACCGCTTTGGCGGTGGGAGCGGCTTCGCTGTCCAATAACTCCAGCATGTCGGTGACGCTGGGCCCTTTGAACAAGACTTCGTATCAAGCGACTTTGGCTACTGGTTATGGTTTTGGCTTTGAAAGCGCTGGTTTTCCGGTGAGTATCGGCTTGAATACACCCACCACCGTTGCGGGTGTAGACGTGGTATCCAACCCCGCTTCGGACAACTCCGGTTATGTTTTGGAGAATCCTTCTTTTACCGGAAGTACAGTGGCTTATATGGGTAATGGGAATTTTGTGAATTTCTTAAGAGCGCCGACGAATTTTAGTATCGCTTCGGGTGTATCCAAAAAAGCCGTGCTGGGTGGCGGCACTAACCCGGTCGCGGTGGGCGATGTTTACTGTATCAAAATGAAAGCGGGCGGTTATGCCTGGCTGCAAATTACCAACGCGGGGAGTATCGGTTTGGCGATTCCCCCCAGCTTTAGCTTCCGGGTCAACACAACTTTAAATTATTGCGGTTATGAACAAACCACGGCGGATGTGGCGGCTTCTGGTGTTAGTGGAACCCCAACGCCTTATGCGCCGACGAAAGTATTCAATGGCGTCGGCAATGATTATGGTTTAGCGGTTTATCCCTCGAATTCGACGGCCACGACTTTATATGTGGCGGACGCGACCGCGAATACGGCCCCAGCTAACATCCGTATCATCAACGTGTCCACTTCCTCGGCTATTACAATCGGCCTATTTGGGAATTTCCCAACTGGTTTAGCAGTTAATTCGGCGGGGACTACCCTTTATGAGGCGGATCCTTTACTTCACGTTCTTAAGCAGTATTCATTGCCGGGTGCTTCGCTCATTGGCACGGTAGGTTCTGGTGTGACCGCGCCTATACCGGATACGGCTGCTGCCGCTAGTGTCGCGGAATTCCAAGCTCCCCGCTGCGTAGCGCTGGACCCCACAGGGAATTTATTTGTGACTGACTATGGAACGAATGGCTTCGCGGATGTCATGGTCATTGACGCGCCGACCAATACTTCCAGCGCGGCACTTACTTACTGGAATGGACTGATAGGCACCAACAACAACACATCGGGCATCGCGACGGATGGCAGTAAGGTTTACATTGCGGACGCGGGCAGCAATCGAATCGAGACTTACAACACCAGCGGCAACTCTGGAACCATTTTGGCCACGACGGACAATAATCCGGCGGGCGCGGTGGCTTTTTCAGGTCCCCAAGGAATTGCTTTGGACGCGGGAGATGGATTGCTCTTTATCGCGGATACGGGAAACAACCGTGTAGTGGAGTTGACCACTTCGGGAGTGTTTAAAGCGGCTTGGGGCCCCAATGTTGGAACAGCGCCTACGATTAGTAATCCCACGGCTATCGCGGTGGATGGAGCTTTCCCGCCTAACGTCTTCTTGGCGGATTCCGGTAACAATCGCGTTCTTCAGTTTAAGGGGCTGTAATCAACAGTCTTTAAAGCCGAATTATTGCCGACTGTTAGATTTCCTTTATTTTAGCCCCGAATTTGGGGCTTTAATTCCATGTGAAACCTTACTCTCCTTGAGGAAATAACCATATTTTTGTGGTTAAATATGGCGCTCAAACTCAAACCTCTCAGGAAACGCCGTGCGATTGAAATATTATTTAACAGCAACTTTTTTAATGTTGGCTCCATTGGCTGTCTTTATTGGCTGTAATAAAGCCAATGCGCCGGTCGGAATTGCCACGGCTTCAAATATCAAAATTACCGTTCCTCTCACGAATCCCAATGGAAAAGTTTTAAACGTCAATGGCGATGTTTTGTATTACTTGGCTGGCACCGGTGCGCCGGTAACGGGTACGGCTGGTACGGTAACCGCCAGCTCGGGTTTTTCTTTTAGTTTTAACGTTGTCGCTTCCGCTTCCGCTCCTTTTAACTACGTCGCGGTTGAAATTAGAGATTCCGTCAGTCATGTACCAGTCGCTATTGGCGCGACTTCTTTTTCTGCGGCAACCGTTCCGGTAACTTTGGGGCCGATGAATAAATCGGTGTACCAAGTTAATCCTCTGGGAGCTGGACAGGTTCTTAATTTCCAGTCGGATTCAATTGTGGGCATGGGGCCGACACCGACGCCCGGCGTCGCCTCTGTGGCTGATGTTTATTGTAAAACGACTTCCACGGGCTTTGAGTTAGATAACCCATCTTTGACTACCAGCACGATTGCTTATATGGGCAATGGCGATTTTTTGAAGTTTCTTCAACTTCCAGCTTCCTCTGCGTTTCAAGTTACCTCAACCGCGTCTAAAGCTTTGTCGACGACTCCAACCGATGTGGCGCCGGGAGATGTTTATTGCGTGAAACTGCTTGGCGGCGGATATGCCTGGTTGCAGGTGACAAGCGTGACAACATCGGGCCCTAGTTTTGTGTTTCGTGTGAACACTACTCAAACTTATTGCGGCTATGAACCTTCAACCGCAGATGGCATTTTGATTGCCAGTTCTTTTACCGCGACTCCAACGGCAACGTCGAGCGGGCTTTCGTACTCAGCCGCCGCAACTTACAAATATACTGGTGCTGGAAATCCTTATGATGTGGCAGTTTTAGGTCCGGCCAATTCGGCGGCTACCGTGGTTCTTGTTCCAGATATAACCGGTTCTGTTTATGCCTTTTCAGGCGGAGTCTCTTATCAAATTATCAATCCGACTACAGCGCCCTTTACGGGTAGTACGCCCATAGGTTTGAATCTTGATTCGTCGGGTGTGACGCTTTATGTCGCCGATCCGGGTACCTGGATGGTGAATCAATTTCATCCGAATAGTACGTTTACGTCCGCTTGGACTTGGATTGGCTGCGTTGGAAATGGCACGGTAATTACACCGCCTGATACGGTTGCCCAAGCTAACAATGGTGCTTTGCTAAAACCGCGTTATGTTTCTTTTGATAGTTCGGGTAATTTGTTTATTACCGATACGGGTACCGCGGGATTGGCTGGCGTGATGGAATACTTAGGTCCTTCCATTCCGGTTGTGGCCACGACAAACGTCGCTTATTGGAATGGATCTTTGAGTTCTGCACCGGCATCAAATGGTATCGGCCAAATCGCGAACGCTGGCACAACAGTGATTGTCGCTGATTCAGATAACAACGCGATTGAACTATATAGTTCAACTGGAAGTCTTTATAGGTCCTTGAACTCAGACAACAATTCTGGCGGGGCGGTTACTTTCAGTCATCCGCAAGGTGTGGCTTACTCAGCCGCGGAAAACCTATTGTATGTTTCGGACACTGGACATAATCGAATCGTGAAGATTTCACCTTCTGGTGTATTCGATTCGATCATTGGCTCGACTATTTTGAATGGACCAACTGGGCTCAAATTAGATAGCGCCGTTCCGGCTAACCTATATGTGGCTGATACGGGCAACGGTCGTGTTCTGCAGTTTCAGCCTTAAGACAATTAATTAGATCAGTTTTTGTGTGAGCTTTTATGGCAAGGGTCAGTTTTGAGGATTTTTCAGTATATCCTTTAACCCTCAGTGACGGCTTTGTGCCCCCTAATCGGGATTAATAGGCATATAATTACGGGGTTTCACGAAAGCGCTCTCAGTTAAAGGCGCGTCAGCTTAAAGTTTTTGACAAAAATGACGTTATGTTGGCCATTGAATCAATATCCGTTTTCTTTTGAGGAAATATGGAAGAACCAAAGAAGCCTGAAAAACGCCGCTTCGTCCGTGTTGAACTCATCGTACCCGTGAAATACCGGGCCTTCCGAAATGATTCGATCTTTCAAAGCAATTTTAACGTGGGCCGTAGCCGGGATATTTCGGTAGGCGGTCTGAAGTTTGCTGTCGCGAAACATAACCCGGTTAATACCAAGCTGGATATGGAATTGGAACTGCCAGACGCTTTAAGCGCCTATGTTACGGGTAAGGTGATAGGCGGTGAAGATGTGATGGTGAACGGCATTGTGCACCGGTTTGACCGTATTAGTTTTTTGGAAATGGACAAGGAAGTTCAAGACCTTATCATGCGCCAGGTTTTTGAAAGCATGAGACGGAAAAGAACTAAATAAACGGGGTTCCGCCCTGGGTTTGAATCGTTGATCCCATTAATTACAGCCCCCTCTTTTGATTTATCCTTTATAATTTACTGGTCGCTTTTAAATTTCTTGATTTAGAACGAGCCATGGCCCAAATTGACAAATACCTCACCGCCTGCATTACCCGAAAAGGCTCAGACGTTCATATTGCCTCAGACGCCCCTGTTTTTGTTCGCGCGTTGGGCAGACTTCAGCCGATTACACCCGAACCCTTAGCCCCTGCCGAATGTGAACAGCTCATTATGGAAATTCTCGATGAGAGAACACAGGCCAAGCTTCAAGAAGATTGGGAAGTCGATACGGCCTACGCTATGGAAAATGGCGAGCGGTTTCGCGTGAATGTTTACCGTCAAAGAAAAGGCTTGGATGCTGTATTCCGACATTTTGGATCCAAAATCCTATCCATTGAAGAATTGGGTCTGCCTCCGATTCTAAAAAAGTTCGCTGACGCCAATCAAGGTTTAATTCTTATCACAGGTCCTGGCCGCTCGGGTAAATCCACGACTTGCGCCGCCCTGGTGGACTATATGAACTCGGATAGTGAAGAACACATCATTACGATTGAAGATCCGATCGAGTATATCCACAAACGAAAACTGTCGTTGGTCAATCAGCGCAGTGTGGGGCCGCATACTGAAACCTTCGCCTCGGCTTTGCGCAGCGCGCTGCGTGAAGATCCGGATATCATCATGGTCGGTGAAATGCGCGACTATGAAACGATGAGCTTGGCCCTTACCGCGGCGGAAACGGGACATTTGGTTATCGGCACTTTACATACGGGTTCAGCCGCGGCGACGATTTCCCGTGTGGTCAATCTCTTTCCGGCCTCAGAACAATCTCAGGCAGTAGCCAGCGTTTCTGAAAGCTTAGTAGGTGTTATTTCTCAACGACTTCTCATTAACGCTGAGGGTACGGCCATGGTGCCGGCTTTTGAAGTGCTGGTAAACAGCTTGGCTATGGCCAACGTGATTCGAGAAGGAGACTATTTCAAAATCCCTTCCATGATTTCTACTGGCGCTGGTTTGGGAATGCAAACGATGGAAACGGCGCTTCGGGACTTGGTGGCCGCTAAGAAAATTACTCAAGCCCAGGCGGATGATATTTTGGCGGAGGAAAGCTAATGGCAGCCATTGATGAGCTTTTCAAAACCATGGTGGAGCGTAAAGCCTCGGACATGCATTTGACCGTGGGCAATACACCGTTATTGAGGGCCAAGGGTGACCTGGTTCCTTTAGCGGACTGGATTATGACCGAAGAAATGCTTCAGGGACTTCTCTATGAAACCATGAGTCCTGAACAATGGCAGTTGTGCTGGCAAAGACACGATTACGATTACGCCTATGAAGTGCCTGGTGTGGCCCGTTTTCGCTGCAACGTTTTCTTTAATCAGCAGGGAATCGCGGCGGTTTTTCGTACCATTCCGACCAAAATTTTGACTCTAGAACAATTGGGTATGCCGCCCGCGGTGACTGAGCTTTGTAAAGTGAAGCGCGGATTGATATTGGTGACGGGGCCCACGGGAAGCGGCAAAAGCACCACTTTAGCTGGAATGATTGACGCAATTAACGCTGAACGCGAAGGTAATATCCTCACAATTGAGGATCCGATTGAATTCGTTCATCCAGTCAAAAAGTGCAAGATCACTCAAAGAGAAGTTCATCGGGATACTCATTCCTTTAAAGCGGCCTTACGTTCTTCCATGCGCCAGGATCCTGACATTATTCTGGTCGGTGAAATGCGCGACTATGAAACTATTTCACTGGCTATCGCGGCGGCAGAAATGGGCATTTTAGTTTTTGGAACACTGCATACCAACTCGGCCGCCAAAACGATTGACCGTATTATTAACGTGTTTCCTTCAGATGAACGGGAAAAGGCTAGAGGCGCTTTAGCATCCAGCACGAAGGGCATTGTGGCCCAACAGCTTTGCCCGACCAAAGACGGCAAGGGACGCTGCGCGGCAGTTGAGATTCTGACTTATAACAAGAGTCTGCCAAACTTGATCCGCACGGGTAAGGTTTCGGGTTTGAATTCTCTTATCGAATTGGGCGCCAAGCAGGGAATGCAAACGATGGATCAATGTTTGCAGAAGTTTTTCGAGGAAGGCAAAATTACGGCTCGTGAAGCTTATATGAAAGCCAATGAGAAAAAGAGATTCCAGCCTTTGATTGATCAGGAAGAGGCAGCTGAAAAAGCGGCGGCTCTCAAAGAAAAGCAAAAATCACCTTTTTGATTTGAATGTGAAAACTGGAAAGGGTCTGGCTTATCGCAAGCCAGGCCCTTTTTTGTTTGAGAGTTATTTAGACGCTGGCGGAATGGCCTGGGCTTGTGGAGCTTGATAAGCAGGCGCGCCATAGCCGTAATAAGGCATTCCCATGCCGCAGCTGTTGTGACAGAAGTGGCAAACGGCGAAGATTACCAGAGCGACGACCAGTACTTTAAATATTCCGCCGCCGCAGGGACGGTGGCAACCGTAACCCCGCCAGCTTCCATGCCAACCCCAGCCGCCACGGCCAAAGTTTTCCTTGAAAAATTCTTTCCGGGTTTCCATGCGAAGTTTTTCTTCGGCAATAATCCGGTCCTTTTCTTCCTGTGATAATTCCATTTGAGACTCCTTGATCATCGAAGTGGGGAAGATTTGCTTCCCATGGTTATTTATAGGGCGGGGCGGTGATTAAAGCTTTTCCATGCTGTTTCGCTTTGTAACAAAGTGTAACAACCGAGGCAGTGGAGGGAATGGCGTGTTAAGATTTGTTCATGACAACACCGCGCAAAAAAATTCTTATTATTGATGACGACAAAAAACTCGCTGATCTCTTAAAGAGCTACTTGACGCCTTTTGGAATGGAAGTTGAGGCGGCTTATGAACCTAAAGAGGGACTTAAGCTTTTAAAGAGCTTAAAGTCGGATCTGGTGATTTTAGATGTAATGCTTCCCGGGCAGGATGGGTTTGAAGTCTGTAAAGAAATTCGTAAAGCCTCAAGGACTCCCATTATTATGCTGACCGCCCGCGGGGACGTGACCGACCGGGTCGTGGGCCTGGAAATCGGCGCGGATGATTACTTGAGCAAGCCTTTTGAACCAAGAGAACTGGTCGCCCGCATTCAAAGTGTTTTGCGGCGCTTCAGTCCCAAAGAGGAAAAGGACGGCATTTTTAAATCAGGCGTTCTGACCGTCGATATGGGCAAGCGGGTGGCGACCCTTAAAAACAAAGATATGGATTTGACCACCACCGAGTTTGAGATTTTGGCGTTCTTTATGGCAAACCCGGGCGCTGTCATGAACCGGGACAAGATTATGGAATATCTCAAAGGTATCGAGTGCGAAGCCTTTAACCGCTCAATCGATGTGGCGGTTAGCCGGCTGCGCAAAAAACTGGGTGATTCGGCTGAAAAGCCTAAATTCTTTAAAACCATTTGGGGAACGGGTTATATGTTTATCGGCTCTGTTTCTCCTATTTCGGATAAAGGTTAATTATGTCCGCCATGAAGAAGATAAAAGAAAAAATCAAAGAGCACCAACAGATGCATGAGGAAATGCGGCTCGAAAGGGAAGAGTGGATTAGAAGCTATCGGGCTAAGTGGGAAGCTAACTGGCAGAAGAATTGGGATGCCAATTGTAGGGTGAGACCTTGGGGCCCGCCCCGGTCAGGAACTTTTCAGCCGCGCCGTCATTGGTTTTTTATGAAGATTTTTATGCTGTTGTTCTGGATTTGCGCGGTCTTTATTGTCATTCAGCTCTTCTCAAACGGCTCGTTCACCATGGGAAAAGCTCCCCAGTATTTAGGCTGCGTGTTTGTGGTGATGCTGGTGGCCTTTTTTGTTTTGCGCCGTATGTTTGGCCCTCTTCGACTGTTGATGAAGGGTGTAAACGAGATTTCTAATGGCAATTTAGATTTTCAATTTCCAGTGGGTCGGCACCATGGTGAAATTTATTATTTGGCCGAAAGCTTTAATCTGATGGTGCGGCGGGTTAAAGAAATGGTTCATTCTAAGGATCAGCTTCTTCTGGATGTTAGCCATGAGCTTCGGAGTCCTTTAACCCGTTTGAAATTGGCTTTGGAAATGAGCGCTGAAAATGAGTTGAAGCAATCTATGCTTCAAGATGTGGCTGAAATGGAAACGATGTTAACTGAAATTTTGGAAACTGAACGCCTTCGCAGCGGCAACGGCAAGCTTTCCTTAGAAGCGGTCGATTTGACTTTGTTGATTCGCGAAACAGCCGCGAAGTATCAAAAGCGGAAACCTGGCGTGAAACTATTGGAGCCGCTGGAATCGATAAACGTTTTAGTAGATTCGACCCGCATTAAAACAGTTATCCAAAACTTGGTTGAAAACGCCTTGAAATTCTCAGACAGGCAAAAGAAACCGGTTGAGATGAGCTTGGAAACCCTGAATGGCAAAATTACGCTGAAAGTTCATGATTTTGGAGTGGGAATACCCTCAGAAGATCAAGAAAAAGTGTTCGAACCCTTTTACCGCGTGGATAAATCCCGTACCAAAGAAACGGGCGGTTACGGGTTAGGTTTAAGTTTGTGCCGGGAAATTATGAGGGCCCACGGCGGCGATATTCGTTTAGAAAGCCAGGTAGGCCAGGGCACTGAGGTTTTGGCCGAGTTTCCCAGTGCCACGGTTTAGCGCGATTACCCTTCATTAAATTAAAAGCTTTCATCAACTAAAACCTAGAGTTTGATGGGATAGAGGTTGATAATCAGTGGGACGATTTTATAATTGTGCCCTGGATTTATTAGCTTTTGTAATGATTTCTCGATGACTTCAGGTGATCCAACCCATCGAATTTGAAGCCGTTCCGTTTAACCTGATTTAAAGGTTTATGACTTGATCTATTGCCCCCGATGCCAAACTGAAAACCGGCGCGACTCGCACTTCTGCTACAGGTGCAGTTATGACTTTGCGGCGAAAAGAAAAATCGGTGTAAAACGATATGTAGTGTTTCTGTTTTTGTTATTCGTTTTACTTTTGACGGGATTTTTTGTCTGCAACAAGAAAAGCCGCCTGTCGAGCGGGCTTCGTTCATCTTCTGAAATGGCTATAACCGCTAATTCTGGAAAATCATCGGATGTGATGGAAGTCGGCGCGGGCGGGTTGAACAAACAAAACGCTAATAGTCCCGCAGGTGTTTTGATGACGGCGTCTGGCCTGCAATTGGTTCAATCGCCGCCTCCTCCCGCGGGCAAACCTCAATTCGGCGCGCAAATCCCGTCACCTTCTTCTGACTTGAAATCTCTGGCTCAGTTACCGCCTTCTTCCTCTGGACTGGCATTCATTGAGGAAGTGCCTGGCGGTACCGGGATTCAATTTGTCCAACAGGGCACCAACGGAGGAATGAAAGTAGTACAGGAAATTCCGGCATCATCTGGTGTTCAAATGGTTCCTATACCGCAAGGCGGAAATATTATTGTTCTTCAAATTCCGCCGGGTATGAAAGTGATTCAACTGCCCTCGTTCTCTTCTTCGCAGTCTTCGGCGTCCCCATCAGCTCAACAACCGCCGCCAACCAATCCTAGTGAGGTAGTAAAGGAAACGCCTTCGCCTGAGGCTAGTCCGGACGCGGCTAAACCGGCAGCTTCAGAAACGCCTGATGAAAAGAAGGGGAAAGATTCGGATTCGTCAGCCATGGTTTTAATTCCGGCGGGATATTTCAATATGGGATCACCGGATGGCAAGGGTAATGGAGACGAACACCCCCAACACAAAGTTTGGGTGGGCGCCTTTTACATGGATAAATATTTGGCGACTTTTGATCAATACGATAAGTTTTGTGAGGCGACTGGCAGAGTGCCGGTGTCTGATAATGGATGGGGTAGAGGCAAAAATCCTGTTATTAACATTAAGTGGAGCGACGCGGATTCCTTTTGCAAATGGGCCAACAAACGTCTTCCGACTGAGGCGGAGTGGGAAAGAGCGGCTCGCGGGGGAACCGATACGGCTTATTTCTACGGCGATGATGAGAGTCAGCTAAAAGATTACGCATGGTACGCAGATGACGCGGGTGACAGGACTCAACCAGTCGGCATGAAACAGCCAAATGCTTTTGGCTTATACGATATTGTGGGTGATGTGTGGCAGTGGGTGAGCGACTGGTATGGGCAGAGCTATTACGGGGAAAGCCCGGCTCAAAATCCCGCCGGTCCCGTTAGCGGGGAATACAGAGTTCTGCGTGGCGGCTCCTGGAATATTAACGCGGATTACTTACAATCCGCCCACCGCGGTATGGATGAACCAGACCATCAAGATACTAGCGATGGCTGCCGCTGCGCTCGAAGCCGCTAAAGGCCTCCGTTGGTCTTTTTGCTGATTTTGGCGGGTCTTTTCTCTTTTAAATAACCATCTTTCATCTCTCTTTATCTTTTTCTTGACGGTAAACGCTTCTTCTCTATAATCGATATTGATAATCATTATCAATTAGGTGGTGCGGGTTTTGGAATCTGGAAATCAGGGCGAAGTCAGCAATTCCTCCAAAAACCGTCGTTTAACCACCGAATCACTTTTTGAGGGTCGAACCGAAATTCTAATCGTTCATAACAACGAAGAATACCGTCTTCGCATTACCAAAAACGACAAATTGATTTTGACCAAGTAACCCAGCTTTTGCCAGGGACTAGAAAACTTAAGGGAGTTTGACGTGATTCAAATGTTCTTAAAAGGCGGGCCGGTGATGTGGCCCCTGTTGATTGTTTCGATGGTAACTTTGACGGTCGTGATTGAAAGAATCTGGTTTATTTGGCGCGAGTCCCGTCTTCGCAACGCCGCTGATGTGGAGAAGTTCCTTTCAGCTCTCGAAAAAAAGCAGGATACCCAGGCCAAAGAGGTGGGTGCGAAATCCACTGATTTCGTGGTTCGGGTTCTGCACTATGCTTTGGATCACCGCAGCGTTTCTTTCTCCAGCGCTTATCTTCAAGCCGCGAACCGTGAATTGACCCGTTTTAACCGGGGTCTTTCGGTGCTGGATACGGTTATTACTTTGGCCCCGCTCTTGGGCTTGCTGGGAACGGTGACGGGTCTCATTCATTCTTTCGGTCTTTTGGGAAATCAAGAGTTAGAGGCCCCGACGGCGCTGACGGGTGGTATCGCGGAAGCTTTGATCGCCACCGCTTTTGGTCTGGTGATCGCGGTCACTGCCTTACTCCCTTTTAACTTCTTAAACGCGCAGGTCGAACAGGCCCGGCAGGAACTGGAAGACACCGGTACTCAACTGGAACTGATCTTGAGAGGGGAGCGCTAAGTTATGCGGATTGTCTCTACTCATACCCGCAAACGCGCGCGCATCGAAATTATTCCGCTCATCGATATCATGTTCTTTTTGCTGGCGACTTTTATTATGGTCTCGTTGTCGATGATTAAGAATGAATCGGTGCCGGTGAGCCTGCCTTCGGCTCATTCTTCCAAACCCAGCTCAGACCACGCGCCCATTGGCGTTACGGTGACCAAAGACGGCAAACTTTTCTGGAACAAAGAAGAAACTACATTGGAAGCTTTGCCCGCGAAGTTGAAGGCTCTGGCTGATTCGGACGCGGAAGCTAAAGTGTTTATCCACGGAGACAAAAAAGCCGATTTCGGTCTGGTGATTTCGGTTTTGGACGATATTCGAAACGCCGGTATCAAACACACGGCTATCCGCACGACCAAGGGCAAACAATAGTCATGGGTTTTAATGAATATCTAAATCAAACAGGCCAACAAACCCGCTGGAAGATTTGCGCTGTTTTCGCGGTGGTGATTCATGTGGTTGCTTTAGGCGCCAGCAGTTTGGTATTGGCCCGTCAGGCGGAATACGGCATGGCCGGCGCGGTCGCGGGCGGCGGGATTCCTAAAATTATCCAACCCGAAGAAGAATCGGTAGTCGAACTCGAATCGGATTCAGACAGCCCGGCTGAGCACTCTAAACCTAAGCCCAAACCAACTCCGGTCACGCCTACAGGTGTCGGAGGAGCCGCCTCCAGCGGTGCGCTGGAACTGCCTGGTTATTTACGCAATCCACCTCCGCCTTATCCGGCCGCGGCACGCCGTTTTAAAGAAGAGGGTGTCGTGGTACTGCATACCGAAGTGGATACGCAGGGCAAAGTGGTCTCGGTCGCGTTAACGAAAAGCTCTGGTTTTACTGATTTAGATGAAGCGGCGTTGGAAACGGTTAAAAACTGGCAGTTTAAACCAGCTCATGTGGCGGGTATCGCCATTACCAGCAGTGTCAATATTCCGGTTCGGTTTCGGTTGAAGGATATTTTGTAATCAAAGTTTAGGAATGAGGGGTTTATGGGTCATGAAATTAAGCATCAGGTTAGTTTTGGAAACTGTCATCTGAGCCAGTGTTCCTGCGGCCGGGGCGCTTTAAAAGTGAAAGATAAAGTCATCCTGCTGTCCTCGTCAGAAGTCGCTGAAATGAGCAAGATGTTCGCGGGCGACATCCAGCCTGCGGCCGCGAAGTCCTCTTTGGCCCAAAAGTTAAGCCAGTTGATCGGCGGGGCCTGGGGAGATTTTGTTCCTACGTATAACTGAAGTTGGAGTGAGTAAGTTGATGCGGTGCCCTTTGAGAATAGCCAGGGATGGGCGTAAAAACGACCGAGCTAAAATAAAGATTAAATATGGAGAATGAGTGATGAATTTTTATGGGGATTTAGCTTCGATGTCGTTAGATTTTTCAAATCCGTTTCATGTTTTAGGTTCGGTCAATGAATGGCCCAGCTCGTTTCAAATTAAGCCGGTGGATATTTTTGCCGTTTCGTTTAAAAACGAAGCCGAGCAAAAAGAAGCCGTTCGGCAAGTACTCGAAGGTTTAAAACAAACCAGTAATACCTGGGTGAGCCTTAGACGGTTTTTACAAGGTGCGGTTTTGACCACCTGCTTAATCGCAGTGCCAGCCGGAGTTTGGGCGGCGGATGATCAAACCTCTGAAAAACCAGCCGTGACCGCGGCAGATAGCGCGGATGTTTCTGATAACAAAGGCCCTTCGACTACCATGCCGGAATTAACCGTTATTGGCGCATCGGATAAACAGAAGGCTTTGTCGACTACCAAGTATTCCGGTCCTTTAAATGAAACGCCTCAATCAGCCACCGTGGTGGATCAAGATCAAATGCAATCCCAGGGGATTACGACTCTTCGCGACGCTTTACGCGATGTTTCGGGTATCAGCCTGGCGGCGGGCGAGTTTAGCCAACAGGGTGACAAGATCTCGGTTCGCGGATTCTCAATTAATCACGACTTCTTTTTGGACGGCATGCGCGATTACGGCAGCTACTACCGGGATCCCTTTTTCCTCTCGGAAGTCGAAGTGTTAAAGGGTCCTTCGGGTCTTTTGTTCGGGGATGGAACCACTGGCGGGGTAGTGAACCAAGTGAGTAAACAGCCTACTTTGAGCCCGTCTTATGAAGGCTCCATGACTTTTGGTACAGACTTTACCCGCCGCGCCACGGTAGGTATCAATCAACCTTTGTCTACTTTGGGTTCGGATGTGGGTTTTCGCCTGGATGCCATGGCGGATCAGGGCAATGTGGCTGAACGTAATGTGACTCAGAATAGCCTGGGCGCTTTCGCGCCGACCTTGGTTTTTGGTGTCGATAAACCGACAAAACTTACCATTTCTTATCTGCACGAGGATGAAAACTCGATTCCGGATTACGGTATTCCCTGGCTTTTGGAAAACCCGGCGCCGGTTCCGCGGCAGAACTATTACGGGTTTCTTGACGATTATTTAAGAACCAGCGTGGATTTGGGAAGCGTCAAATTGGATCACGCTTTCAATGATGATGTTTCCATCAGCGAAAAAGCCCGTTTCGGTAATTACTATCGGGATGTGCGTATTACGGAACCACAGCTGAACCTGACCACTTCGCAGATCGCGGCTTATCAGGCGGGTTCGTTGAGTCTCAATCAAATGTTTGTGACTCAGAATGAACTGGCGGTTTACAGCACGGAAACGACTTTTGATAATCAGACAGACTTGACCACCAAGTTTAAGACTGCCGGCATCAAACACACCTTCTTGTTAGGAGCTGAAGAAGTAATTGATACTTCAGATCCGATTCAAACGGGATATACCGGTGTGCCGGGCCAGGCAGTGTTGGCCCCTAACGAGAATCTTAATTTTTCAGCCGCCACAGCGGCAGTTAAGTCCAACGTTTCGGCGGGCGTGACCACTGAAGCGGTTTATGTTTTGGATACGATTGATCTGGATGATCAATGGGAATTAATTGGCGGGCTGCGTTTCGACAATGTGGATTCTTATTACAACGCGGCGACCATTGGTTCGGCTCCGGCCTCGGTGTTTGGCCGTAATGACCAGCTTCTCAACTGGCGCGCGGGGTTAGTGTTTAAACCGCAAAAAGACTCCAGCATCTATTTTGTCTCGGGTACCTCGGCCGATCCTTCAGCTGAAAGTTTAGCGCTGTCGTCGGCTACGGCGCCTCAACCGCCGCAGGTAACTACCAGCTTTGAGTTGGGTACCAAGTGGAGCCTGGCGAATGACCAAATCACCGTGACTGGTGCTTTATTCTGGGATGAAATGGATAACGCGCTGGTGGAAAACCCTAATAATCCAACAACAGATTTGAATGCCGGTACGGAAATTGCCAAGGGTTTTGAATTGGGTTTATCGGGCTATATCACCAAGCAATGGGAGGTGATGGCGGGTTATACCTTCTTAAGGAGCTACTACGTCAATTACTCCACTTTTAGCACCAGCTATCTTCTGAACGGCGGTATTCAGAATTTCACGAATCTACCTTTGGCTAACGCGCCGGAAGATACGGTTAACTTTTGGACGACCTATGACCTTTCGGAAAAGTTCGAGATTGGTGCCGGTCTTGACGCCGCAACCGACCGTCAGGGAGGCAAGTTCGCTCAGGATGGTGTGATTGAGGACGCGCCGGGTTACATTACTTTCAGCGGTATGGTGAAGTACAACCTGGACAAGCAAATCAGCATTCAGGCGAACGGCATTAACTTAACCGACGCTTATTATATCGACCAGATACACCCGGGCCATATTGTGCCGGGCGCAGGCCGTACGGTTTTGGTCTCAACTAACTTTAAGTTTTAAGGGTAATTATGATCTTTCAGGTTGATGATGTTTTAAAGCCGGAGCAAGTCGCCCAGGCGCGCCAATTATTAGAAAAGGCGGAGTGGGTGGATGGAAAGGCGACCGCTGGCCACCAAGCCACCCGGTTTAAAAATAACCAACAGGTTCCTGAAAATCATCCGATTGGAAAACAAATAGGAGAAATGATTCTGGCCGCTTTAGGCCAGAATCAGCTTTTCATCACGGCGGCCCTTCCGTCAAAGGTCTCGCCGCCCCTTTTTAACCGCTACCAGGGCGGTGAAACTTATGGCACTCATGTGGATAACGCGATTCGCCAGATTCCGGGAACGGCGCAGCGCATGAGAACGGATATTTCAGCGACTTTGTTTTTGGCCTCGCCGGATGAATATGACGGTGGGGAATTAATGATTGAGGATACCTTTGGCGTTCATAATGTGAAACTTCCGGCAGGCCATATGATTTTGTATCCCTCGGGCAGTTTGCATCAGGTGAAGCCCGTGACGCGCGGGGCTCGCTTGGCCTCGTTCTTTTGGATTCAAAGCATGGTGCGGGAAGATTCGCAACGAACCGTACTGCTCGATCTCGATTTGGCTATTCAGCGGTTAAACAAAGACTATCCCGAGCATCCCTCCGCGGTTCAGCTTATTGGGGTTTATCACAACCTTTTACAACGCTGGGCTGAGGTTTAAGACCGCCCATGAAATTACGCCCCTTCTTTTTTTGGTTTCATTTGAGTGTGGGTTTGACCGCCGGTTTGGGGATTTTCTTTTTGGCCTTTACAGGTTTCCTGCTTTCTTTCGAGCCGCAAATCATTTCTTTGGCTGAACGTTCGTTGAAAAGGGTTTCAGTTCCAGCGCCTGACGCTAAATCCTTAAGCTTGGATGAACTCAATGTGAAGGTCCATGACCTGGTGCCAGATCAACAAGTGACAGGATTAACTGTTGATAAAAACTCCAATGCTTCAGTTTTAGTCAACGTCGGTCGAGATGAAGTGCTCTATATAAATCCATATACGGGTGAGCTTTTAGGTCAGGGTACTCACCTGAGGTTATTCTTCAATACCGTGACCGAATTACACCGTTGGTTTGGCTTTCAAGGGGCGGATCGTGAAGTCGCTAAGACGGTAAAGGGCA
>JABDGD010000008.1:0-723 GCA_013286205.1 Candidatus Firestoneibacteriota bacterium | reverse complement strand
GGTATTTCTTTGATATCTGGCTTTTACCTTTGGTGGCCCAGACAGTGGACGGTTTCGGTTTTTAAAGTGATCGGTATTCCGACGCTGAGGTTTAAAGGTAAGCAGAGGGAGTTTAACTGGCATAACGCCATTGGGTTTTGGTCGGCGCCCTGGTTATTTTTGATCGTTCTTACCGGAATTATTATGATCTATCCCTGGGCCAATGATTTGCTTTACCGCGCCACGGGTAATGAACCGCCAGCTCGTTCCGCGATGGCTCCGCCTTCCCCCGATGCTAAAGGTTCGCGTGGGGATAAAAAAATAGCCCGCAAGACTCACTCTCGTTCGGCGAATTTTAGCGCTTACTTCGCCGCGGCTGAAAAGCAGTCGCCGGCTTGGCTTTCCATGAATTTGCGTCTGCCCCAGGGTAACCGGCCTAATGTGATGGTGGTTATTGAGGAACCTTCTTCACCCAACGCTTACGGCCGATCTCTTTTGACGCTGGATGCGAATACGGCGGAAGTTATTAAATGGGAGCCCTATGAGGGTTATAACCTGGGCCGCAAACTTCGTATTTGGGTTAGGGCCCTGCATACGGGTGAAGCGGGAGGTGTTTTTGGCCAAATTATCGCGGCATTAGCCGTATTGGGAGCTATGGTTTCAGTATTCACTGGGTTTAATCTTAGCTTTCGGCGTTTTTTCTTAAAATGATTCGATTAGATTTTCTTGAATCGCCGCGTGAAA
>JABDGD010000007.1 GCA_013286205.1 Candidatus Firestoneibacteriota bacterium | reverse complement strand
TGCCGGACAAGGCCATCGACTTGATCGATGAAGCGGGAAGCCGTACCCGTTTACGCATTACCACCATTCCGGTTGAAATCCGCACTTTGGAAAAAGAAGTGGATAAGGTGAAACAGGAAAAAGAAGAAGCTATCAAGACCCAGGAATTCGAACGGGCTGCCGACTTGCGCGACAAGATGAAAAAAATGCGCTTAAAGCTGACCGAAGAAAAAGATAAATGGGAATCCATGAAGTCCAAGGAAGAGGCGGTGGTGAGCTGGGAAGATATCGCTCACGTGGCTTCTAAATGGACGGGCATCCCGATGATTAAATTGGGCGAGAAGGAAAGCGAAAAGCTTTTGCGCATGGAAGAAGAACTGCACAAGCGCATTGTGGGACAGGACGAGGCGATTATCTCGATCTCGAAGGCCATTCGCCGCAGCCGCGCTGGTATCGGCAATCCGCGTAAACCCATTGGAAGCTTCATGTTCCTGGGGCCCACCGGTGTGGGTAAAACCGAATTGGCGAGAGCCTTGTCTGAGTTCTTATTTGACGACGATGATGCTTTGATCCGCTTTGACATGAGCGAGTACATGGAAAAGTTCAACGTCTCGCGTTTGGCTGGAGCCCCTCCGGGCTATGTGGGCCATGACGAAGGCGGTCAGTTGACGGAGAAAGTGCGCCGCAAACCTTACAGCGTGGTGCTGTTCGATGAAATTGAAAAGGCCCACCCGGAAGTGTTTAACGTCATGCTTCAAATTTTGGAAGACGGCCGTTTGACCGACAGCTTGGGCCGCATTGTCGATTTTAAAAACACCGTCATCATTATGACCAGCAACCTGGGAGCCCGCGAAATTGGGGTCGAGAAGCATTTGGGCTTCAATCCCGAAAGCGTTGAGTCTTCCTATACGGGTATGAAGGACAAGGTTCAGGCGGAGTTGAAGAAGGCTTTCAATCCTGAGTTCCTTAACCGTATTGATGACATTATTGTGTTTGACCCGCTGGAAAAAGCTCAGATCGAGAAGATCGTCGATATTCAATTGGTCGATGTGCAGAAGCGCTTGGCCGAGAAGAAGATCACGCTCACGCTGGATCAGGCCGCCCGCGACTTCCTCATTGAAAAGGGTTACGACAAGATTTACGGCGCCCGTCAGATGAAGCGCACGATTCAGAAATATGTCGAAGACGCCTTGGCTGAGGAACTGCTGCGTGGAACCATCTTGGATGGACAAACCGTTCTGTTGAAATCAGGCGGCGATAAATTGGTTTTTGAGGCGCCGTCGGTGACGACCGCTTCGCCGGCCGCTGTTTGACCGCTTTTCATCAGGAATTAATGAGATGAAGAAGTCAGCCGGAAAACTAAGGCTTCTTTGGGGCGCCCTGGGATTATTAACTCTCTTGGGCGCCTATTCTTTGTTTCAGGACAAGATTGTCGACGCTAATTTGCGCCCGCTGGTGGAGCGTGAGTTGGCCAAGGCGGTCCACTCTCCCGTCACGATTAAATCCATTCGCGCCAACCTCTTAGGCCACGTTTCTTTAAATCAAGTCGATCTCACGATGCCGGGGGAACCCTGGAAAAGTCATTTGGCGGTAGATCAAATCTCCGTCAATTTAGATTTGATCGGCTTAATTTTTCAGCACAAGCCCCTGGAAAATTGTTTTGAAAAAGTTGTTTTTGACGGCCCGCAAATCACCTTGATCCACGATGAAGAACCTGAAGACGCACCCAAAGCAGCTCCGTCTAAAGCACCCCCAGATTTAAAAAATATTCCGTTGCCGGTTATTCCCGCGGGCAAATTAGCCATTCATAAAGGTGTTTTTTCTATTCAGGCCAATAAGACGCCGCGGACGATGCTTCGTGATATTAATTTTGAGGCCTCAACCAATGATGGAAGGGTTTGGGGCGTGTCGCTGGAAGCGTCGTCACCCCAGGCGAACAGCCAGGGCGCTTTATCTTTCAACGGAAGCTTTAACGAAAATAATCTGAAAGTTTTGGGCAAGATGAGTTTGACCCAATGGCCGCTGATATCGGGAAGCTCCACGGTGAAGGATTTATCAGGCTGGGAACTGCTGGACGGTACAGTGGACGTGGAAAGTCCTTTCGTGTTTCAACCGGGCCGGGTTTGGTTTGATGCCGCAACTACCTTATCGAATGTTTCAATCAAGTCTCCAGCGCCGCTGGGGGTGGTGTTTTCCAAAATTAACGGCAGGGCTTTTATCCGTCCTACGGATTTAAATGTTCCGGGCGCGCTGACCTTTTTGGTGGGACAAACAGCCTGGACCGCCTCGGGATTGGTGCCTTTTGACGGCCGTCCGATGGCCATGCGTACCAGCACAGATCGGCTGCTATTGGCCGACGTTTTTGGAAGCTTGATCAAACTTCCTGATTTAAAAGTGGATGGAACTGGCACGGCCTCTTTTGTGGCCACGGGCACCCTGTCGAATCCTTCGTTGGAAGGTACGGCTCAAATCGGAACATCTCACATTGGCGATTTACAGGTGGATTCCTTTTCAGTCAAAGCGGGTTATGAAAAAGGCATTTTTAATCTCTTTGATGTCGCCGGAAAACTTTACGCGGGTGAATTTACCGCTAATGGTTTTGTTTCTCTTAGCGGCAAAGCGGACGCGCCGATTACGTTGAATAGTGTGTTGAGCGGGCTTGACGCTAAAAAATTGGCGGCTTCTTTCGGGATCAACGGTATGGAAGGGCAGGGTGATTTTGAGATTCATCTGGGCGGCAGTGTCGGCGAGCCGATACTTTCGACAGACGGTCAACTCACCTTAGACCGTACGATTCAAGATGTACTGACCCACTATTTTGTGAAAACAAATTTAGTGCTCAAGGATCAGAAATTAAAGTTTTACGGAATCTTTAACAAAGAAGGGTCCGAATCCTCGGCTTCAACCACGCCAGTCAAAACCCGGCTCGATGGCGAGTGCACGGAGAAGGCTGATTATTGGGAATTAAACAAGCTCACTTTAAAGACGGGTAAAAAAATCACTAAGCTCACCGGCCGCGGAACTTATCCCAAGACCGATGCCAGGCCCATTGATCTGGAAATAGCCGGTACGGATCTGGTTTTAGAGGAACTGCCCCTCTTGCAGGATCAGTTTAAAGACGTGAAGGGGAAAGTGGACCTGGATCTTCGTTTAACAGGCACTCGAAAAGACCCTGAGGCTTCTTTGCGCGTTTCGTCGGAAGAGATTCGTTTAGGCAAGCAGGATCCCGAATCTCTCGAAGGCTCACTGGTTTGGAAAGCGGGCGTGCTCTCGTTTGAAAAATTCGAAGTGGGTGAACTGTTAAAAGTTGAGGGAAAATTGGGATTTGACCCCGATTCGCTGTTTGACCTGAAAATTAACGCTAAAGACGCATCGGTCCAATATATTTCGGATTTGGGCATTTGGGAAAATCCTCCGCAGCCCTTCGAGGGTTTGATCACAGGCGACTTACATGTGACGGGCACGAGAAAGAATCCCATCGTGGAAGGAAGCGGCACGGTTGATTCTCTCAAAGTGGGTGACTGGGCAGCCGATCACGTGGACGGTCTTTTAAGCTTGGATGACGGAAAACTTCAAATTAAGAAATTTAAAGTCAGCCAGGGCACCCACTCACTGTCGGCCACCGGTTATTGGGACACTCAATCCAAACCAGGAAGCATGAGTCTGAAACTGGTCGCGGATCATATTCAATTGGCGGGTAAGCCTTTCTTAACGGGTGAGTTTCAACTGACGGCTGAAACGGGCGAGGAGATTTTAAAAGATTGGCACGGTACGTTTAAGTCGGCTGACTTCTCCCTGGGTGACGGCAAAAATAACGAGTTTCATTTTACGGATTTTTTAATTAATGCCTCGCTGGCGAATAAAGTCATTCAGGGGAAAATCACTTTGGGCCGAAGCGTTTACGGCTCCACGACGATCGATCTGTCAGGGCTGCTGCCGAAAATTCAGGCCACGCTCCGCGTAGGGCCGGTATTGCTGTCTGACGCGCCTAATCTGACACAGTTCTTGCCAGCCTCTATCCACACCAAAGGTCTTATCTCGGGACAGTTGGAGCTGAAGAAGGGCACTTTCGAAGAAATGCCATTGACCGGTTCTTTTACGATCACCGATGGATCGATTCAAGCCTATGATTTTGACCGTGTTGAACTTTCTTTTGACGGGGACAAACACAAGATTTCTCCCAAGTTTTCGCTGACAAGGGATGCGGCGAAATATACGCTGGCGGGCACCATCACAGGGGCAGCGTCCAAAGACGCCTTTTGGTCGCCGACTAGCCTGGTCGCCATTAATGGCCCGGTGAAGAATGAAAAATTGGCTAATCTGGTTTCGCTTTTCGGGATTAAAACTGAAAAGCACAAAGTGTCCGGCTCGGTGAACGGTAACTTGTCGTTGAATGGTTCTCTCGATAATTTGTCGGTGGGATTCTCAGTCGACGGACAAAACCTCAGATGGGATGACAATGTTTGTCCCTCGGCCTCGTTGAATTTCACTGAAGCGAATAAAAAAATATCCCTGGGCAAAAATCAAATTAACCTGGAAAAGGGCCAGATCAATATCAACCAGGGGACCGTGGGGATCGATGATCAGGATCCGACGCTGGTTTCGATGGATATCCTGGGGTCCATGACGAATGTGGACATTTCTATTTTGAACATGACCAGCCAGGTTCATTTGACTGGCAAATTCGCTTTGGAAGCCAAACCATCCAGGCCCACTTTTGATGGAATTCTTTCGCTGACTGATTTGGGTCACGCGCCGGGCGCGGATCCCAAAAAAGCCAAACCTTTTGATGTGGCTATCATGGTGGATAAAAACGTGGTGACCTTTAAACCTTTGGATAACACGAATCCGCAATTATTGGGAGCGCTGGATTTATCCGAAGCGAAAAAAGTTATTTTCAAAAACATCCATTTGGAAAATTCTAAAGGCACCTTCTCCGTAGATGGGACCTTGGATTTGAATGGCCAGAGCAAAATTGTGTCTGACGCCAAAGACGTTCCCATTGAGGAAGTGGGGAAGTGGCTGATGCCGGGGTTCCCTTTAAGCGGCACAGGAAGCTATCACCTGATTTTTGAGGGCGGCCTGGATAATCCTATGTTTACAGCGTCCCTCTTGGTTTCGAACGGGAACGCGGGCGAACTTCATTTTGATCTGCTGAGCGCGGACTTAAAAGCCCGTGACAATGTGCTTTATTTCGGGTCAAAGGAAACTCCGTTGGAGTTGAGCAAAAGCGGCGCCTTTGATTTTACGGTGGACGGCAAAATGCCATTCGCGTTAACCAAAGACAGTTGGGAATCGGTTCGTAATAACGAAATGGACATTAACGCGCAGATGGTCAAAGGCGATTTCGGCCTCATCTTATTGGCTGGGTTCGCTAAAAAGGCTTCGGGCAGTATGGACCTGGATGCCCATGTGACGGGCACGCTGGACAATCCCGTTCTAAACATGGATCTGGACTTTTCCAAGTGCCAATTTGTGCCGCCTATGATTTGCCAGGCGGTCTACGACCTTAACGGGCACATTAAGGTGCGCAATAACGTATTGGCGATCTATGGATTGAACGCGCAAATCGGCAAGGGTCGAATATTCCTCAGTTCACCCCCGGTTGAAGTGTCGAAGATGACTCTGGTTAATTTCGTTCCTCAGTATCTGGATCTAAATTTACAAAGCATTGGCGACCATGGGGTTTGGATTAGCGTGCCGACCATTATGAAAAAAGGGGAGTGGGGAGAGGTTTTCTTCTATGGAGCCAGCCCCGACTTGCCGCTTCGTATTCAGGGGGATATTTCAGAACCACATGTCATTGGTACGGCCAAAATGGAAAGCGGCCATTACACCTTCCCTCCGGAAGAGGAAAAGGACGAAAGCGGAAAGAGCATCTCCTTCCCGGCGCTGGGACGGGTCTTTTTCGAACTCTATCTGCTGGCGGGTAATAATTGTTGGTATTCCAACGAAAGTTATACCCAGTATCTCGATGTGCGGGTGAACCCGGGGGACAGCATCAAATTGACGGGTAAGGACCGTGACCGGACGGAGGACCATCCTGGTATCTATTCATCAGGCCAGGCGGGTACCAAGCAGGGTTATTTACGTTACTTAGGACATGAATTCAAAGTGGATGAAGCCAGTCTCTATATTCCCCATGGCCGTTTGCCGGTTCTGTGGGGCAGGGCGACGGATACCTTACAGAACGTGGAAATTGTCACCGCGGGCGGTGTGCGGACGACGAACATGGATATTTGGATCACCTTTAAAGGTAGTTTTGGCAACATCGATTTCACTTTAGATTCAAGTCCTCACTTCACCACCAACGATCCGGATCTTCAGCAGAAGCTGCTGCTCTCTTACATCATGTTCGGCCGGGATATGACCGGCTATACCAGCCAGCAGATGCAGGCGGTCTATCAGCAAAACACGGGGAGTGTGGTGCCTGACGCGATTTTGCAGACAATTGACCGCGTGGCTTCCAGTAAGGTGACGAATTTAATCCGGGGTCCTGTCCAAAGCGAGCTGAATGTGGACGTTAATTTTAAGAGCAACATTGTTTACAACGTGGGGAGTAATGGACAACCGACCCCTGGTGCGAGTCAGGTGATCGCGGAGCCTTATGGGAATACCCTCGTCGGCAACTCGGTGCCGCTGGCCCAAATGGAAATCAATAAACCGTTGGATTCCCGCTTGACGGTGAAGTCGGTGGTGGGGGTGGGTAAGAATCTCACAACGGACGCGGCTCAAGGACAGTTTGAGATGGGATTGGAATATGGCATCACCAAGAATCTAAAGGCCTATGGAATGACCGGTGGTAATGACAATGGCCAGGATGAGACCAAAGTGGGTTTGAGCTACAGCGCGCAGTTGCCCGACGTGATGAGCGCCCAGCCGGGAGATAAACAGGTACCGAAGTTTCTGCGGTTCGATATTTTGGATATTGGTTTGGGAAAATATCAGGTCAGTTGGCAGACTGATTTGGTGACAAAAGGTGAATTGCAAATCATTAACTCGAACAAGGATGTCGTTAAAGATATCCAGGAAAAGGGACAGCATGCTTACGACCACCAACTGGTCGTGGATAAACTGAATCCTGAGGAAGAATACGAGGTTTTAATCAGGACGAAATACTTGAATGGAAATGAAGCAGTCAGTGTCAAAAGTATCGTTCCGCAAGTGCAGCAGTGACGATTTCGTTTTGTGCCGTTTCTCACTTCTGGACAGTCGGTTTATCCCGCTGAAACGTCCTTATTCCCTGAGTAATGTTAATTAATTGATGATTTTTGAGGTGTCGTGCTAGAATGCGCGGCATTTGGCTGTATTTTTGTTTGTTTTTGCGGTCGTTTAAACGCGAACTTAACCCTAGGGGATTCACTTGTTTTCAGGCGTCCGGCAACTTTACATCGCTTTTGCTCTCATTTTTTTAGGGTCTGCTTGTGTTATCGCCCCTAACCTGGCGCTAGCCGATAACTCCGATTCGGCCAAAATTTCTTCCATTAAAATCGAAGGCAATAAAAACGTGTCCGCCTTGGTCATTTACGGCCATTTAGAAGAAAAGGAAAAAGACCCCTTTTCACTGAGACGTCTGCGGTTGGACATCCATAACCTCTTTTCCATGGGCGACTTTAAAAATGTCACGGTAGACGCCGAACCTGGCGACAAACCCGGCCTGATCGCTCTTATTTTTAAAGTGGAAGAAAGACCTGTTGTTAAGCGGATTGCTTTCGCCGGCAATAAAAAATGGGACGCTAAGAAATTTTCTGACGATATAAAAACCGCCCTAAATAAACCCTTCAATCAAGCTGTGGTGAATCAAGACGTTGAGATTATTAAAAAAGATTACATGGACGAGGGTTATTCCAATGCCGCGGTTACATTTGAAAGCAAGGCGGACACGGTCAACAACACTATCGATGTGACTTTTAAAATCGCTGAAGGGTCGCAAATTAAAATCGGCGGGATTGAAGTCATCGGATCCGAGGCTTTTAGCGCAAAAAAAGTCGCCGGTCAGTTTAAAGAGAACCACGAAGGTGATAAGTACAAACCTGAGATGTTGGACTCGGATATCAAGGCCGTTGAGGATTTCTACCACGACGAAGGCTATTTGAAAGCGGTTGTTTTAGATCACAAAGAAAAGATGAGCCTGGAACACAAAAAGGTTTACATCACGCTCACGGTGAAAGAAGGCTCGAAGTACACGACGGGTAATATTCAATTCCAGGGCAATATTCTGTTTGAGGATGAGGAATTGGCGAAGGCTTTGGCTCTTAAAAAGGGCGATGTTTTGCGCAAGAAGGATTTGGATGACGGCTTAAAGAAAGCTAAGAGTTTATACGCGGATAAGGGATACATTTACTCGAACATCACTCCGAACATTCAATATGACGAAGACGCGAAAAGAGCGGATGTTTCTTTAGTAGTTACCGAGGGGCAGATTGCTTATGTTCAGGATATTAAAATTGTGGGTAACTATAAAACGCGCGATTACGTTATCCGCCGTGAATTGGCGATTAAAGCTGGTGATAAGTTTGAAGCCAATAAAATCCGCTATTCCTGTCAAAACCTTTATAACCTCGGCTTCTTTGATGAGGTGAATCCAGATGTTCAACCCGGTGACGGTCCGGGTAAAGAAGTCCTGGTGTTCCGCATTAAAGAGCGTAAAACAGGTTCCATCAGCGTGGGCGGCGGTTACAGCTCGGTCAACGGATTTATCGGTAACATCAAACTGGAAGAAGCCAACCTTTTCGGTAAAGGTCAAAAAGTTAATTTAGATTTGGAATTGGGTGCTTCGCGTTCGAGTATTTCGATAGGTTTTACAGAACCCTGGCTTTTTAATACGCCGACTTCTTTTAGCGTTAATCTTTTCGACACGACGCAGATCTTTACCACGGCCGTTTTAAACGCTGATGGAACCAACAACTTTTATACCGAAACTCAAATCGGGGGATCCATCAGTATTGGACGCCGTTTGAGCCGCTATTGGACGGTATTTGGTACCTACACCCTTCAAAACGTGGATATTTATAATGTCGACCAGGCTTATCAAACCATTGGAAGCCCTCAATATATTCAGGCTTCAGATAGTACGACCAGCAGCATTACGCCCCGCATTGTTTATGACAGCCGGGATAACGTATTTGACCCGAACACTGGATGGAAGCATCAGTTCTCCGTGGAATTTGCCGGTGGTCCGTTGGGCTTTGACAACAGCTTTATTAAGTTGATTCAAGATTCAAGCCACTTTGAGCCGATGCCTTTGGACTTTGTGTTCGGTGAACACGTAAAGGTCGGTGTAGGCCAGGGTTATTGGTTCGCGGGCAGAGGTTATAGCGATCTGCCGGTCTATGAAAAGTTTTTCGCGGGCGGAACAGATACCATTCGTGGTTATAACGAAAGAACCGTGGGTCCCCCTAACGGCGGTAACGCTTTGTTTGTATCCAACACTGAATTGAAACACGGCATCGTGGGTCCCTTAAAGGGCGTTCTGTTCTTTGACGCGGGTAACGCTTGGACGAGCGTGTGGAGCCTCAATGAGTCGCAAGTTCAGTTTGGCGCTGGGCTGGGTGTTCGCTTGACCATTCCGGGAACCATCATGGCTATCCGGTTGGATTATGGCTGGCCGATTGCCTCGAATCTCCCTATTACTTCCGCTCCTCCGGGCGGGGTGCTGCACTTTAACTTAGGCAACCTTTTCTAAATTCATTTAAGACTGGTCCATGCGAATTCTTTTGACCAATGACGATGGAATAGACGCTCCAGGCTTTAAGGCGCTTTATGAGGCCATCAAGCCTCTGGGCGAAATCGCCATTTCGGCTCCTGACCAACAAGCCAGCGCTACGGGCCACTCGATCTCTTTAAATACTCCGTTCAAGGTTCAATCCGGCTCCTGGCCGGGTGTGGAGCATGCCTACCGCATTTCCAGTACCCCGGCTGACTGTGTGCGAACCGCGGTGCTTCGTTTATTGCCGTGGAAACCGGACTTAGTTATTTCAGGGATTAATCAAGGCGCCAATTATGGAACGCTGATTCTTTATTCGGGTACGGTTGCCGCGGCGGCCGAAGCGGTTATTTTAGGAATCCCTGCCATAGCGATTTCTTTAACCAGCCATACTTATAAAAACTTTGAGACGAGCGCCAAGTTTTGCGCGCAATTAGTGAAGTGGGTTGAGAAGATGGGGATGGAACCCGGCATGCTGCTCAACGTGAATGTTCCACCAATCGAAAGCCATCAAATTAAGGGTTCGGCTTTGACCCATCAGGGCAAATTTCGCCACATCGATGATTTAGAACCTCATAGTGAATTGGCAGGACATTTTTCTTATATCCTCAATAGCCCCAGCACACCCACCGAAGAACATCCCGATTCCGATGTGGCGAAGGTGCACGAAGGCTATATCTCTGTGACGCCGCTGCACTTAGACCTGACCGCGAGACAGCATTGGACGCCCCTGTCCAAATGGCCCTGGAATGACCGCGGCTGGGTGGATTGACTTGAAGTTCTGATGTCCATAAGATGACTTCCGTTGGCGATAAAATCATGAAAAAAGTTATCACCATTTTGTTAAAGTCTTTTATACTGACGTGGTTTTCCTCGATGTTTCCCTTTCTTCGCCCAAATAGCTGATACGGTTTTAGGTTGTTGTAAGTAAACGAGCCAATCCGGTTTTGTTCCTCAAGAGCGAAACTGTTGAGAATTTATTTTCTTTTTGGGGGTTTCCTTGATCGCCAGATACACCTTGCCGCAAATGGGTAACATATGGACAGAACAGGCAAAGTACGACGCCTGGCTGAAGGTGGAAGTGGCGGCCTGTGAAGCCTGGGCCAAATTGGGCCGGATTCCTAAAAAAGATTTAGCGATCATTAAGAAAAAAGCCAAGTTCTCTGTCAAACGTATCGAAGCCATTGAACGCAAAACTAATCATGATCTCATCGCTTTTTTAACGTCGGTCGCGGAAAACGTTGGACCTTCCTCCCGCTTTATTCACTTAGGTATGACTTCCACCGACGTGGTGGATACGGCGCAAGCCATTCAATTAACTGACGCCGCTGATGTTCTTTTGGAAGGCTTGGGCCGTTTAGCCCAGGTTTTGAAAAAACAGGCGAAAACTCACCGCTATACCATGATGATTGGCCGCACTCACGGTGTTCACGCTGAACCGGTGACCTTTGGCCTGAAGATGGCCCTGTGGTTTGATGAAGTGAACCGTAACATTGAGCGTTTAAAACAAGCCAGGGAACATATCGCGGTCGGGATGATTTCGGGCGCGGTCGGAACCTTCGCTAACATTGACCCGCGGGTAGAAGGCCAGGTTTGCAAGCTTTTAGGCCTCAAGCCGGCGCTAGTTTCCACACAAACGCTTCAACGCGATCGTCATGCTTACTTCTTGTCGGTTTTAGCGGTCATCGCTTCTTCTTTAGAAAAATTCGCGACTGAACTGCGCAACCTTCAGCGCACAGAAATTTTGGAAGTTGAGGAATACTTTGCTGAGGGCCAAAAGGGCTCATCGGCCATGCCGCACAAGCGCAATCCTTTGACCAGCGAACGCGTCGCCGGGTTAGCCCGTGTGGTTCGCGGTTATGCCATTACGGCTCAAGAAAACGTAGCCCTTTGGCACGAACGGGATATTACGCACTCTTCGGCGGAACGGGTTATTTTCCCAGACGCGACCATTCTTCTTCATTACATGCTGGAAAAGTTCATCAATGTCGTTGAAAAAATGAACGTTTATCCCCAGCGCATGAAACGCAACATTCAATTAACCCGCGGATTGGTTTCTTCCCAGCAGGTATTGTTGGCTTTGATTGGGAAGGGCTTTACCCGCGAACAGGCCTATGCCATTGTTCAACGCAATGCCCTCAACGCCTGGAAAAACGAGCTGAATTTCCGTGAATTGATTCAGGCGGATCCGCAGGTCATTACGAGCCTGAGCGCCGCTGAAATTGAAAAATGTTTTGATCTTTCTTATCACCTGAAAAATGTCGACTTTGTTTTAAAACGGGCGGGCATTCAATAAAAGGAGTCGTTTATGGCTTGGCATGTCAGTGTTTATGTCACTTTAAAACCGTCGGTCATGGACCCGCAGGGTGCCACAGTTCAACGGGCTTTGAATCAAATGGGCTATAAGGCTGTCACCGATGTTCGCGTGGGTAAGTTCACCGAACTGGAGTTTGAAGCGGGCCTTTCTGAGGCGGATGTGAAGAAACAAGCGGATGAAATCTGCGACAAGCTACTGGCGAACCCGAATATTGAGGCTTATCGCTTCACTGTGGAGAAAAAATGAGATTTTCAGTCACCGTTTTCCCAGGCTCTAACTGCGACCATGACTGTGAATATGTTTTGCGCGATGTAGAGAAGCAAGACGTTCAAATGATATGGCACAAAGACACCGATCTTAAGAATCCGGATTGCGTGGTGGTGCCAGGTGGTTTTTCCTACGGTGATTATCTTCGTACGGGGGCCATTGCCCGTTTTTCACCCGTCATGAAGTCGGTGGCTGATTTCGCGGCCAAGGGCGGCTTGGTGATTGGTATCTGCAACGGTTTTCAAATTCTCTGTGAAGCCGGCCTGCTGCCTGGAGCGTTGATTCGAAACAAAAACATCAAGTTCCTCTGCCAAAGTACCTATATCCGTGTGGAACAAAACAATACGCCTTTTACCAATGCCTGTAAGCCCAACCAAGTGTTGAAAATTCCTATCGCCCACGGTGAAGGGAACTACTTCATTGACGCGGCCGGTTTAAAAGGTTTGAAAGACAACAATCAAATTGTGGTTCGTTACTGTGACGCAAATGGACAGCTGACACCCGAATCCAACCCTAATGGCTCGTTGGAGAACATCGCGGGTATTTGTAACGTCAACCGCAACGTGTTTGGTTTGATGCCTCATCCTGACCGCTCGGCTGAAGATATTTTGGGCAGCCATGATGGTCATTACCTTTGGCAATCCATCTTGTCATCCAAAGTAGGTGCCAAATGAGCTCTTCGATTATGAATGTGGAAGTGACCGACAAGGTCGTTAAGGAACATGGTTTAAAGCCTGATGAGTATCAGCGTATTTGCGACATTCTGGGCCGTAAGCCGAACATTACGGAATTGGGTCTCTACTCGGTGATGTGGAGCGAGCATTGCGGTTATAAACATTCCCGCGCTCTTTTAAAAACGCTTCCGACCAAGGGCGATAAAGTGCTGCAAGGCCCCGGCGAAAACGCGGGCATCATGGATATCGGTGAAGGTTGGGCGGTCGCTTTTAAAGTGGAATCGCATAACCATCCTTCGGCGATTGAACCCTATCAAGGTGCGGCAACTGGCGTTGGTGGAATCTTGCGCGACATCTTCACCATGGGCGCTCGGCCTGTGGCCAATCTTAATTCGCTTCGTTTTGGTCCCTTAACTGATCCTAAAGTGAAGCGCCTCTTTACGGGTGTGGTTCATGGTATTGCTGACTACGGTAATTGCATGGGCATTCCGACGGTAGCCGGTGAAGTGGTGTTTGATGACAGCTACGCGGAAAACTGTTTGGTGAACGCCATGTCGGTTGGTCTTTTAAAACACGATCAAATTATCCGCGGTAAAGCCACCGGTATTGGCAACGCGGTTATTTATATTGGGGCTACCACGGGACGTGACGGTATTCATGGAGCGACGTTTGCCTCGACTGAAATAACGGGTGAATCCACTGAAAAGCGCAGCGCCGTTCAGGTGGCCGATCCCTTTATGGAAAAGCTTCTGATGGAAGCCACACTCGAACTGATTCACGGCAATCTCTTGGTGGGTATTCAAGATATGGGTGCGGCCGGTTTAACCTGCTCGACTTGCGAAATGGCGAGCCGCGGCGGAGCGGGCATTGAAATCGATGTGGCCAAAGTGCCGCAACGTGAAAAGGGAATGACTCCTTACGAAATTCTTTTATCTGAATCCCAAGAACGTATGCTCTTGGTCGCTAAACCAGGCTGCGAACAAAAAGTTCATGACATTCTGGCCAAGTGGGACTTGCATGCCGCCACCATTGGCATCGTGACCGATACAGGCCGAATGATTGTGAAGGAAAACGGTAAAGTAGTCGCAGATGTACCAGCCGATTCTTTAACCGACGCGCCTTTGTATCATCCCGCTAAAAGCGAACCGGCTATTTTGAAGACGTATAAAGAATTTGATGAAAACTCGATTCCGGTCCCCGGCAACCTTTCGGAAGTTTTGGAAAAGCTTATTGCCGATCCCACGATTGCCAGCAAGCGCTGGGTTTACCGCCAGTATGACCATATGGTTCGTTCCAATAGCCTGATTCGTCCCGGTTCTGACGCGGCTGTTATTCGTGTGAAGGGAACTCAATTAGGCTTGGCCATGACCATCGATGGTCTGGGTTCTTACTGCGCGCTTGATCCTTATGAAGGCGCCAAAATTGTAGTGGCTGAAGCGGCCCGCAACATTGCCTGCTCAGGTGCTCAATCCATCGGCATGACGGATTGTCTCAACTTTGGCAATCCTGAAAAGCCGGAAGTGTTTTATTACCTCGATCGCGTTATCGCTGGTCTGGGGGACGCTGCCCGTGCCTTTAACATCCCCATCACGGGCGGCAACGTCTCGCTTTATAACGAAAATCCAACTGGAGCTATCGACCCGACGCCGGTGATCGGCATGATGGGGCTCTTTCAAAACGTGGATACCCGTATCACTCAATGGTTCAAAAACGAGGGTGATTCCATCTATTTGCTTGGTTCTATGGGTCAATCCATTGGTGGAAGCCGTTACCTGACGGTCACCCATGGAAAAAAGACAGGGCTGTGTCCTACATTGAACCTGGAAGTTGAGTTGAAATTGCACCAAGCTCTCAAGGCTTTGGCTGATCAGAAAATGCTTCAAAGCGCGCATGATTGTTCTGACGGTGGATTCGCGGTGGCCGTGTCTGAAAGCTGCTTCACCGGCACGACTCATGAGCAGAAGTCTTTGGGCGCGACGGTGAGCCTGCCGGGCGAGGGAAGATTAGACGGACGGTTGTTTGGTGAAGCTCAATCCCGTGTGATTGTTTCACTCAAGCCTGCTGACGCAGCGAAAGTTGAAGAAATCCTGAAGAAGTTCGGCGTTCCGTTTGAGAAAATTGGAACCGTAGGCGGGGATTCTTTGACGATTGGAAAAGAAGTGAAGGTGGCGGTCAGCCGTTTAGCGGATTTGTTTTTTACCAGCATTGAAAAGATGATGGCTTAATCAAAACGGAGGAATACCTTGGAGCATTGGCTAGACGATGATAAGCCGCACGATCAGTGTGGTGTTTTTGGTATCTACAATCACCCTGAAGCCGCCAAGATAACCTACCTCGGGTTGCATTCACTCCAACACCGCGGACAAGAATCCGCCGGTATTTGTACCATGTCAGACGGTCATCTTTATAACTACAAACGTATGGGGTTGGTTGCTGACATTTTTACTGAGGACGCTTTTAAAGAACTGCCGGGAAATTGCGCGATTGGTCACGTTCGTTATTCCACCACGGGTTCTAGCCAGGTTCGAAACGCTCAGCCCATCGCGGTGGAGTACGCGCAAGGTTCTATGGCTTTGGCTCATAATGGTAATTTGGTCAACTCCCGCCGTATCCGCGACGAGCTAGAAGCCCGTGGTTCTATTTTCTCCAGCACGATCGATTCTGAAGTCATTGTTCATTTAATTGCCCGTTCTTCAGCTCATACGCTGATTGAAGCGATGATTGATTCCTTGAAAAAAGTCCGCGGGGCTTACTCTTTGGTTATTTTGGCTGATGACGGTTTGTTTGGCATGAGAGATCCTCACGGTTTTAGGCCCCTGTGTTTGGGCAAGTTGGGTGACTCCTGGGTGTTGGCTAGCGAAACCTGCGCGTTTGATATCGTTGACGCTCAATATGTTCGCGATGTCGAACCGGGCGAAATTGTTTTGATTAATGAAAATGGTTTGGTTTCGATCAAGCCTTTTGAAAAAACAACCAGCGCCATGTGTATCTTTGAGCACATTTATTTTGCCAGACCTGATTCCCGCATCTATAACACCAGTGTTCAAAAGGTTCGTAAAGAACTGGGAAGAATTTTGGCGAGAGAACATCATGTTGACGCTGATGTGGTGGTTCCGGTTCCGGACTCGGCCAATATGGCCGCCACCGGTTACGCTGAAGAGTCAAAAATCCCATACGAAACAGGCCTTATTCGCAATCACTATGTGGGCCGTACTTTTATTGAACCGGACCAGGCCATTCGTGACTTTGGTGCCCGTCTCAAGTACAACCCCGTTCGGGAATCCATGGAAGGTAAACGGGTTGTCCTCATTGACGATTCGATTGTGCGGGGAACCACCATGCGCAAAATTGTCAAAATGATCCGCAATGTAGGCGCCACCGAGGTTCATCTGGCTATTACCTCACCGCCGATTATCTCACCTTGTTTTTATGGTATGGATTTTCCCAGCCGTAAAGAGTTGATCGCCGCGACGCATACTTTGGATGAGATTAAGACCTATTTGCGGGTGGATAGCTTGAGCTATCTTTCAGTGGAAGGCATGCTGCAGGCGGTGAAGGGCAAGTCGAACGAACATTGCACCGCTTGTTTTACGGCGCACTATCCCGTACCGTTTGACATGGAAACCGAAAAATACAGCCTCGAACCGAAGTGCTGATACAGTTTCTGGCGACTCTTTAGTCTTTGTCTTCTGACGAGACCACCTGGTTTCGGCCTTTTTCTTTTGCCTTGTAAAGCGACTTATCCGCCACATGAATCACATCGTGGTGATATTTGGTTTTTGGGGTGGAATAGGCGACTCCCACACTAATGGTGATTTGAATTTCTTTTCCCAGTTTGGGCTCGCCCTTGGTGGTCAGTTTTTTAATTAAGGTTGGTTTTTCCCGATCCATTTGCCGTAGATGAAACCGTTTGTGATCCAGAGTCTTTCGGGCTTGTTCCATAGGCAGATGGGCTTTTTCCGCTTCCTCACCCTCGAAAATAGCGCAAAACTCCTCGCCGCCGTAGCGGTAAACCCGTTCTCCCAAGCTTTCTTGAAGCGTTAAAGCCACCATTCTCAAAACATTGTCGCCTTCGGCGTGGCCATAGTTATCGTTAAACTTTTTAAAGTGATCAATATCAATCATGGCAAGGGCATAAGGATGCTGAAGTGTAATCAGCCTTTCATCCAATGCCTGCCGGTTGGGAACCTCCGTCAAAATGTCTAAGTAAACTTTTTGCCAATACATTCTCAAAATGGCGTGAAGCAAAATGGCGGTCATGACGCTGAAAGCCACGATGATGTGAAAGTTTTTAATGGTTGGTAAAGGCGAGACGTTGTTGATCAGGCTAATTTGAGTACAAAAAAGAAAGGGGATCGCGGAGGCGCCCAGGGCGATCAAATAGGACTTGGGTTTGGGTTCTGGCTCAAAGATGACCACTAATAAAAAAAGGATGTAGGCCAGCAGAGTAATAGTAGGTATATGAAAGAGTTGGGCGTTATTCCAAGGCGCCAGAAAGAAAAAGCCCTGATAAATATTGGGTGCCCAGTTATAGAGCCCCACAAAGATCAAAAAGGGCCAAAGTCCCAAAAGAACTCGGGTGAGGCTTTTGTCGCTCCATAGCTGGCTTTCCCGCATAACGAAAAGAATAGAAAGGGATAGTGGGTAGGCCACTGTGATGATCTCGATGCTTCGAGCCCTGGTGGCGGCTACGTCAAAAAACTCAGTTGAATGTATGAAAAAGTGATAAATGCCCACCAACATCAGCGAAGACCAGAAGATGCGGGTTTGGTTAACTTGCCAGCCCAGAATGGCGATGAGAAACAAGCCTAAATAAGGAGCGAGAACCAAAAAGTTAGTGAACATCTTGTGCGACATGATTTCGGGGCTGAGGGGTGGAAGAAAATAAACAAAAAGAGGAATGAAGCAGATTAAGAGATAGATACCGGCCCAGCGTGCTTTGTCGGACACGTAGTTCCTCGTGGAAAGAGATTGAAATCAATTTAACGGCGCTGCGGGGTTTTGTACACATGAAATCAACAGATAAACGGCCCGAAATCATCCGGGCGAGTGTCAAAATAATTGAATTTCCACTCGCTTAAAGCTTGTTCTTGCCCATGCCTGCCCTTACGATAGGCACGAAATTTCGAAGCACCCCCGGAGGGTTTCCTTGAGTCAGATCAGCTACGAAGACGCCGGCGTTAACATTGAAAAGGGCAACGAATCCGTTCAACGGATTAAGGGATTAGTTAAGAAAACCTTTAACTCGGCGGTTTTGTCCGACATCGGCCTCTTTGGCGGCTTGTTTGAGTTTGATACGACTCAATATAAGAAACCTGTTCTAGTTTCCTCGACCGATGGTGTCGGCACTAAAACCCAAATCGGGGTGGCTCTTAAGAAGTACAAAGGCCTTGGCGCGGACATTGTGGGCCATTCCATCAATGACATTTTAGTTCAGGGCGCGAAGCCTCTTTTCTTTTTGGATTACTTAGCGGCAGGCAAGTTAGACGTGTCGGTAGTGGAACAAATTGTTTCCGGCATGGTAGAAGAATGTACTAAGACCGGCCTGGTTTTAATTGGCGGCGAAACCGCCGAAATGCCTTCGGTCTATAAAGAAGGCGATTATGACATCGCCGGGACCATCGTAGGTGTTGTTGAAAAAGACAAAATCATCCGCGGTCAAAATGTGAAGCCGGGCGACGTTTGTATTGGTCTGCCCTCAGTCTCCCTTCATACCAATGGCTATTCGTTGGCTCGTAAACTGGTTGAAGTTTCTGGTTTGAAATATACCGATACCTTGCCGGAACTCAACGGCATGTCTATCGGCGACGCCTTTTTGATTCCTCATAAGAGCTACTTCTCTGAAATCTATCCTATTTTGGATAAGGTGGAAGTGAACGCCATGGCTCACATTACGGGCGGGGGCTTGATTGACAATCCTCCTCGGGTTCTTCCGGAAGGCTGCCGTATTCAATTTAAACGCGGTTCCTGGAAAAACTTACCCATCATTGCGTGGATGGTCAAAGCGGCCAACCTGACTGAATTTGAAGCGCATCGTTCGCTCAATATGGGAATCGGTATGATTTTAATTGTGAGCAAAGAAAATGTTGATAAAGCTCTGGCTGAGCTTAAAAAGAACGGCGCTGATCCTTCTGTCATTGGCAACGTGGTGGCGGGTCAAAAGGGTGTTGAATTCGTTTAAGCTTTTCGTTTCGATTTAATCCGAATTATAAAAATAGCCGATACCACACTTATCCCTCCTCTCTTTCGGCCTGACTGAAAGGCCTGTCTGGTGATTAAAATCGCGGTTTTTGCCTCGGGGGGTGGTAGCAACCTCCAAACACTCATTGATGCCCATGAAAACGGCCTCTTTAAGGGCAAAATCGGCTTGGTATTCTCTAATGTTCCTGAGTGCGGAGCGCTGGAGCGGGCGGAAAATCACCGTATCGAATCTGTCTCCATTGCCAGCAAGGGTTACCCCGGAAGCCGAGAAGAGTACGACCAAGAAGTTCTCCAACTATGCCAGGCTAAAAAAATAGATTTGATTTGTTTGGCAGGCTATATGCGTATTCTCACGCCGGTGATGATTCGCCCCTATCTTTATAAGATGATGAATATTCATCCTTCGTTACTGCCTAAGTTTGGCGGGGAAGGCATGTATGGCCACTATGTACATGAGGCGGTGGTGAAGGCGAAAGAAAAGGAATCCGGCGCGACGGTACATTTTGTGACCGAAGGTGTGGATGCGGGACCAATCATTTTACAAGGTAACGTGAAAGTACTGCCGACGGATACCCCGACCACTTTAGCGGAACGCGTATTGAAGGTAGAACATCAGATTTATCCGGAAGCGGTTCGTTTATTTTGCGACAAGAAAATCAAAGTCTCGGATGACCGAGTCAAAATATTATTTTGAGGAGATATCATGGCCGACGATAAAGTGAAAATCCAAAGAGCGCTGATCAGCGTTTCCGATAAAACGGGATTGATTGATTTCGCCAGGGAATTAGCCGCTCACGGAGTGGAGCTCATCTCGACAGGCGGCACGTCCAAAGCCATTAAAGACGCTGGTCTGCAGGTATTTGATATCTCTGAAATTACAGGCTTTCCCGAAATGCTTGATGGCCGAGTGAAAACTCTGCACCCTGTGGTGCATGGCGGTTTATTATCGTTGCGTGACAATCCGGAACATATGGAAACGATCGCTAAGCACAACATTAAACCTATTGATCTGGTTTGCGTGAACCTTTACCCCTTTGAGGCGACTATCGCCAAGCCGGGTGTGGAATTACATGATGTGATTGAAAACATCGATATCGGCGGCCCTTCGATGCTCCGCTCGGCCTCGAAAAACTACCGCAGCGTAACCGTGGTGTCTTCGCCTTCGCGCTATGCGGATGTGATTAAAGAGTTAAAAGAAAACGACGGCGCGACTACCTTCAAGCTTCGCCAGGAATTGGCTATCGAAGCTTTTGGCAATACCGCTCGTTATGACGCGACCATTCACGAATATCTGCATGGCCGGTTATCCGAAAACAAATGGCCAAACATCTTCACTTTGTCGGGTATTAAACTTCAAGAAATGCGCTATGGCGAAAACCCGCATCAACCCGCGGCTTTCTACAAAGACAAAAATAATGGCTTGCCGACTATCGCCAATGGCAAACAATTACAGGGTAAAGAACTTTCGTATAACAACATCATGGACGCGGACGCGGCTTTGTCTTTAGTGAAAGAATTCAGCAAGCCTGCCGTCGCCATTATTAAGCATACCAACGCTTGCGGTACAGCCACGGGTAAAGACGCGGCTGAGGCTTTCGTAAAGGCTTTTGGAGCCGATCCGCTTTCGGCTTTTGGCGGCATCGTGGCGGTGAACCGCCCTGTGGATGAAAGCACAGCCAAGATTGTTTTGGAAAAACTGAGCTTCTTCGAAATTATTCTGGCGCCCTCTTATGATGCTGGTGCTCTCAAGCTTTTTGAGGCCCGCAAAAACTTAAGAGTGATGACGGTGGATGGATTGGGAACACATCAAGAAAATGTTCCTGGCTACCATTTGCGCCGGGTTGAGGGCGGCTTTTTAGTTCAAGAATTTGACAGCATTTTGGAAGATAAGGGCCTTCATAAAATTATTACCAAAAAGCAGCCGGATCCAAAACTTCTCGAGGATATGGATTTTGGCTGGCGTTTAGTGAAACATGTTAAGTCGAATGCCATTGTGTTAGTCAAAGATGGCGTGTCGATAGGCGTTGGTGCGGGCCAGATGAACCGTGTGGGTTCTCTGGAAATCGCTATTAAGCAAGCGGGCGACAAAGCCAAAGGTTGCGTCATGGCATCCGATGCCTTGCTTCCGTTCCGTGATTCGGTGGATGCTTGCGCTAAGGCGGGCATCGCGGCGATTATCCAAACCGGCGGCAGTGTGAGAGATCAAGAAGTGATCGACGCGGCTAACGAACACGGCATTCCGATGATCTTCACCACTTATCGTCATTTTAAACACTAGTCGGCTCAGGAGAGAGAAATGGATATTTTGGTCATTGGTTCGGGAGGCAGAGAGCACGCGATTTGCTGGGCTCTAGCCAAGTCCCGCCACAAACCTAAAATCTTTTGCGCTCCTGGTAACGCGGGTATCGCTTCTCTCGCCGAGTTGGTTGACGTCATGTCCGATGACATTTCGGGGTTGGTCAATTGGGCGAAGACCTACAATCCTGGTTTGGTCATTGTTGGCCCTGAAATACCATTGGCGCTGGGATTGACCGATCAACTTACCAAAGAAGGTTTTTTAGTTTTTGGGCCGACCAAAGATGGCGCTCAGATGGAAGCTAGCAAAGACTTTACCAAACAACTTTTGATGAGCAGTCTGGTGCCGACAGCTCGTTCGGTTACTTTTACGGATTCTATCAAGGCGCAGCTTTATCTTAAAAAACAAAACGCTCCCATTGTAATTAAGGCTGATGGCTTGGCCGCGGGGAAGGGTGTAACCGTTTGTGAAACAATGGCCCAGGCCCAATTGGCGGTTGAAGAAGCCATGGATAAAAAAGTTTTTGGAGACGCTGGCGCCAAGGTCGTGATTGAAGAATTTTTAGAGGGCGAAGAGGCTTCTATTTTAGCCTTTACCGATGGCGAGACGATTATTCCCATGGTGACCGCTCAAGACCATAAAAGGGTCTTTGACGGTGATCAGGGCCCCAACACGGGTGGCATGGGCGCTTATTCACCGGCGCCAGTAGTGACCCCTGAAATGAATGAGTTTATTTTAGAAAAAATTCTTAAGCCGACCGTCAGTGCCTTGCGTAAACGGGGCATTATTTATAAAGGTGTTCTTTACGCGGGCTTGATGATCACCGCTAAAGGCCCTAAGGTCATTGAATATAACTGCCGCTTTGGCGACCCCGAAACTGAGGTGGTTTTACCCCGGCTCAAAACAGACTTTGTTGAAATCTGTTTAGCGGTAGCCAAGGGGGAATTAAGCAAAATTAAAATTGAGTGGGATGAAAGACCGACCGCTTGTGTGGTCATGGCTTCGCATGGTTACCCAGGTTCTTATTCCAAGGGGAAAGTCATTGAGGGGCTGGAAAAAGCCGCCGAACTTCCCGATACCTATGTGTTCCATGCCGGAACGGCCAAAGAAGATGGTAAAATTGTCAGTAACGGCGGTAGGGTGCTTTGCGTGACGGGCATCGGCGACACCATTGAGAAAGCCATTGAAACGGCTTATCAAGGCGTTCGAACCATCCAGATGGATGGGGTTCATTACCGCAAAGACATTGGTTGGCGGGCAATCAACCGATAAAGTCGATTTAATAGTGGAAAATTGCCAATTATTTGGCAAAATCTTGCCAATGGTCGCGTGTGTGTTAAAGACTCAGAACTTAACGGAAATGAGATAAATATGAATAAAAAGCCTAACGCGAAAGCTTTATCTTATACACCCGCCAACCTTTTAGAAGTGGCCAAGGTCATTAAAGAAGGCGGCTTGGCCGTTTTCCCGACCGACACCGTTTATGACATTGGCTGCTCGGTGAAACAGCCCGAAGCCCTCAAGCGCATCTTTAAAATCAAAGACCGTCCCTTAAACCAATCTTTGTCGATCCTTATTTCTAGGCCTGAAGTGGCTTTGGAAATCGCCGACTTTAAAGAAAAGGATTTGGATATCCTCAAGAAGATTTGGCCGGGTCCTTGGACTTTGATTACCAGAGCTCGTGTGCATATGGCGCAGGGCGGCGTGGGTCCGGATGGGACCGTAGCGCTTCGCTGCCCCGATCACGGCATCGCTTTAGAACTGCTCCGCCATGTGGGCGACACTTTAGCGGTTTCCAGCGCGAATCTTTCGGGCGGCAATAGCCCTGTTCGTTTGGATGAAGTTGACGCCGAAATCTTAGAGCAAGTGGATATCGCTCTAGACGCGGGCAATTGTCCTTTGGGCGGTGAAACCGCCATCGTGAAGTTTGACCGCAAACAATACACCATTGTTCGCACCGGCTGCGTCTCTAAAGAAGAAGTGGCTCGAGTGGAAGAGTTGATTTCCCAACTGGTCCAAGGCTGACATTCGAGGCAAGCCCATGCCCAAAAAAATTCTCTTCATCTGTACGGATAATTCTTGTCGTAGCCCTATGGCCGAAAGTGTTCTCAAGAAGCTCATTCAAGACAACCATTGGTCATTACAATGCAGTTCGGCTGGGTTGGCGGCTTTTCACGGGGTTCCTGCCGCACATGATGCCGTTGAGGTCTGCCGTGAAAAGGGCATTGATCTGTCAGCCCATCAAAGCCAGCCTTTAAGCAAAACGTTGGTCATGGAGAGCGATTTGATCCTCACCATGACAGGTAAGCACCGAGAGTCGATTGTTCGTAAAATGCCCGAATTGGAGTCGAAAGTCAGCCTTTTATCAGATTATGCCGGGCAAGGTATTGAGGATATAGAAGACCCTGTGGGACAATCTTTTGAGCATTACCAAAAAGTTTTTGCCCAAATTGAGGGTTACTTGTTGAAAGCGAAAGATAAATTTAATTCGTAGGTAAGAGGAAATCATGAAAATTGTTATTGGCGCGGATCACGCTGGTTTTGATCTTAAAACTGTTTTAATTCAAAATCTTAAACAACAGGGCCACGATGTTCAGGATGTGGGCGCTTATACCGGTGAGGCCAGTGATTATCCTGTGTTTGGCGTCAAAGTCGCCTCGGCTGTGTCTAACAAGCTGGCCGATAAAGGTATTGTGATTTGTGGAAATGGCATCGGTATGTCGATCGTCGCCAACAAATTTCCGGGCGTTCGCGCCGCGCTGGTTTTTACAGAAAAAATGGCGAAAGACACCAGGGAACACAATGATTCGAATGTTCTTTCGTTAGCTGGCCGCGATCTTCCGGCTGATCTTAATTTAAAACTGGCCGATATTTGGGTGAATACCCCTTTTAGTAATTTGGAACGTCATGTCCGCAGAATTGCTGAAATCACAAAGCTGGAGCAGGATTTGTCAAAGCGCTAAGAGGTGATTATGAAACGGTTAATGCTGTTGGGTTTTTTACTGGTAAGCACCTTGTGGATGGGTGGCTGCGCGCTAACCCAGGACGAAAAATCAAATCTTGAAAAAGTTCTCAAACAGCAAGTCGATAGCTTTGTCGATAACTCGGTTCAGGGTAAGTGGGACGCGGTTTATGCCTTAACCACTAGAAATTTGGGGACGGCTGATAAATTGAAAGAGAATCTCAAGAAAAGCCTGCCAGACAATGCGACTTTAACTGGTGGGGAAATAGCGTCCATGGCGTGGGAAGACGATAAGACGGCTAAGGTGAAAATCAACTGGGCTTTCCGTCAGGCCAATAACACACCTGGTTTTTCGAGCGAGACCTTTGTATGGGTTTTAAGGGGCGGTACCTGGAAGTATCAAGGCCGCGCGCTTCGCTAGGCCGGACGAATTACAGACAATAAAAAAGGCGCTCTCCCTGCGGAGAACGCCTTTTTTGATTTTACGGTAAAACTGAAACTTAAGCGGTTTTAGCCACTTTGCGGACAGCGGCGCGCTTTTGAACCTTACCCGAACGTAAGCAGCGGGTGCAGACCAAGACGCGTTGCGGCTTGCCATCAACGATGGCGCGGATGGATTGCAGGTTCACCATTTGACGGCGCAAATGAATACCGGTAATGTTCAAACCGATACCGCCAGACTTTTTGGGTTTACCGCGACGGGTAATTTTACGGGCCTTAATCGGGCCTCTCGCACAAATGTCACAAACTTTAGCCATGGAAATACTCCTCTTTTTTGAAACTCGGAGGCGCATTATAAGCATTTCATTTAGCGATAAACAAGCTTTTTTACCCCCTGAATGGCCTCTTTTCGAGGGTTTTGGGTGCTATGATGCGCCTCGTTGACCCATTCTTCCTCAGGCGGCCCCTCAAATGCTCTCGGTTCGGGAACAAATTGAAGCTTGGTTAAAGCCTCTTCAACTGGAAGAAAAGCAGGATTTTATCAATAGGTCCGTTGTTGGCGGGCTGGATAAGTTCATCGCCAAGGGCTGTGACCGTGTTATCGCGGAGCTCGATAAGACCAGCTCTTCTAAAACCCTTCAGCCAATTCTCAAACAAGTAAAAAAAGAATTCAGCCAATACATGACCCTTTCCCCTGCGGAGCGGAAGACTTTGGTTAAAAAGACCCAAGAGCAAATTAAGACTCTGGTGTCTGATTTACCGCTTAAGTCCAAGCCGGTCAGCCCTAAGAGTAATTCACAGCTATCTGATTTAATTATTAAGCTGGTTTCGCCAGACAAACTCCGGGCTTTTCAGCTAACCAAATTAAAGACCGCTGACGACTTACTGAAGTTTGCCCCCAAGTGGGCGGTACATAAGTCCGTAATCACGCCGATCTCTCAGTGCGGTAACAGGGAAGAGCCTTACTTTATTCTTGGCCGTATTAACGGCATCTCAGAAGTGGCCAGAGGCCCCCGAGGCATGATTAAGGTGTCGTTGGAGGATGGTAGCGGCCACCTGAACTGGACCTGGTTTAACCGGCCTTACTTGCGCAAAGAACTTCAAAATGGCCGATGGGTTTTGTTGCACGATAATCCGCAGGTATCCAAGTGGGGCAAGCAGGTAGTGGGCCGTAACGAGACCTTTGAGTTTTTGACTGACAATGAAGTGCAGGATATTCAGTCGGGGAAGGTTTTGGTTTTTTATCCCTCCACGCCCTCTCTAACACAGGTCTTTTGGCGAAGCCTGCTGAACAATGTTTTAGACCAGTATTTGAATCTGCTGCCCAAAGCCAAGAACTTTACCACACCCTTTAGCAAGTTCAGCCTGGTGGAAGCGGTGAACGAGATACATCGGCCCAGCAGTTTGGAATCGCACGAATCAGCCAGAAAGCGATTGGCCCTTGAAGAATTATTAACCCTGCAGTTTTTTTTGATCGCCAAGCGCCGTGTGATTGAAAAGCGGGAGAAGGGCAGAAAGTATCTTTTTGAAGGTGAAAAGATATTGAAGTTTAGAAAGTCTATTCCTTATCAATTAACAGGCGCACAAAAGAAAGTCTTAAAAGAAATCCGCGAAAATCTGGGCCAAACCTATCCCATGAACCGTCTTTTGCAGGGGGATGTGGGTAGCGGCAAAACCCTAGTGGCGGCTATTTCTTTTCTTTACGCCGCCGACTCAGGCGTTCAAAGCGCCTTTATGGCCCCAACCGAAATTCTGTCTCAACAGCATTATCATAATCTCACCAAGCTCTTAGAGCCCTTGGGGATGAAGACGGCCTTGCTGACGAGCGACATGAAGGCCAAACCGAAGCGGGAAGTGTTGGAGTCGCTGGAAAACGGTACGACAGACTTAATTATCGGCACTCACGCTTTGATTGAAGATGGGGTGAAGTTTAAGAACCTTGGGTTCTTGGTTATCGATGAACGCCATAAGTTTGGGGTCATGCAGCGTGCGGCCTTGGAAGATAAGGGCAAATGGCCCGATTGCCTCATGATGACCGCGACTCCTTTTCCCAGGGCTTTGGTGCTGACCGAATACGGCGATACAGATTTATCCATACTCGATGAGTTTCCCAAAGGCCGTAAGGCTATTAAAACCACTTGGAAAAGCGAAAGCCAAAAGGCTACGGTCTATGCCTTTGCCAAAGAACGGGCGCTGGCGGGGGACCAGATCTTCTGGGTTTTCCCTGTGGTGGATGAATCCAAAAATTTCCTTAAGTCGGCCATTCAAATGCACCAGCACTTTCAAAAGGATGTCTTTCACGGGTTTAAGGTAGGTCTGATTCACGGCAAGATGAAAAAAGAAGAAAAAGACGCCGTCATGAAAGACTTTACCGAAAACAAGATTCAAATATTAGTCTCAACCACCGTGGTTGAGGTGGGTGTGGATGTGGCCAATGCCACCATGATGGTCATTGAACATGCCGAGCGGTTTGGTTTGGCCCAGCTTCACCAGTTGCGGGGCCGGGTAGGCCGGGGAGCTAAACAGTCTTTCTGCTTCTTATTAACTTCACCCGTTATTTCCAGCGACGCCATTGAACGCATGAAGATTATGGCCTCCACCTTGGACGGTTTTAAATTATCGGAGTTTGACCTAAAAATGCGCGGCCCGGGCGAGATATTTGGCGTGGCCCAGTCTGGCCGTCGTGAAGGTGGCATTGTGGATTTGAAGAAGGATATTGATGTGGTGGAAGAGGCCCGCAAAATGGCTTTGACGATCCTGGAGAAAGACCCGAAACTGACTTGGGAAGAACACAAGAATTTGAGGGATAGTCTAATGGCTAAGTTTCAACCTTTGTTGGATTTGGCTCAAATTTCATAAGTCCTATTTTTTTTAAATAAAAATTAATTATTCAGATAGTCAAAAGGATAGTGATGAGTTTTAAAACTTCATGGTTTTTAATAGCGATGTCTTTTTTGATGCTGTTTGTTTTTAATTTCGAGTCATTTGTTTATGCAAATGGCGCGCCTCGTTTTCAGTCGTATAAACTTCGCGTGATCCTTAAAAACGGTAACGAAATGCTGGGATATGTTCTTTGGAACAGAGACTGTTTTAGTGATTTTCTTCAAAGTTCGGAAGAGGATTATGTAAAAGACTATGTCGGTGCCATTTCTGCAACGGCTTGGGGTAAGGTTGATGATGAACAGTTATTTAAATGCTGGTTAGAAATCATTTCGCTAAAACTAAAAAGCGAAAGTCCGTTCAAACTGGAAGGCTGTTTTTATAAAAAAGATTTCGAATTATACAAGAAGATAGAAAAGTATTCGGGGCATGGATATGGTGTGGCGAAGTCAAATTTATTAAAAATAAATCTTTCAGATGTTTCTGCATTTCTGTTTGTGCCGCAAGATACGCATGTAAATACAACGGGTAGATTGGCTGTGTTTTCCGACGCGGACATCAAATTACTTGACGAATCTAAACCGTTTTTTTTCGCTGAGGTTGATACGGGTGTTTCGACGTGGGAAGTTAGTTGTTATAACCGCAAAGATACATTTGAAAAGTTTTTGGATAATCTTTTGTGCATCTGTCCGGCAGATTCATTTACTTATAAAAACGTGAGATATTTAAGTGATGAAACCGAGGAGGACTGGAGAAGGGAATTCGAAAAGAGTAATTTAACAAAGCTTGAGAGGGAAGATATTTTGGAGTATTTAAGGAAAAACAAAAAACTTCAAAATTGTTCGGATTCATCCTTTTCTTTGGAAAAGTTGAAAAAACGAAAATATGTAATTTCTTCTGAAAGTTATGATTGAATGCGTATCATCGCCGGAAAATTTAAAAGCAGGGCCGTGAAGGCCCCCTCCAACATGAAAATCCGTCCCACCTCCGACAAGGTGAAGGGCGCGCTTTTCAACATGCTCGAACCCGTTAGGGATTGCACAGTGGTGGACTTTTATTCCGGCACTGGCAACCTGGCTATTGAGGCTGTCAGCCGTGGGGCCAAAGCGGTAGTTCTGGTCGATAAGAGCCCTGAGGGCCTGAAGCTTATCAGCGAAAACCTTCAAACTTTTGGCCTCAATCCACGTGATTTAAAGAGCGGGGTGCGGGTGATACCCCATGATGTTTCCAAGGCCTTCTTTTTGCTTCATCAAGAAGGGAAGAAGTTTGATATTCTGTTGGCCGATCCACCCTATGAAAAAGGTATTTTGAAGCGGCTTCAGAGCCTCTTGGCTGAGTACCCGATTTTAAAAGAGGGCGGCATTTTCGCCGTAGAGCATGGCGCGGATGACACAGAACTGATGCCGGATTTCCCATACCCCATGGTTCGGCAGAAAAAATATGGGGATACTTACTTAACCCTGTTTCATTATGCTTTGCCCGGTGAAACGCAAAAATTAGAGGAAAAAAGCGATGAGCAATAAAAAGATTATCGGTCTCTATCCCGGCTCCTTTGACCCGGTCACCAACGGCCATTTAGACATCGCTGAAAGAGCCTTTAAAATCTGCGATGAACTGCATGTGGCAGTTGTGGCAAACCCCTCCAAAAACTCGCTTTTCTCCATTCCGGAAAGGGTAGAACTGCTCAAGAAAACCACCAAGCACTTACCCAAGGTGGTTATTTCGTCTTTTAACGGTCTTTTGGTGGATTATGCCAAAGAACTGAAAGCCAATATCATCTTCAGGGGTCTTCGAGCCGTTTCTGACTTTGAATTTGAGTTTCAGATGGCCTTGATTAACCGTAGTTTGAACAAAAACATCGAAGTGGTGTTCTTGGTACCCAACGAAAAGTTCATTTTCCTGTCTTCTAGCTCGATTAAAGAAGTCGCCCGGCTAGGCGGGGATGTGAGCGGGTTTGTGCCAGCTGAAGTCGAAAAAGCCCTCCGAAAATTCAAATAACCACCGCATAAGCCCAGTTAAACGCTAAAGCGAAAAGGGCCTAAAATCAGGGTATTTTCTTGACCTGATAGGGGGTCATTCCTATAATCCCCCCCTATTCTTTTTCGGCTTTTGCTTCGTACTATTGTAAAATGCTGAAATTGTATGAGTCTGAAGGAGGAAGCGCACGATGTTGACGGTGGAATTGCGCTCTCTTGAAAACGAAGAAGTCGTAGTCCAAGAACAGGGGTTAGCCCAGGTACTTGGATTGGATCTAGCTCCTGAGCTAAGCTCCGAGCCGTTGGAAGTCTTTTGTCAGGTTTCCAAAGTCGAGGAACTGTTTGTAGCCAAGGGGTGGGTTAAGGGGAAGATGCTCTTAACTTGTGATCGATGTCTAGAAGCGTTTGAGAGTGGTTATAAGTCGTTTTTTGAAATGCATTACCGTCTCCAAGGCGACGAAGTTAAACAGGATGATGAATCCGAAGAACTTCCGGATGGGGCGGTGGAGACTGTTTTCTTTGAAGGCGATATTTTAGATATTGCTGATCAAGTCCGGCAAACTGTTCTTCTTTCGGTCCCGATGCGGGCCATTTGCCGGGAAGATTGTCGCGGCCTCTGCGGAAGCTGCGGATGTAATTTAAATGTTGAATCGTGCCAATGCTCGGGGCAATCCACGGATCCTAGATGGTCCGCTTTGAAAAACTGGAAGCCCCAGTAATAAGCTAAATGAGACGTTGAATTTTAAATATTTTTGGAGGTAGATCATGGCTAATCCTAAACGGCGGCATTCACGTCAGCGCCGGGATAAGCGTCGTACAAACTGGAAGATTAAGTCGAGAGGTCTCTCGCTTTGTCCCCAGTGCAAAAGCGCGAAGTTGCCCCATCGTGTATGTCCCACTTGTGGTTTCTACAAGGGAAAAGAAGTTGTTAGCGTAGCAATCGCCTAACCGGCTCCCTCAATGAAAATCGCACTCGACGCAATGGGCGGCGATCACGCCCCAAAAGAAACGGTCCTTGGGGCCGTTATGGCGGTTCGTGATGCCGAAGTTCTTGGGTTAGCTAACCAAAACCTTGAAGTGGTTTTGGTAGGCCGAAAAGAGGACATTGAACGGGAACTGGCCCACGCGGGCAAATATCCCCAAAATTCCATTTCGGTCGTTGATGCCCGTGAAGTGGTGGGCATGGGTGAAAGCCCAGCTTCTGCCTGCCGACAAAAACGTGATTCCTCAATCGTTCGCTGTGCTGGGTTGGTCAAAACCGGTGAAGTGCAGGCGACGGTTTCTGCCGGTAATTCTGGCGCCGCTATGGCCGCGGCGATGATGATGTGCGGCCGTATTGATGGCGTTCTCCGTCCCGCGATTACAACCATGGTCCCTAGCATGAGCGGCGTTTCGATCTTGGTCGACGCTGGCGCTAATGTGGACAGCAAAGCCAAACACTTACTCCAATTTGCTTTAATGGGCGACGCTTTTGCCCGTAAAGCCCTCGACTTTAAAGAACCCCGTGTTGGTTTACTTTCTATTGGTGAAGAAGAAACCAAAGGTAATGAATTGGTTTTCGAAACCCAGGTATTACTGAAAAAAGTCCCTTTTAACTACATCGGTAACGTGGAAGGCCGCGACATCATCAACGGTAACTGCGACGTCACGGTGTGCGATGGTTTTGTGGGCAATATTGCCTTGAAGGCGATTGAAAGCACGGGCGAGTTGGTTATGACCGGGCTGAAAAATGAACTGAAGTCGAATTTGATCTCTTTGTTGGGCGCGCTCATCGCGCAAAAAGCTTTTAGAACTTTCAAAAAAAAGGTGGATTGGAAAGAGTTCGGCGCCGCTCCCTTGTTGGGCATCGACGGTCTTTGTTTGATCGCCCATGGCAAGTCGGATGCTTTTACCATCAAGAACGCTATTCGTGCCGCTGTACGTTGTGTAACCAAAGATATGAACGGCTATTTGAAAGAACAAATTAACCTTCACGGGCAGGTTGTTGATAAGCCCGAGTCCAAGTAAGGGAAACCCCATTGAGCCAAACCATTCGGGCTGGAATTTTAGGTACGGGTTCTTATTTGCCCGCCAGGATTGTTACCAACAAAGACATGGAAAAGATGGTCGATACCAATGACGAGTGGATTGTCACTCGTACCGGTATTCGTGAACGCCATTTTGCCGCTGATGATGAATTTACATCCGACATGGCCACTAAGGCTGCTTTGAAGGCGCTCGAAAGCGCTAAGCTCACACCCGCTGATCTCGATTTAATCATTGTCGCTACCATCACCACCGATATGCCAACCCCCTCGACAGCATGCTTTGTTCAAACCAAGTTAGGCGCGCCTCAAGCGGCGGCTTTTGATATTTCGGCGGCATGCTCGGGATTTGTGTATGGCATGTCTGTAGCGAGAGCTTTTATTGAAAGCGGACTTTATAAACACATTCTTTTAATCGGCGCGGAAAAACTCACCAGCTTTATTGACTGGAAAGATCGTGGTACTTGCGTGTTGTTTGGCGACGGAGCGGGAGCCGCTATTTTGGGTCCGGTCGCAGAAGGGAAGCACGAGATCATTTCTACCTATATGTCCGCTAATGGTTCAGAAGCGGACCTGTTAAAGATTCCGGGAGGCGGCTGCCGCTTTCCTTCGTCTTTAGAATCGGTTGAAAACCGCCTCCACTCGTTAAAGATGGACGGCAAACAAATTTTCAAGATCGCCGTGAAGGTCATGTCGGACGCGGTGTTAGAAGCGGCAAAGCGGGCCAACATCTCTTTAGAACAAATCGCCCTTGTGATTCCTCACCAGGCTAATGATCGCATTATTCAAGCCATTGGCGAGCGTTTAGGCGTGACGCCGGACAAGCTTTTCGTGAACGTGGACAAGATCGGCAATACGTCTGCGGCTTCCGTGGGTATCGCGTTAGACGAAGCGGTTAAAACAGGCAAAATCAAAGAAGGGCAGTATGTGGCGTTCGTGGCTTTTGGAGCTGGAACCACATTAGCCTCTTCTATCGTGAAATGGTGATTTCAATGAAACGTGCTTTTGTATTCCCGGGTCAGGGTTCTCAATTTGTGGGTATGGGTAAAGACCTTTTTGAAACTCATGCCGAAAGCAAACAACTCTTTGAAAAAGCGGACGCTATTTTAGGGTTCTCTCTCTCTAAAGTTTGCTTTGAAGGCCCCGAAGAAGATTTAAAAAAGACTTCAACCACTCAACCGGCCTTGCTGGTTTCGGCAATAGCGGCCTTGGCTGTATTAAAAAAGAACGGTGTTACCTTTGAGGCTGTTTCGGGCCATAGCTTGGGCGCTTATAGCGCTTTGGTCGCTGCTGAAGTCATTACCTTCGAAGACGCGGTCAAGTTGGTTCGCCGCCGCGGGGAATTGATGGAAGAAGCGGGTAAGGGCCGTGGAACCATGGCTGTCATTCTAAACCTCGACGAAGACAAAGTGGCTCAAGCCTGCCAGGAAGCTTCGTCGCAAGGCGTGGTAGAACCAGCGAATGTGAACTGCCCCGGACAAATTGTGATCTCAGGTGAAAAGACAGCTGTCCTCGCCGCCTGTGAAAAAGCGAAAGCTCTCGGCGCCAAACGCGCGATGGAATTGCCCGTCAGCGGACCTTTCCACAGCTCGCTCATGAAACCGGCTGCCGATGGATTCAAACTCGAACTGGATAAGGTGACCTTTTCCGCTCCGAAGATCGCTTACTACTCGGATATCGACTCGGTAACGATGACTGACCCTGAAAAAATTAAAGAAAGCCTGGTCCGCCAATTAATGGCGCCGGTTCAATGGATCAAGACAATTGAAAAAATGAACCAAGACGGCTTTACCAGCTTTGTCGAAGTGGGGCCGGGCAAAGTGTTGAACGGCTTAATCAAGAAAATCTCTAAAGACGCGTTAATTGCCAACGCGGGCGATGTGGAATCGATCAAAGTTCTGAGCGAGGCGAAATGAAATTAAAAGATAAAGTAGCTGTTGTCACCGGCGGTAACCGCGGCATTGGCAAGTCCATTGCCCTTAAATTGGCCCAAGAAGGCGCTTCAGTAGCCATCTGCGGCACTAACGAAGCCACACTCAAAGAAGCGGCCTTAGAAATCGAAAAACTGGGTGTTAAGAGCTTTCAAATGAAGGTGGATGTTTCCAAGGGGCCTGAAGTTGAGGCTTTTGTAAAGGCTGTTTTGGAAGCTTTTGGAAAAGTCGATATTTTGGTCAACAACGCTGGTATTACGAAAGACAATCTTTTACTCCGCATGAGTGAGCAAGAATGGGACGATGTGTTAAACATTAATCTCAAGAGTGCTTTTTTCATGATCAAATATTTTGTGAAGTCGATGATGAAAGCCCGCGTGGGAAAAATCATCAACATCACTTCGGTGGTCGGTGTGCGCGGTAATGCGGGTCAGGCCAATTATGCCGCCAGCAAAGCGGGAATGATCGGTTTAACCAAAACGACTGCTCGTGAATTTTCTAGCCGCAATATTACTTGCAACGCGATCGCGCCGGGGTTTATTCAAACCGACATGACGCATGCCTTGAATGATCAAGCTAAAGAAGCTCTCTTGAAAGAAATTCCGCTGGGTTATTTAGGCGAAACCGCTGATATTGCTAATACGGTCGCCTTTTTCGCTTCCGACGACTCCCGGTACATTACGGGACAAGTTATTTGCGTTGATGGTGGAATGGTGATATAAGAAGTGCCGTTGGTAGGGTTGCAAAGGGCTGGTTTTTGCCTATGATGATGCCTAAATTTTACGGAGGTAGCGAAAATGGCAATTGAAGATAAGGTGAAAGAAATTATTGTGGATCAATTGGGAGTGGAACCCGAGCAAGTGAAGCCGGAAGCCGCTTTCATCGACGATTTGGGCGCTGACTCTCTCGACACAGTCGAATTGGTCATGGCCTTTGAAGAAGAATTCGACATCGAAATTCCTGATGAAGACGCTGAAAAGATTAAGTCGGTCGGAAACGCGATTGATTACATCAAGTCGAAAGCTACTGAGTAATACTGAAGTTTGTTCCGGGAGGAACCATTGAAACGAGTGGTCATAACTGGATTGGGAGCCATAACTCCTAACGGAAATAATCCGGTCGATTTTTTCAAAAACATCTGTGACGGTAAAAGCGGTATTGCTTTATTAACCCGCTTTGACACGTCGCGGGTGCCAAGCAAAATTGGCGGCGAAGTCAAAGATTTCGACCCAGTGGCGTTTGGAATTCAGAAAAAAGACCTGAAGAAAATGGATTATTTTGTTCAATACGGTGTCGCCGCCAGCCTTCAAGCTGTGGCCGATGCTAAGTTGGATATGACCAAGGAAGACAAGACCAGAGTAGGCGTGTTAATTGGCTCTGGTATTGGTGGTTTGCCTGTGTTGGTTGAACAACACGCTCGTTTGCTTGAAAAGGGACCGGACCGGGTCTCTCCATTCCTCATCCCTATGATGATCATCAATATGGCTTCGGGTATGACCTCCATCTACCTGGGTGCTCAAGGTCCTAATACGGCCACCGTTTCCGCCTGTTCTTCGGGCGCTCACGGTATTGGTGAAGCTTTCCGTTGGCTGCAAAAAGGCGATGCTGATGTGGTGATCGCCGGCGGCGCGGAAGCCTGTATTACTGAATTAGGCTACGCTGGCTTTAGCAACATGCACGCTCTTTGCCGTGACTTTAACGAAAATCCGACGCAGGGCAGCCGTCCTTTTGACGCGAAGCGTTCGGGTTTCGTGATGGGTGAAGGCGCGGGTATTGTGGTTTTGGAAACTTTAGAACACGCGCAAGCGCGCGGCGCCAAGATTTACGCCGAAATAGTCGGGTATGGCTCAACCTCTGACGCCTACCACATGACGACTCCGGCGGAGAACGGTGAAGGCGCGGCTCGTTCGATGCAATTAGCTTTGAATGACGCTAAGTTGAAGCCATCCGATATCACTTACATCAATGCTCATGGCACCTCGACTCCGTATAACGACAAGTTTGAGACCATGGCGATTAAGACGGTCTTTGGAGACCAAGCCAAGAAAGTCGCTATCTCCTCCACTAAATCGACCACCGGCCATTTGTTAGGCGCGGCCGGCGGGGTTGAGTTTGTGGCTTGCGTGATGGCTATTCAAGAAGGTGTGCTGCCTCCGACGATTAACCTAGAATTCGCTGATCCGGATTGCGATTTGGATTACATTCCCAATCAAAAACGGGTCCAACCGGTTACGGCGTGTCTCTCTAACTCTTTAGGGTTCGGCGGCCACAATGTCTCTCTCATTGTTAAAAAGTTTACTGCCTAAAAAGAAAAGCAAGACAGAGCCTAAAGACGTTATCGCTTTAGATAAAGCGCGTATCGACTCGCTTAAAGCCTTTACTAAATCACTTAAACTTCCTTTGGGCGACGGCCAAGTGTTAAACGAGGCTTTGACCCACAAGTCCTATACCCACGAACGCAAAATGCCCGCAGGCTACCACAATGAAAAACTAGAGTTTTTAGGCGACGCGGTGCTGGGTTTGGTTATCAGTGAGCACGTTTTTGAAACCTACCCGAACGTGACTGAAGGCGGCTTGTCCAAAGTAAAAAGCGTCATTGTGAGCGCTAATCTTTTAAGTGAAAAAGCCAAAAAAATTAACTTAAGCGAATATATGCTGCTGGGCAAAGGCGAGGAGAAATCCGGCGGGCGGCATAGACCGGCCTTGCTGGCGGACGCGATCGAAGCGGTTATCGGCGCTGTTTATCTGGTGGGCGGTCTTGTAGCGGCTAAAAAATTTGTTTTAACCATGCTGGCGGAAGATGTGGATAACGTGTTCTCGGGCCGTATTGAGAAAGACTACAAAACCCTTCTTCAGGAATATTATCAAAAGACCCAAAAGCTGGCCCCTCGTTACGACATTATTCGCGAGTGGGGTCCTGATCATAACCGCAATTTTGAGGCGGCCTGTATTGTGAGCGGCAAAACACTGGCGACTGGTGTAGGGAAGAACAAAAAAGAAGCCGAACAAATTGCCGCGCAAGAAGCGGTAAAGAAGCTGCAAATTACGTTAAGTACGCCGAGCGATCATAAAATTTAATTAAGGAGTTGGGCATGGCTAGAACCGCGGGTTCCACATTTTTGCTGATTATTTTGGGCGGTATTTTGGGCGGCTATGTTGGAGAACTGCTGGGCATGCTGGTACCCACTGGGATACTGCACGATATCTTTACTAGAGGATTCCCCTTGGGTTTTGAGACACCCATTGTCTTGGATTTGCGCGTTGTTATTTTTACTTTTGGTATCAAGATTCTTCTCAACATCTTTAGCGTCATCGGAATGATTCTCGGGCTTTATTACTCGAAGTAATTCTGTGAAAAGCTACAAGCCTTTGACGCTCATACTTGCGTCCCAATCGCCTCGGCGTAAAAAGATACTCCAATTTTTATCAGTGTCTTTTCGTGTGGTGAAACCTCGGAATGTGGACGAAACGGCATTTCCGCGTGAAAAGGCACAGCAATTGGTCGAACGCCTGGCTTTGAGCAAAGCTCAGGCCGTCTCAAAGCTTTATCCTCAATTTCCCGTATTGGCTGCTGATACGGTAGTTGTTCGGGGTAATCGCATTTATGGCAAACCCCGAAATAAAGCTGAAGCGCTTAAAACCATTATGTCTCTGCAGGGAACAAAGCATGAGGTTTGGACCGGCGCGGCTTTGGTTTGGCAAAAACACAAGATTCAACTGAGCCACCGAGAAAAGACCGCGGTGTTTTTTAGGAAGCTTGGAAAAGACGAAGTGGCGGGTTATTTAAACTCGAAAGAACCTTACGACAAGGCCGGAGCATACGACATACAGGGAACGGCTGCGGGCTGGATAAAAAAATGGGAAGGCGATTACTTCAACGTCATGGGCCTTCCCATTCAATGGGTTGTACAGCAGATGGAACTGATTAACTGTTTAAGAAAGTCTTAATCTGTAAGGTCTTCTTTTGTTGGTCAATAAAGTCCTTCAACCAAATGTCCTGCCGGCTGGCCATAAAACGGCGGCCAATATCGCTGCTTTCGCTGTCTTTCGCCGACTCTTTACCCGGGCGGGCATCTGTGACTTGGAAGAAGTATTCTTTGCCGCCAATGGGATAAGGACCAGCCCAATCACCAGGGTAGAGATTTACCAGCTCGCGTGAGAACTGTTTGGAATCTTTTAAACCGGTAATATCCTGATTTTGAGAGAACCAAGCGGACGAAGTTTCATTTAACTTGAGTTCCTTAGCGACAGCTTCAATTTTTTCTTTGTTCTTTACCTTATCGCTTAGCTGGCCCGCGATAGCCAAAGTGGCTTGGTTTGACTTGGTTTTCTTATATTGTTCCAACACCTTGGCACGAACGCCGCTAAAGGTGCTTTTATATTCTTTTTCGATGTCGACTACTTGAGCGATGTGGTAACCGAATTTAGTCTTGAAGGGTTTGGTAACCTCGCCTTTTTTGGCCGCGAATACGGCGTCTTCAAATTCTTTTACCATCTCGCCGCGGGTAACCCAGCCAAGGTCGCCGCCTTGTTTTTTAGAGCCTGGGTCTGCGGAATACTTTTCAGCCAGGGAAGCAAAGGTGGCTTTGCCAGTTAAAACCTGATTACGGTAGTCTTCGAGGGCTTTTTCGGACTTGTCGCCTTCCAGTGGGTTGGCTGAAGGCTGCGCGGACAATAGGATGTGGCGAACTTTGACGCGTTCGGGGCGGTCGAACTGGGCTTTATGGTTTTCATAAAAGTCTTTCAACTCATCTTCTTTCACCACGACGGCTTTTTCGTAATCTTTCGGGTTTAAAGCGATGTAGTCGACCTTGATGTCACGATTGAGCAAGTTTTTGTAATCAGCCAATTCGTCCGGTGTGTAAACCACCGCATCGGACAAGGTGGAACGGATTTTTTGAAGAAGCATTTCGGATCTTTCCGAAGCTTCAAATTGAGCGGCGGTGATCTGGTTGGCTTGTAAAACTTGAGTGTATTTTTCTTTGCTAAACTTGCCGTTTTGATCTTTAAAGTAAGGTTCGTTTTGGAGGATCGAAGCCAGTTCTTCATCTGAAATCACAATGCCCAGCTTTTGAGCGGTTTGGGACATGATGGTGTTATCGATTAAAGAGTCGAGAACATGTTTTTTCAAATTCGCCAGTTGGTCAGCGGTAGGGGCCTCGCCTTGCACGTTATAAAGGCGGTCTAGCTCGGGTTGATAAACACGGTTAAAGTCGGCATAGGTGATATCTTGCGATCCCACTTTTGCGATCACATTGGGATCCGCATTGTTCTTTTGCAGGGTAGAACCTGCACCCCAGGCGATGAAGATCGTGGCGACGAAAGCGACCACCAATCCCCATAAAATCACCTGCATAGTTTTCTTGTCTCTTAATGTACTCAGCATGAAAAAGCCTCCAAAGTTTTGGAAAGTCAGTTGTTGGTTTGCCAATAAACTGGCGCATTATAACAACAAATATCTTCATCACAACGTCACAATATGGGCTTGCGGGGCGGCGTTGACAGTCAAAGCGGAGGGCGTGATATAATTCGGCCTCCTTGAATTGGCCTGACAAAGTGATTCGAAGGTCAAAAGGCCTTAGTAATGGGTTTTTATCAAAATTTAGGTGGGTTTATGCCAAGCTTAGTTTGGCTACTCCGCCTGTTGTCCAATCAACGCGGGCGTAATTCAGTGGTAGAATGCCACCTTCCCAAGGTGGACGCCGTGGGTTCGAATCCCATCGCCCGCTCCAATTTTTCATTATTTTCCTCAGTCGCTTTAATCTCCACTTTGATTTCTTTAATGCCGGCTGTTTTATTGGCCCAGCTTACTGCGGACGAAACGATCCCCTTTGGCAGGGGCAATGTGATCGAACTGCCCGGCTCTTTAACCTATTTGGATGATCTGCCGCACGCGATCGACTATGTCGCCAGTGATTTTCAATCCCACACAATTGGCGGCATTCAGGTTCCGCTGGTAGGGTGGACAGACCCTTTGGGGCAATCCGCGTTAGGCATTCATGCCAGTTCGCCTGGAGTAGTCTTTGAAGGTATTCCTTATCCTTTAAACACGACGGCTTCATTAAATCTTCTGCCTTTTAGCGGAGATGCCGAGGTTTTTAATTTCCCAACGTCGGCTTGGTGGGGAAGCAAAGCCTCAAATGGTTCTATTCAGTTCACGGCGCCAGAAGAACAGTCAAAGACTTTCGACTCGTTTTCGGTGTCGGGGGGGAGCCAGGCGATTTTTAGTATGGAGGATCAGTTTAAAAATAGCTTTGTGGGTTTGGACGCTAATTATCGCCATGGTAACTCGCCAGTTTTGGGACAAACCGATCAATTCAACTTTATTTCGAAAGAAAGCTGGATAAAAAACGATGATGTTAATTTCGGCTCTGGATTTTTAGGGACTCAAGGCTATGCGGGTGATTATTGGTATTCCACTTATTTAAATGTGGATATAAAAAGCCCCAACTTTCAAACACTTCAATTCAAACCCTATTTCCAAACAGTTCAAGCAGGCTCCCAATCAGTTCAAGAAGTAGGCGGCTTTCTCAATTACTTATTTAATTTGGCCGGCCTGGCAGAGAGTCATCTGGGACTGGGTTTTAATTCTGACGGAAGTTCGAGTGCCGGTCTCGCAGGCACCCACAGCTTTTTACAATCAACGAACCTGGTGGATGTGTTGGGGGATGTCACTATGGACGCGGCTTTTAGATGGGACTTTTCCAGCAGCGCTAACACGGCTTTTAGCACCATTTTGGGGATTCAAGGAACGGTAGATTCATTTGTTTTCATGGGGGATTACGATAAGGCGGTTTCCCCCATAACCTTTCAGGATGTTCAAAGGGCGGATTTGGGTTTTCGTTTTCAACCGAACGATAGTTGGAACGGAACGCTGAAATATGTTTTGGAACAAGTGGGGACTAGCGCCTATAACGGCGCGCAAGGGCAGTTGCAGATGAACACCTATTCGCCTTTGCCCTTTGTTAACCATTTACAAATCAACCTTGAGGAACAAGTCTTGGTGGATCAAAACTCGACGACTTTTTATGATTCGGGCGGCACGCTTAAAATTAGTTTCGCCCGTTTTGATGAATGGTGGCTGACTGGCCGCTGTCTTTCGGGCGAGGCTGTCTTTTTGGAATCAGGATTGGCATGTGCTATCAGCAAAGAACTCAAGGTTTATGGTTCTGTTGAAAACATCGCGGGAATTGCCGGTTCGGTGCCCGATTTCGACCAACCGGCGGGAACAGTGCTTTCCGCGGGCTTTCAAGGCACCTTTTACTAAGAACTGTTTCTTGACCGGGTCCCGTACCATCGTGTAGCTTTGATTGGTGCGCAAACTCTTTTATTTGATCACACTTCTACTTCTAACCCACCAGGCCGGGGCCCAATCCGCGGGAACCACAGGCGCGGATATTTTAAAAATACCGATCGGTGTTCGTCCTACCGCGTTAGGCGGCGCCTATTCCGCGTTGGGGGATGACGTTTACGTGATTGGCTACAATCCGGCGGGTCTTGCCCGAATCTCTCAATATAGTTTTGGTCTTGATCACGTGGAAGGTTATGCCGGTGTAGAAGTAGAGTCCCTCAGCGTAGCGGTCCCCACCAAGGACTACGGTATTTTTGGCGGCCAATTGGTTTATCGACATATGCCGCCGATCGCCAACACGTTGGCAACCGATCCTACCGTTTCAGCCAGTGATGTGCTTTTTGTGATTGGCGACGCCCAACAATTTGGAAAAGTTTCTATTGGAGGTTCGCTCAAAGCTATTTATTCCAACTTGGGTGATAAACAAGCTTTCACCGAAGCGATTGATTTGGGATTCAAAGTTGAGCTGTTAGATACGGATTTTGCTTTGGCAGCCCAAAACATCGGACCGGCGGTTCAATACCAACCCAATCCCCAAGGTTCTGATCCGCTTCCTTTAACTTTTCGTTTTGGCGCGGCCCGGCCCCTAATTGTCTCTCCGTCTTCTACATTGTTGGCAAGCGGGGAAGTATTCAACGTCAGCGACACAGGTTTTCAGGAAGCTTTTGGATTGGAATATTGGCACCGCAGTATTATCGCGGTTCGCGTGGGGTATCGCTTTACAGACGCCCAGAACCTGCAGGGTGGTTTAACCGCGGGAGCGGCCCTTCGTTATAATCTGGGTAAATTGGAATATGAACTGGGTTTTGCCTGGCAGCCCAACTCCATTAGCTCTACCTTTGTGACAAACACCTATACTTTTGGCCTTCTTTTCTGGTTTTAACCCCCTGCCACTTTGTTGACAAATGCTTGACAACACCCAACCTCATGAATAAACTCTAATGCTCTTCGGGCCTTTTCTTAAAAAGGCGCGCATTTTAGGGAGGATTTTTATGTACGCAGTGATTCAAGCCGGCGGCACTCAATACAAGGTATCCGAAGGGGACGTGATTACAGTTAACCGTCTCAAGGGAAATCCCGGTGATTCGATTGAATTTGCCCAAGTGGTAATGTTAGAAAACAATGGTCAACTTCGCATCAAGCAAAGCGAAGTCAAGGGTATCAAGGTCACGGGTAAAATCGTTGGCCAAACCCAAGGCAAGAAGATCCGCGTTTTCCGTTATACGCGCCGCAAAAACACGATGAAAACAAAAGGCTCTAGAGCCAAGTACACGACCGTTTCGATCGAAAAGATCATTTCGGCTTAATTTTTTAGGAGGCAGTAAGTCATGGGTCAGCATAAAGCGGGTGGGTCAACCCAAAACGGCCGGGATAGTCACAGTCAGAGACTGGGAATTAAAGCCTACGGCGGAAATTTTGTGAAAGCGGGCAGCATCTTGATTCGTCAACGCGGCCGCCGCTACAAGCCGGGAACCAACGTTGGCGTAGGCAAAGATGATACTTTGTTCGCCAAGGTCGCTGGTCTGGTGGCTTTCAGAGCGTTCAGAAACGGCCTCAAAACTATCAGCGTTGTTCCTAAGGAAACTGCTTCCAAAGAAGCGTAAAACAACCTCAACTCAGTAAAAAGAAACCTCGCCTCCTAAGGCGGGGTTTTTTTGTTTATACTGATTTTCTACACTATTCAATATCGTCAAAGAGGGTTTCATGATTGTTGATGAAGTAACGATCACGGTTGAAGCAGGCAGCGGCGGCAATGGCTGTCTTAGTTTTCGCCGTGAAAAATTTATTCCCTATGGCGGTCCGGACGGCGGCAACGGCGGTCGCGGCGGTAATGTGTTCATGGAAGCCCGCACGGACGTGGCGACTCTGGTAGATTTTATCTATCAGCCCATTTACGCGGCCAAGCATGGTGTGCATGGCAAGGGCAAGAACATGCACGGCAAGGCCACCGAGGATGTCATTATCCGGGTTCCGGTTGGCACAATGGTTTACGATGAAAATCATGAGTTGATTGTGGATATGAATCAGCCAGGGATGAAGTTTCTTGTCGCTAAAGGCGGTCGCGGAGGCAGGGGAAACACTACTTTTACCACCGCCACTCAGCAGGCGCCCAAGCTGGCTGAGCGAGGTGAGCCGGGTGAGACGAGAGTTTTACGTTTAGAACTCAAACTGCTGGCCGATGTGGGCATTGTGGGTTTTCCCAACGCGGGCAAATCCACCCTACTTTCGCGCGTCACCCATGCCACGCCTAAAATCGCTGACTATCCCTTTACCACTTTAGAACCCCAGTTGGGCGTGGTGCGTCTTTCCGAAGGCCGAAGCCTAGTTCTGGCGGACATTCCTGGTTTGATTGAAGGCGCCAGCCAGGGCAAGGGTTTGGGCATTAAATTTTTGAAACATCTGGAAAGAACCAAACTGATGCTTCATCTGGTGGAGCTAGCCACCCTGACGACTTACGCTGAGCTGGAAAAAAGAATCAAAATTATCCGCAACGAGCTTAAGCAGCACAGCACTAAATTTTTGGAAAAACCCGAACTCCTGGTTTTTACCAAGGCGGATTCCGCCAACACCGACACCTATCAACCTTGGATTAAGAAACTGGAGAAAAAGGGAACCAAGGTTCTGGTTATTTCGGCTGTTACAGGTTTCGGTTTGAAACCCCTGTTGGAAGAAATATGGAAAACCATCGCTGAAATCCGTGAAAAAGAACTCAGCCAGCCCGTGATCATCGAAGAGAAAATTTATCAGGCCAAAGTACGGTTTAAGGTGGATAAGCACGAGGGCTTTTACATGGTTTCGGGCCCGGAAATTAAAAAATGGGTTGCCATGACCAATTTTGACAATCATGATGCCACTGAGCGGTTTTACAGAATTCTCAAGCGCATGGGCGTCATTAAAGAGCTCAAAAAGTTAGGTGCCGCGGAAGGCGACAAGGTCATCTGCGAGGATTTGGAATTAACTTATGAAGAAGAAAGTTTAGGGTCCTAGTTATGGCTTTAGAAAGAAAAACACATCTTTCAAAAGTAAAACGGGTAGTTATCAAGATTGGCAGTAGCTTGCTCACCAACCCCAAGAAAAAAGCCATTCAGGCGACTTTTCTGACTCACCTTGCGGCTCAAATAAAGACGCTTCAGCAAAAAAATATTCAATGTGTCATTGTTACGTCGGGAGCTATCGCGGCGGGCTTTTATAAGCTGGGTCTCAAAGAAAGACCCAAAGAAATCGCTCAACTTCAGGCCTTGGCCGCCATAGGGCAAAGCCAGTTGATGCATTCCTACGAAAAAACATTCAAACGCAGCGGATTGAATGTGGCTCAGCTGCTTTTGACCTGGGAAGATCTTTCACACCGCAACCGTTACTCCAACGCGCATAACACACTTATTGAGCTCTTCAAAAATAAAGTGATTCCTGTGGTCAATGAAAACGACACTGTAGCCGTGGAAGAAATCAAGTTTGGCAACAACGACACATTAGGTGTTTTGGTGACTCATTTATGCGCAGCGGATCTGCTGGTTGTCTTAACCGATACGAACGGTCTTTACGATGAGGACCCCCGCTTAAACCCCAAAGCTAAACTGATCAGCGATGTGGATAGCTTAAACCCAAATATTGAAAAAAATGCCACAAGTACAAGGTCGGCAGTGGGGACGGGCGGAATGAAAACCAAGGTGCAGGCCGCCAAAAGCATGATGCAATCCGGCATTCCTATGGTGATCGCGAATGGCAAAACCAAAAACGTTTTAACCAAAATTTTGGGTTCTGAAAAAGTGGGAACTTTTTTTTATCCCTCGAGCTCGAAAATGAACAGCCGCAAACGCTGGCTTGCCTGGGGTGTAAAGCCCCGCGGCGAGATTCGTGTGGATGAGGGCGCTCAAAAGGCTATTTGCGAGAAAGACAAAAGTTTGCTGCCGGGTGGTATTCAGGCTGTGGTGGGAAACTGGTCTGTGGGCGAAGTGGTTAAGGTTGTCGGAATGGACAATCAAGAGATCGCCAAAGGCATCGTGAATTATTCTTCTGAGGATTTGAAGCTCATCAAAGGATTGAAAACCGAGCAAATCGCTGAAAAATTGGGCCGTAAATCGGCTGATGAAGTCATTCATCGCGACAACCTGGTTAAAACGGAATCTTTTTGATGTCATGTTTCTTTAACTTAAATTACAGTAACGTCACCTTAAAGCTCACTGGAGCAAAGCTATGAAAGCCGTCGCCATTTTCGGAGGCACCTTTAATCCGATTCATTTTGGCCATCTCTGTATCGCGGAAGAAATTCGAACCAAATTTAATTTGGATAAAGTGATATTTGTTCCAACCAATCTGCCTCCCCATAAAAATCCCTCAGACTTAGTGAGCGCCCGACAAAGGTGGCTTATGACCCATTTAGCAACCGTGAGTAACCCTTGTTTTGAGGTGTCTACTTTTGAGATTGATAGCGGCGGCAAGTCTTACGCGGTGGATACGATAAAGCATTTTCGGAAGCATTTTGGCGATAAGGTGAAAATCTATTTTATTATTGGGGCCGACATGCTGGTCGGTATTGCCGCTTGGAAGAACATTGGAGAGATTTTAAAATTATGCCGTTTTATCGCAGTATCGAGACCAGGCTATGATGTTCAAAAGATTTTTAATCAATATTATTTAAGCTCCAAGAACACTTCGATCGCTTCGGAGTTAATGGAAAATGTACTGGTGGAGGATGTGGCCACGCTGGATATCAGTTCCACCTCTATCCGCCAGCGGGTCAAAGAATGGAAAAGTATTAAGTATTTAGTTCCGGAAACCGTCGAACAGTTCATACACAATCAGCAGCTTTATTTATGACCACCAAAGGAAAAGATTTGATTCCCCATACCGTAGCTCAAATGATTGAGGCCTTAGACGAGAAAAAAGCTGCCGATATTCTCTTGTTAGACATGCGGGATATTGCTTCTTACACTGACTATATTTTGATTTGCACCGCGACTTCTTCCACTCACAGCAATGCTTTGATTGATAATGTGGAAGAGAAGGTTCGGCATGATATTAAGCCTATTTATCGAAACTCCTCGAAAGACAAAAATTGGCTTATCTTGGATTATGGTGAGGTGGTTGTTCACGTTTTCAACGAGACATCCCGCATGTACTATGATCTGGAACGGCTTTGGGGCGACGCGAAAAGGATTGATTGGGCAAAAATGGGAAAAACCTCTAAAACTTAACTTGTTTTGGTCTGTCAGTTACCCTAAAATGCCTGGTCGCTGTGATTAAGGACTCTGCCATATGGCGGGGTTTTTTTTTGTCCGCTAACGATATTGGGAATTGAAATGAAAAAAACGACGACTAAAAACAAAAAACAGAACAAAAACATTGTCATCATTGGCGCCCAGTGGGGTGATGAAGGTAAAGCCAAGATGGTCGATGTCTTGACCGAACAAGTTGATATCGTGGCCCGCTACCAGGGCGGCAGCAATGCAGGCCATACAGTGGTGACGGGCGGCAAAAAGTTTGTTTTTCACCAAATTCCCTCGGGCATTTTGCATACTAATAAAAAATGCGTCATCGGCAACGGTGTTGTGCTTGATCCGGTTTCCCTCATTGGCGAAATAAAGTCTTTAGCTTCCGAAGGCGTCAAGATTAACGACCGCCTCATTATCAGCGACCGTGCTCATTTGCTCATGCCTTACCACCGTCTATTGGACGGAGCCTCCGAAGCCCTCAAAGGCCGCGGTAAAATCGGTACCACCAACCGGGGTATCGGTCCCGCTTACATGGACAAAATGGCCCGCGTGGGTATGAAAGCCATCGATCTTTTTGATCCGGCTTCGTTTCGTGAAAAGGTTCGGGAGATCGTCAAAGAGAAGAATTTTCTTTTGAAAAACTATTACGGCCTTCCGACAGTGAACGCCGATAAGATTGCCAGAGATTATTTGAAGCTTGCTATATTTTTAAAACCGCTTATCCAGGACACCACGGTGTATCTGGAAGCTGCTTTGAAAAAAGGGAAGACCGTTTTAGCCGAAGGCGCCCAGGGTACTTTGCTGGACGTGGACTTTGGCACTTATCCTTATGTCACTTCTTCTAGCGCCAGCGTCGGGGGTGTTTGTACCGGCTTAGGCGTGGGTCCCCGTTGGTGGGACGAGATTTATGGCGTGGCTAAAGCATACGCTACCCGTGTGGGAGAAGGTCCCTTTACATCTGAAATGGATGAAGCGTTCGGTGAAAAAATCCGCCAGCGGGGTGGAGAATTCGGAGCGACCACAGGACGTCCTCGCCGTTGCGGTTGGTTGGATTTAGTGGCCCTCAAATACGCTTGTCGCGTGAATGGCTTTACCGGCATTTTGCTGACTAAGATCGATGTGTTGAGTAACTTGCCTTCGATTAAACTTTGCACTGATTATGAAATTAACGGGAAGAAAGTCAGCGAGTTTCCAGCGGGGCTGAGCACTCTGGAGCAGGCCAAGCCTATCTATCGTGAGATGAAAGGCTGGAATGGCGACTTAACTAAGACCAAATCGATTAAAGATTTGCCTTTGGAGGCCAGACGCTACATTGATGAAGTTGAAAAATACATCCAAGTGCCGGTCAAATGGGTGTCAGTGGGCCAGGATCGCTCTCAAATATTTCAAAAATAGTGCTCATTTGTTTTGATTTTTTGAGCTAAAAAGTATATTTTTTGTGTCCCTTTAAAGCCTTTGGTGAGTCGTTAGCTCAGTTGGTAGAGCACCGCACTTTTAATGCGGGTGTCCCGGGTTCGAATCCCGGACGACTCACCAAAGGCTTTTTCGTGTCCAGCGAGCCTATGGATTCACTCATTTTGGAGCCTCAATGTTCTGCCGGAAATGTAAAATCAAAATGCGAGAAAAGGCCCACATCGCCCATAAAAAGCGTAAGTTTGTCTGCCCTAAGTGTGGAGGAGCCCGCATGATGGGCGGAAAAGAAAAGGCCAGTGATCGGCGTCGCTTACAAAAAGACTAATAAAACCCGCAGTGAGGAACTACGGGTTTCTTTTAAGTGTTTTAGTTAGCTCAGGGTTGGATAATCCGTATAACCCTTTTCGTTGCCGCCATAAAATGTTGATGGGTCAGGTGCATTGAGCGGGGCATTTTTCTCAAATCGCTGGGGAAGATCCGGATTAGCTAGAAACAGAGTTCCGTAACAAACTATGTCGGCTCCGCCGTTTTCTAAAATCGCTTCACCGGTTTGGGCGTTGTAGCCCTGGTTAACCATGTAGGTCTGATGAAATACTTTTCGCAAACGAGAGGTTAAGGCCTGGTCGGGAGTTTTCGGTTCGTTAGCGCCTTCTTTGACACACAAATAACCAATTTTACGTTTGTCGAGCTCTTCCACGAGACGGGTGTAAGTTTCTACTGGATTGGCATCTGAACTGGCATAACCCTCAAAATGCGGGGAGATACGGTAGCCCACTCGATCCGCGCCCCAAACGCTAATCACGGCATCTACCACTTCTAATGGAAAGCGCAGGCGATTTTCTAGGGTGCCACCGTAAGTATCTGCGCGGTGATTATCACCACTCTTAGTAAATTGCTCCAACAAGTAACCGTTGGCTCCGTGAATTTCTACTCCGTCAAAACCGGCCGCTTTAGCGTTTTCTGCACCCTTTTTAAACTGAGATACTACTTCGGCAATTTCGGCTGTTTCTAAGGCGCGAGGGGTGGGGATGTCTTTTTTTACAAATTGTGGTGTGTGTAATTGACCTTGCATAGGAAGCGCCGATGGTGCGACTGGCAGTTGGCCGTTGTGATACTCAGGAAGAGAAACCCGGCCTACATGCCAAAGTTGCAAAACGATTTTGCCGCCCGCTTGATGAACGGCATCGGTCACTTTCCGCCAGCCCTGCACCTGCTCGTCGGAGTAGATCCCGGGGGTATTGGGATAGCCTTGGCCCATGGGAGTTACTTGAGTGGCTTCGGTAATGATGAGTCCGGCAGTGGCTCTTTGAGAGTAGTAGGTAATCGCCAAGGGGTTAGGTACGTTACCGGCAATGGCCCTACAGCGGGTCAAGGCTGACATGGCCATGCGATTTTTTAGTTCCAAAGGTCCTAGTTTAACGGGTGACAACAATTTCATAACGGCTCCTTAGTTTGGTTGAGAAATACTTATATGAACCTTTACTAGGGATTACTAGGCACAAAAGGGGGTTTATCAAGAAAGTGGTATCAAGGAAGTTACCGGGCCGGACCGTGAGGGACGCAATTTTACTTAATGCCTCATAACGGGTTGGCCTTTAAAATGGAGACTCTTAAAGCAGTCTTCTTTTGAAATCAATATGGAAAAGGACCTGAAATGAGCAAAGATCCGGCGGTTGTAAGTTCGCCATCGTTTCCACGGTTTATCCTCTGGGAAATAATTGGGATAGCGGGGTTTCTCCATATTCTTCAATTCGCGCCCGCAAATGACAGTACTCCTCTCTTTTTTCTGGCGAATGCGGTAGTTTTTATCGCGGTTTACCCGACGCTTTATTTTTACAATCAGCTGAAAATTCCGGCGGCGCTCAAAGTTTTAATCACGCCTTTAAGTTTTGCTCTTCGGATCGTTTTACTGATTTCTTGCTTTATTTGGGTAACTTATATTTTTTATGCCAGCGGGTTTTTACTAGGTAATATTCCTTGTTACTCGGTTTTTAAAAACTATTACATCTATCTGGCACCGTTCTTTGTTTTTGATTATTTTGTCCTGGTAGAGCATCTTTGGGGCGTCAGTAAACATGACTTTACTTTTTGGGCCTCGGTGGGAACCCTCTCGGATTCGGTTAGCGGAATTGTGGGCGGATTTTACCTGGGCCGAATTCTTAACGAAAAATGGGGCATGTTTTTTGGGGATGACGATATCCGCGCTTTGATATGGATAATCTTTGTTTTGATCGGCGTGGCAGCAGTGGTTTGGTTTGGAAACAAGACCCGAAAAGGGTAAAACTTAGCTAAAATAACCAGCGGTTTATCTCATTGAACTAGGAGGATGTTTTGAAAACAACAATTATCGCCGGCTTTCTTCTGACCACTATTCTTATTTCTGGTTTATTGAACCCTCAAGTCGCGTTAAGCAATGGCCCCGTGGATACCATGACCGCGCCAGACAAAGCCCCGAAGAAAGCCAAGAAACTGCACAAGAAAGCGAAAGCCGGTAAGACAAAAGTTTCAAAAGCTTCCGCGGGATCGCAGGACGAAGTGTCGGACCAAAGTGATGTGTCTCAACAGGCCGATAAAGCAGGGACTAAAAAGAAAAGGTAGGTCGCGCTATGTCAGTTGAATCAACGATGCTTCCTTTGGGCACTTCCGCTCCAGCGTTTAGCTTGCCGGATGTCACTACGGGGAATCAGGTTTCGCTAGAAACGTTTAAAGAAAACGAGCTCCTGTTAGTCATTTTTTTATGCCAACATTGCCCCTATGTGAAGCATGTCCAGGCGGAGCTGGCCAAAATAGGGCACCATTACGGTCCGAAGAACGTGGGTGTCGTTGGTATCAGTTCCAATGACGTGGCTAACTACCCGCAAGACTCGCCCGAACATCTGAAACAAATGATTGAAGAAGCTGGTTTTAATTTTTCCATTTTGTACGACGAAAGCCAGACGGTGGCCAAGGCCTACCGGGCAGCCTGTACGCCAGAGTTCTATCTTTTCGATCAAAAACGGTCTTTGGTATATCGAGGCCAACTGGATGACAGCCGGCCTAAAAATGCACTGCCTGTGACTGGTAAAGATTTGAGAAACGCTTTGGATTTGGCTCTGACCCACCAACCCATAACAGGGGTTCAAAAGCCCGGTGTGGGATGCAACATTAAATGGAAAACAGGCCAAGCGCCAGACTACTTTAACCTTTGATTTCTGTACCCTAAACGGTTACCTAAGTTTGTCGAATTTGTGACATTTTGGGAGTATTATAAATAGGCCCAAAGGGTAGTCAGCCAAACAAAGGTAAGAAATTGAACGTTCCTAACCTTATACATACGTCCCTTGATCATGTTTTGCTCAAAGCGATCAGCGATTTCGGCGAAGGCGTGTTGGTTTTAAGCCTGCCAAAAATTATTTACACCAACGAAGCATTCTCCAAAATAACAGGCTACTCAGAAAAAGAACTGATTGAGTTAAATTCCTTTTTTGATTTTATCCCTGAAGATAAGAAGAAAATCATTCAAGATTATTTGACGGCTTCGGTCAGCCACCGTCAAAATTCCCCTCGCTTGGAAACTATACTGCTTCAAAAAAGCGGTCAATTGGCCCACGTTGAAATCACCACCAACACGGTCACTGAGGGGGAAAAGGCCAATGTGGTTTTGGTGGTGCGTAACATCACGGAACAGAAACGCATGGCGAACGCGTTAAAACAGAGCGCCGAATTTGAAAAATTAATCACGACCTTGTCGTCCCACTTCATTAATTTGGCCCCTAACTTAATTGAAGCTGGAGTTAACAACGCGATTAAAGCCATTGGTGAGTTTATTGGCATCGATAGAATTTTTATGTTTTCAAACACTAACAGCATGGCGCCGTCTTACTCTTGGAGTGCCCCCGATGTAAAAGAAACGCCCTTTACCAGCAGTGACTTTGATTTGTCAAAGTACAACTGGTTCCCTAAAAAAATCAAAGAGTTAAATGTTCTCCACGTTTCATCGCCGGATGAATTGCCGCCCGAAGCAGGTGCCGAAAAGGCGCTGCTAAAAGCCCGGGGGGTTCAATCCATTGTGGTGGTGCCCATGATTACGGACGGAGCACTCAAGGGATGGCTTACCTTTAGCACTCTGCGCGCGCCCAAAAAATGGACTGATGAAGACTTGCTTCTCTTTAAAATTACAGCCGAAATGTTCGCCAGTGTGTTGGAGCGCAAGAGCAACCATCGGGCGCTGAAAGAAAACGAAGATAAGTTTAAAGAACTTTTTAATAACGCGATTGACGCCATTTTTATTTATAAACTAACAAACGACGGGGTCCCCGGGAAGTTTGTTGAAGTCAATGATGTGGCTTGTTCCAAGTTGGGATATAGCCGAAGTGAATTACTCGATATGACGCCGCTGGATCTGGCGGTTCCGGAAGCGGTGGGAGAAGTTTCTAAAAACATTAAAAAGCTTCTTCTGCAGCCGAATCTGACCTACGAAAAGAGCCACGTTTCCAAAAATGGGATGAAGATTCCCATGGAAATAAACGCGCATATATTCCAATGGGATGACAACAAAGTAGTCCAAGCCATTGCCCGCGACATCACAGATAGAAAACGCGCGGAAGAAACTATTCGCCGCCAAGCTTACTATGATGTTTTAACCAATTTGCCCAACCGCACTCTGTTCAAAGATCGGTTAGAACAGGCGATGAAGAACTCGCATCGCAACAAGCAAATGCTGGCTGTGATCGTGTTGGACTTGGACCGTTTTAAGAACATTAACGAAACCCTGGGCCATCTTTTGGGGGACAAACTTTTGGTGGCGGTTTCCGAAAGACTTTTAGGTGTCTTGGGTGAAAACGAGACCATTGCCCGTTTCGGCGGCGATGAGTTTACGTTGTTGATGCCGCAGGTCAATAAGGTGGAAGAAGCGACTGATCACGCTCAAAAAATTATCGAACTGTTGATGACGCCCTTCAAACTCAATGAACATGAATTGCATGTAACTACCTCCATTGGGATTGCTTTCTACCCGGATGACGGTGAAAGTTCTGAATTGTTGATGAAAAACGCGGAAACCGCCATGTACCGGGCAAAGGACCAAGGACGCAATAACTACCAGCTTTATGCCTCTGGAATGAACGTCAGCGCCTTTAAGCAGCTATTGATGGAAAACAGTCTGCGCCGTGCCCTGGAAAAAGAAGAGTTCGTGGTTTATTACCAGCCGCAAATTAGCCTGGTAACTCAAAAAATTATCGGCGCGGAAGCTTTAGTGCGCTGGCAGCATCCCGATTTAGGTTTGGTTTTCCCCAATGAGTTTATCGGTCTGGCGGAAGAGACTGGTTTGATTGTGCCGATAGGGGAATGGATCATTAAAAAAGTTTGTGAACAAAGCATGAAATGGCAGGCGGCTGGTTATCCCAAGATGTGTATCGGCGTAAACCTTTCAGCGCGTCAATTTCAACAGCTCAACTTAGTACCAACCATCGCCAAGATTATTTCGGATACGGGTTTAGATCCGGCTTGTTTGGGTTTAGAAGTCACCGAAAGTATCGCCATGAAGAACGCCGATTTCACAATTGCGGCGTTAAATGAACTGAAAAAAATGAAGATTCACTTGTCCTTGGATGACTTTGGAACAGGTTACTCGTCTTTGAGCTATCTGAAACGATTCCCGTTGGAAACCCTCAAGATTGACCGTTCTTTTGTGCGGGATATTACGACTGATCCGAACGATGCTGCCATTGTTAACGCCGTGGTGGCCCTTGCGCACAGCTTGAAGTTAAACGTGGTTGCCGAAGGTGTGGAAACGGAAGGGCAGTTGACCTTCTTGAAGAGCCATCAGTGCGACAATGTGCAGGGCTATATCTTTAGCCATCCGTTGTCAGAGGTAAACTTTTTGAAGTTTGTGAAAGACTACCAACACAAATGATTTAGTTCTTCTGTCTGTTTCTTAAAGCCCTGTCGATATCCCGGCTGGCTTCTTTTTCCTTCAGCTTATTCCGCTTATCTACCGTGGTTTTACCCTTGGCGACCGCCAGCAAAATTTTAACCCGGCCATGTTTGAAATAAAGTTTCACAGGCACCATGGTGAGGCCTTTTTCTTGGACCCGAGAAGTGAGCTTATTGATCTCGCTTCGGTTTAAAAGAAGCTTGCGTTCGCGGGTAGGATCGGGATTGTAGCGGTTGCCTTGCTCGTAAGGTGAAATGTGCATACCGTACAGTTTGACCCCAGTACCTTCAATCCGAGCAAAACTATCCTGCAGATTGGCTTTGCCGTTGCGGATAGATTTGACTTCACAGCCTTCCAGCGCGATACCCGCCTCATAAGTTTCATAGATGTGGTAATCGTGGCCGGCTTTTCGGTTTTGAAGGGTGGGCGCGCGCTCAGCCATAGTTTTTAGCCAACAACAGTCTCTGGAAGATCATGTCGACCGCCAGAACTTTAACGCTCATCTTATCCATGATTCGGATAACCGAGCCTCTTTGACCCTGCATGATCATGGTGTTGGCGTCAAAGCGGTAATCGTCATCGCGCATGTTTTCCAAAGGCAGAAAGCCCTCAATGCCGTAGGGCGTCAGTTCCACATAGGCGCCATAAGCGGTTAAATGCTTCACGATGCCATCGAATACCTGATAAACCTTGTTTTCCATGAAGCGCAATTGCATGACCTTTTGGCTTTCACGTTCAGCCTTTTCAGCCGTCCGTTCCTGCTGGCTGCAGTGGAGGGCCAGCTTTTCATACTTCACCATCTTGGTATCGCGGTTCTTCTGGATGAGCTGTTTGAGCGAGCGGTGCACGATCAAATCAGGATAACGGCGGATGGGTGAAGTGAAGTGGCAGTAAGACTTCAGTGCCAGACCAAAGTGACCAGCGTTGCGGGTGGCGTAAACCGCCAGTTTCAACGAGCGCAAGGCCAGACTGGAAATAACCGTCTCCAACGTGGTGCCTTTGACCGACTTAATAAGACCCTGCATGCCCAGTGGAGTGGTGAGATCGAAGTTCTTAAAGGGAACATGATAAGCCTTCAAGAAATTGAGTAAATCTTCCACATCCGAATGATTGGGAGCCTCGTGGATGCGGTATAGCGTGGGGATTTGCTGTTGCTGCAAATAGGTGGCGACCGCTTCGTTGGCGGCAATCATGAAATCCTCAATGAGTTTGTTGCTGTTCTGGCGCTCTTTTTTACGCACGTCAACGACCAAACCATTTTTGTCCAAAACCGCGCGGATTTCAGGGAAGTCAAAATCCAAAGCGCCGGAGGTGTCGCGCTGTTTGCGGATAAGTTTGGATAAATTGGCCATTTCCTTAAGCATGGGAAGCTGTTTGGAATACTTTTCCTTAAGGGCCTCGTCTGCGGTGCCGTCCAATACCGCCTGAACCTCTTCGTATATACCCCGGCGTGAGCTTTGGATAACCGAGAGTTTGAACTCGGTTCGAAGCTGAGTGCCCGATTTGTCATAGGTAATAAAAGCGCTGGTGGTCAGGCGGGGTACGCCTTCTCTTAAAGAGCAAAGGCCATCCGAGATGGTGTGGGGAAGCATAGGCAGAACGCGGTCGGCCAGATACATGCTGGTGGAGCGGGCTTGAGCTTCTTTATCCAAAGGTGTGTCTGGAGTTACATAATGAGACACATCAGCGATGTGAACGCCTAACACATAGTTGCCGTTGTCATATTTAAAGAGAGAAATAGCGTCGTCAAAGTCTTTGGCATCAGCGCCATCGATGGTCATGATCATTTCATGACGTAAATCCATGCGGCCAGCCCAATCGGCTTCCGTGGGGTTTTCGGGCAGAGGTTTTACCTGCGCTTCCACTTCGGGTGGAAAGGATTCGGGCCATTGGTATTTCCGGATAATGGTTTTGATATCAATGGTGGGATCACCGGCCAGACCTAAAATTTCAATCAGCTGGCCTTCCATGAGATTGTCGTTTTCGGGCCATTTAATAATTTTCACCACGGCCTTTTTACCTTCTTCAGGCTTCAGGGAACCGCGCTGTATGAAAATGGGTTGGGTGACTCTAAAGTCATCGGCCTTTAAATAGTAATTGTCGTAATCCTTCAAAATGGTGCCGACCATGTTGGTGTGGGCTCTTTGGACAACCACGGTGGTTTCGGCGACAAAACCGCCCGCCTTACGGGTGTCGGGAACGACCGTAGCCTTCACGGTGTCGCCGTTAAGCACGCCGCGCATGGCCCTGGGGGGGACGAACACATCGGGTGAGCCGTCTTCGGGTATGAGAAATCCAAAACCCTTCTCGTTGGCCTGTACGATACCGACCACTTCCATGCCGCTGGAGCTGGAAGAACCGGATTTCTTATCGCGAAAGTCTTTTTTAGGTTCGAGTTTGAAGCGTTTCTTGTTTTTGTTCTTGCTGAAAGGGCTGAAACTTTTTTTTGATTTACTCTTACTGTCTTTTTTCTTGCGGTTAAACACTCATTTTCCTTTGGGAGTCACTGACGAAGATGAAACGGGATGGGTTTGGGTTAAAACGACCCGTTTGGGCCTTGCTTGACACTGTTTTGACGCTACTTTATACTACGCCCCTCTTTGAAACAAGCTTTTCACGGAATTGCGCTGATCAGCGCGGAAGTGGCGAAACTGGCAGACGCACTAGCTTCAGGTGCTAGCGGGGGCAACCTCATGGGGGTTCAACTCCCCCCTTCCGCACCATTCTTTTACCTGAGTCCTTAATGAAAAAAAGCAAAATGACGACTGATGCCAACGGCGTTGTTCGATACCGATTGAACAACGGCGCTACCCTTTTGATTAAAGAGGATTCCTCCAGCCCGGTCGTTTCCCTGAACCTCTGGATTGAGGCCGGTTCCATCGACGAACAGCCTGACGAGCGGGGAATGGCTCACTTGATTGAGCACATGATTTTTAAAGGAACCACCAATCGCGGCGTGGGAGCCATCTCGCGCGAAGTTGAATCCGCGGGCGGCTACTTGAACGCCTTTACCAGTTTCGAACACACCTGTTTTTATGTGGTTCTTCCCAGTGATCAAATTGAAAAAGCCCTTGAAGTGGAATTTGACGCTTATCTCAATTCGGTCTTTGATGCGGGCGAGTTGGAAAAGGAAAAAGAAGTAGTTTTTGAGGAAATGCGTATGCGTCGGGACGATCCCTGGAGCTGGTCTTGGGAACTGTTATTCCGAATCCTCTACCAAAAGAATCCCTACCACTGGCCGGTCATCGGCGACATGGACGTCTTGCGTGGCGTGCCGCGCGAAAAGCTTTTAAATTATTACCAAAAACATTATGTGCCATCGAATACGGTGATTTCCATTGTGGGCGATGTTTCCTCCAAGAAGATCATTAACTGGATCTCAAAGAATTTTGAATCGAAGTCCTCGGTTAAGGCGCCTCACCGTCATTTTAAGTTTGATAGCGAACCCAAAAAGCTGCAGGTTTATACCGAGGCTGGAGAAGTGCAACAGGTATATCTCTCGCTAGGTTATCCCTCGGTGGCGATTACGCACCCCGATGCCGCGGCATTAGAAGTTTTGGATTCTATCCTGGGTGAAGGCCATGCCAGTCGCCTCAATTTATCCATCAGAGAAAAAATGCAATTGGCTGATGAAGTCGGCACTGAGTTTTTTATTGGTAAATTCGGCGGAGCCTTCCTTTTTCAGGCTTTGACCGATCTTAAACGAATCGACAAACTCTTGGTTGAAATGATGAAGGAAGTCCGTCATTTGATCACCCACGGGGTGGATGAAAAAGAATTGCTCAAAATTAAAACTAAAATTAAAGCCTCAAAAGTTTATGAAAAGCAAAGTGTGGACGGTCAGGCGAAATCCTTAGGCTTTTGGGAATTGCAAGGCGACTACCAATTAGAAGACGCATTTATTAAGAAACTCAACGCGGTCAAATCCGAAGATTTGCAAAGAGTGGCACTTCAGTATCTAAAGCCAAGCCGAGCTTCTTTAGTTCTTTATCATCCCAAAGCGCAAAAAATTGACCGCAGAGCGGCTCATTGGCAAAGCTTGTTAGAACAGGGTTTTAGACCCGTGGTGCCCGCAAAAAAAGCGACTGCTTCGAAACAAAAGGCTATCAAACGATTCAAGCTGCAAAACGGTTCCGAGTTGATTGTGAAGGAACGAAAAGGTCTTCCTCTTTTATCGCTGGGTCTTTTTGTAAAGGGCGGTTTTTTAAATGAAACCTCCGCCAATCAGGGAATTACCAGCCTGATGACTAAATGCCTCTTTAAGGGAACTCAAAAACGAAACCATGAGGATTTTTCACGGGAAACCGAAAGTCTCGCTTCGCATTTAGATACTCAAATGGATAAGGACTATTGGAGCCTGACGTTGGAAAGTCTCAAAGCCAATTTTGAAGCTTCGTTAGACTTGCTGCTCGAAACCACTTTCTTGCCGCTTTTTTCGGATGTGGAAATTAAAAAAGAAAAGCAAATGCAAATAGCGGCTTTAAAAAGACTGAAAGATGATCCTTCAGAATATTCCATGCTTCATTCCGATAGGCTCACTTTTAAAAACACTCCTTACGCTCACATTCCTATGGGGACTGAAGAGTCCATTAAGTCTATTACGCCTCAAGCCATACGCCGTTGGCATTCGGAACGCTTTTCTAACAAAAATATGACCTGGGTTGTGGTGGGTGACGCAAACGGAGAAGAAATTAAAGACCTTTTAGACGAAAAGCTTAAGGCCTATCCCATTCACAATAACTTTAAAGCCAAGAAAAGCTCGGTAGGCCAATTGAATCCTGTTGAGTATCAAATGCAAACTGAAAATAATCAGGCGAGTTTAGTTTTGGGTTTTCGAGCGCCAACCTTTAGATCTGATGAGTTTTTCGCTTTCCGCGTTCTGAACACGATTCTGAGCGGGATGGGTGGGGAGCTGTTTGTGCAGTTGCGCGAAAAAAGAAGTTTGGCTTACAGCGTTTATGGCGCTCATGATTCGGCTGAAAAAGCCGGTGTCTATCAAATCTATATTGGCTGCGCTCCCTCGAAGGTGGCTGAGGCCAAACAGGGGTTGTTGGACGTTTTGCAATCGGTGGCAAATCGTAAGATATCTGCTGAAGAATTACAAAGAGCCAAGAGCTACATGATCGGGCTGTTTCAAGTAGGCCAGCAGTCGAACCGGGCTCAATTATTCGCTTTAGGCCGCCATGAATTGATTGGTTTTGGCATTTCTACTATAGATCGTTACGCAAAGCTGATTAATGTTGTGACTGCCGAGGATGTTCAAAGGCTGGCCAAGAAGTATTTAACAACCGCAAACCATACGTGGGTGTTGTTAACGCCCAAAAAATAAGGGGGATTCATGTTTGTCGCGGGAAACTTATTGAGTGCTTTGGCAAGTGTGTTGGATGTTTTGTTTCAATCGCTGGAAATTGTGATCGTGATCCGCGTGATTTTGTCCTGGGCCAACGCTGATAGCTATAACCAATTTGTGAAGATCATTGTGGCCATTTCCGAACCCTTTCTTTCGCCTTTTCGTAAGCTTCTGCCGCCCTGGAAAATGAACGGATTAGACCTTTCGCCTCTTTGCGCGCTATTGTCTTTGTATTTCATTCGCAGCTTTCTTATCGCCACGCTTTATGACTTGGCTAATCGGCTTCACTGATCAGGTTAAATACGGGCGGATATGACCTCGAAAAAAAATGATGAAATTAAAAAATGGGTCAGTACTCAGGTTAGCTCTAAGCGGTATCTGCACATTCAGGGAGTGGTTTTAACCGCCCGAAAACTCGCTATCCGATATGGATTGTCGCCAGACAAAGCGGAATTGGCCGCCTGGCTCCATGACTGCGCTAAAGAGCTGCCCAAAACTGAGATGGCCGCCTGGATTAAAAAAAGTCCCTTTAAATTGGACATGGATGAAATTCGAATTCCCGCGCTGTGGCACCCTCATGCCGGCGCTTCAATCGCTTTGAACAAATGGGGCATTAGGGACGCTCGTCTTCTGGACGCCATTCGTCGGCATACTTTGGGTAGTCCTGCGATGTCTTCTCTTGCTCAAGTTGTATTTGTGGCTGACTTTATTGAACCGGGGCGTCGGTTTGCGGGAGTGGAATTGGTTCGGAAAGCTGCAAAAAAGAGCCTGACCCAAGCGGTGTTGATGAAATGTTCAATGACAATCTCGCATCTGTTAGAGAACAATATGAAGGTTCATGGACGTTTATTGGAAACCTGGAATTCTTTTTTGGAACAACGAAATGAAAATTAAAAAGATGACGGTTTTTATTTTATTGTTTACGGTTGTTTTGGCATCTGTATCAAGTCATTTTTTAAATCAAACGCCGCTCACTTTTTTTGTTCTGAAAAATGAAACGGCCGGAATTAAAGCTTATCAAGTGAATGGCTATTTTGCTGTCAAAGAAACTGATTTTGAAGAACTTTCGCTGAGTCCGCGACAAGTGTTGGATGGTGAAAAAGTTGCAACGGACAAAAATTTGGTCGATCTCAAGCAATGGTCCAAAAGCTTTGGCCGATTTGATTTTGTTGTAGGTTTGTGGAACCCCGATATTGATTTTGTTTCGGATTGGAATGAATTTTTTAATTCAACGAATAACGATGCGGTAAGTGATTTAAGTCGATTGGACAAAAGGTATTTAGCTTTATTGATGAAGCCGAAATTGAGCAACGGCACTTCTAATGAACCGGTTCAAATCAAGCCAGTTAAACCGTTAGCGACTGTTGAACCCACCTCAGTGATTTCGACTAAAACGCCCACTATTGAGCCCATTGTGCGTGTAGAAATACTAAACGGCTGTGGTATAAAGGGTGCCGCTGATCGGATGGCAGGAAGAATTACAAGTGACCGGATTACGGTAAAAAACGGGGGCAATGCGGTCAATTTTGCTTATGTCCATACCCAGGTCTTATCCGCAACGGGCGATGTTCCGGCCAGTTTAACGAAGGCTTTAAGCCGGTTGGGTTTGGCTGATATCAAGGGCGTAAAGTCGGTTGATGTTCCTAAAGACTATGATGTCGTTTTAATAGTGGGAAAAGATTTTCGGAAATTAAAAGGAAACTAAGTGGAACCTGTTACGGAAAGAAACCGATTTAAAACCCTCTTTTCCAACTCGACCTCTCGTCTGTTGTTAGGGGTTTGGCTTTTAGTAAAAGGTTCTGGTTTTTCAGTTAAATCCATCGCTGAACTTATTTCCGTTTCAGAGGACACTTTGGAACCTAAACTACAAAGTCTCGCGGGAATGGGTTTAGTGCATGTGGTAACCGATAATAAAGGAAACCGCTCAATCGAATTCCTGCCCGCGCCCACCCCCGAAATTCAAAAAATAGTTGAGGAAATGTTCGAGTCCCGCAAAAGCGACTTTGAATCGGTTGAACTTAAACTGAGATCGCTGATTTATAAAAATCTTCTGGAAATGAAGCTGTAAATGCAAACTCTAGACATTTTTTCGATTCAAAAAACCTTAATCGCCAATTTCACTTCCGCTATTGAACCTTTCGGCGTCACCGATGTGGCGGTTAATATTGAACGCCCCAAAGATAAATCACACGGCGATTTTTCTTGCCCCGTGGCGATGCTACTGGCCAAAAAATTAAAAAAACAGCCTCTTCTGATTGCTCAAGAAATTGTTAAAAACTTAAAGTTTGATCCATCTTTGATTTCTCAAGTAGAGGTCGCTCCGCCGGGTTTTATTAACCTGCGGCTGAATCCGCCGGTTTTCTATGAAACCCTGCAACAAGCGCTGAAAGAATCTGCGGATTTTGGGAAAAGCACTCAAGGCAAAGGTGAAAAAGTCATTTTGGAGTTTGTGAGTGCTAATCCGACCGGGCCTTTAAATATTGTGAATGCCCGTGCGGCCGCTTTAGGTGAATCCATTGCCAATTTACTTATGGCTTCTGGAACTGAAACGAGCAGAGAATACTATGTGAACGACGCAGGTGTTCAAGCCCGTTTATTCGGTCAATCTTTAATAGCTGCCTGCGACCGGCTCAATGGAAAAGATGTTCAAGCTCCTGAAGGCGGTTATCAGGGCGCTTATATGGATGATCTGGCGAAAGACTATGTGAAGGTTTCGCCCGCACCAGATCCTGGTGAATGGGGAATGGAACAAGTCTTAAAATGGCAAAGAGACGCTTTACTCCGCTACGACGTTCATTTTGAAAATTGGTATTCGGAAAAGAAGCTTTTACATGACACTGGCCTAGTCAAAGAAACCATCGAGATGCTCAAACAAAAAGGTTTGACCTACGAAAAAGACGGTGCAGTTTGGATTAAGGTTTCAGAATTTGGGGCGCCTAAAGATGAGGTGTTGGTTAAAAGTGACGGCTATCCCGCCTATTTCGCCGCAGATATCGCTTATCACCTTCAAAAGTTTAAAAGGGGATTCACTAAACTGGTGGATATTTGGGGCCCAGACCATCATGGACATATTATCCGAATGAAGTCCGCCTTGCAGGCGGCGGGTGCCCCGGCGGATCAGTTTTCGGTCATTATCGCGCAGCAAGTGAACCTGATGGAAGGCACGGAAAAAGTCAAAATGTCCAAACGAGAAGGTAAGTTTGTGACTATGGACGAGCTTTTGGATCAAGTGGGAAAAGACGCGGCTCGATTCTTTTTTGTGATGCGCAGCGCGAACAGTCATTTAGATTTTGATATTGAAGTGGCTAAAAAACAGACTGAAGAAAATCCGGTGTTTTATATTCAATATGCTCATGCCCGCATTTGCAGCCTGTTGAAAAAGTGCGCTGATAATGGACTGACGCCTTCAGCCAGCGCGGGTGAGTTTGTATCCTTAAAAGACCCGGAATCCTTTTTGCTCTTGAAAGAGTTGATGGAATACCCACAATGGGTTTTGGAAAGCGGTAAGGCGCTGGAGCCCCACCGTTTAGTCATTTATTTGCAGTCTTTGGCCGCTAATTTTCATCTTTTTTACGCCAAGCATCGGATTTTGGATGCCCCGCCAGATGAGGCTAAAGCCCGCCTTGCCCTGGCTTTAGGGGTGAAAGTTGTATTGAAGAACGCTTTGGCACTTTTAGGCGTATCCGCTCCGGATCAAATGTGAAAGAGGTCGTTTTGAAAAAGACTCTGATATCTGTTCTTTTAGTTTCGATTCTTTGGGGCTGTTCAAGCCATAAGGCTGAAGTGGCCATAAGCCCCGAAATTAAGAACCTCCAAGAATTGATGACCAAGGGCAGCTATGACGACGCTCTTAAAGCGGCGCGAGCGTTATCAGGCAAAGTTCCGGCATCGCCTGATGCGGCTCAGGCGCTTTATCTTGAGGGTTATATCTTGGCCTATGACAAGGCCGATATTCAAAACGCCCGGCCGCCTTTACGGAAGCTTTTAGAAGCTTATCCACAAAGTTCCTATGTTTTACCCGCTCAAAAGCTTATAGCTGACAGTCAATATTGGCAGGGGCATTACCGAGGTGCCGTGGAAGAATACAAAAAGCTCGGAGCCATGGGCGATGTCAATTTGGCTTTATATTCCAAACTGCAAACCGGAAACTGCCTTTTGATGGACGACAAGGTGGATGCCGCTTTGAATCATTATCGTGAGTTGATTGAGAAGAACCCTGGTACAGCTATCGCGGATTCAGCCCAGCTGATGACCGCTAACGCTTATTTGAAACTTCAAAATGTGTCGCAGGCCAAAAAAGAGCTTAAAAAGCTCATCGCGCAAAGCCAAAATCATGACATTCAAGAATCGGCCCAAAAGGCCCTCCGGCAAATCGAGGAAGAAGCCTCGTTTGATAAAGAACAGCACAGCGCAAAATGATGCCAGCGACTATGATCAATCTTTTAACTTCTTTTTGTGGTTTTTTAGGAGCGGGATTAATTGTGGGAAGCGCAGCTCACTACTTTTCAAACAAATTGCCTCAAACCACATCGATTTTCAAAGTTTCTCTTAAACCCAAATCATCTTTAAATACTTTTCAAACAGGTATTTTGGTTGCCGTTCTAGTTTCATTATTGATTTGCGCGTTCTTTGATGCCTTTACCGGAGTTTTTTTGTTGATGGTTTGTGCCTTAACCTGGTACGGAAAAGAACGGGGCCCAAAGCTTCTTGAAGATCGGCGTAAGGCTAAAACTCAGGTCCAAATGAGCGAGTTGTTTCCACAAGCCCTGGGGATGTGTATTCAGGCACTTAAAACGGGCCAAACCGTTCCACAGGTTCTAGATTATTTATCCCACGAATGTTCTCAGCCGCTGCGCTCGGAATTAGCGGCGGTTTGTACTGAAATGAATCTCGGATTATCCGCTGAGGCTGCTTTGACTAAAATGGGGGAGAGATTTCCTGATTTTTCTGAATTTCATCAATTTTTAGAGTCCTATAAAATTTCCCGTCAAACTGGCGCAAACTTAACTCATTTGCTGCAAGTGCTTTTGGATGGCATGGAAGAAAAGAACCGGCTTCTTCGAAAAATGAACGCGATGACGTCACAGGCTCGTCTATCCGGTTTAGTCATGGGACTTTTGCCTTTTATGCTGGGATTGGTCTTTTTTGTGATGGATCCAAGTTTAATGACTCCGTTGGTGACGACTAAAGCGGGTTGGGCTATTTTGTTTTTGGCCGCCATTTTGGAATCTATTGGTTTTTTGTGGATCCGTCAGCTTCTTAGGTTGGAGATTTAAATGATCTACCTATTGGCATTGATCTCGGCGTTTGGATTTGGATGGTTTATTCGAAACGTTGTTTTCTCGGTACTTACAAAGATGGCCGAAGAGCGGCGTATTATGCGGCTTAATAACATTGTGAAACAAAAACGAGCTATTCCGTTTCAGGCGTTTATTGATATGTTTAAAGAAAAACTTTCGGTTTTTCTTACCAAACCCGCGTTTAAAAATTATTTGAATTATTTGTCGACTCAACTTCGGAGAGCCAATTTAAACCAGTTTAAATCTGAGGATGTTTTAGGCTATCAGGTTTTGATGGCTTTTGGCTTTGGCCTTCTTTTTGGCGCGCTGGCCGGCAGTATGGAACTGGCTTTGATCAGTATCGCGGTTGGAATTGCTTTGCCATTAGTTTGGCTGAATGACAAAGCCCAAAAAAGGGAAAAAGATTTATTGCGTGAGCTACCCAACGCTTTAGAGGTTTTATCGCTCTGTTCTGAGGCGGGATTGTCGCTGGAACAAGGATTAGATCAATATCTTCGCAACGCTAAATCGGGGGCGCTCAAAGAGGAACTTTCCAAAATTATGGAACAAACCCGAAGCGGAGCAGGCCGTAAAATAGCTTTCACATCCGTGACCGAACGGCTGAATTTGACCGATTTTTCTTTATTCACAACCAGCGTGATTCAAGCGGAACGGTTTGGGACGGGAATTGCCAAAATGCTTCAACAGTTGTCCATGACCATTCGGGACAAACAATCGCAAAGAGCCGAAAAGGCTGTTCAGGAAATGCCCGTGAAACTTTTATTTCCTCTTATCTTTTTCATCATGCCCGTGACTTTCTTGATAATTTTCGGGCCTATTGTTTTGCAGTTTTTGAATCAGTGAAGCTCGAACCTGTCGTTCTTCATGCAGAGAGTTTCCGTGACCGGTTAATTGGTCTCATGGGCCGGTTAAATTGGCCTCCGACCCACCAGGGTATTTATTTTCCGCGATGCGCCTCAGTTCATACTTTCTTCACTTTTTTACGGCCAGACCTTCTTTTTTTGGATAAAAACAATAAAATACTCCGCGTCTACCTTTCAGCCAAACCCTGGCTGGTTTTTGTCGGTCCCACCCACACCTACGGCTGTCTTGAGATTCCGCAAGGCGCTTCTCAACAATGGGGGCTCAAAGAAGGTGATGTTGTTGACTGGCTGCGCTAATAACCCAAGGAGCTACTCTCTATGTCCTCAGATTTCTTGAAAGCCGACCCGCAAGTTTGGGAAGCGAACCGTAATGAATTGAAACGGCAAAACGAGAAACTGGAGTTGATCGCTTCTGAAAACTTTACCAGCCTGGCGGTAATGGCCGCTCAGGGCGGTGTGATGACTAACAAGTACGCTGAAGGCTATCCAGGGAACCGCTACTACGGTGGCTGCGAGTATGTGGACATTGTTGAAAATCTCGCCCGTGAAAGGGCCTCCAAGCTTTTTTCTAACGCTGAATATGTAAACGTCCAGCCCCATTCAGGCAGCCAGGCCAACATGGCGGTCTATTTCACTTTCATTAACCCTGGCGATACCGTTTTGGGTTTGGACTTATCCCACGGTGGACACTTGACCCATGGGTTTAAGGGTAATTTCTCGGGCAAAATGTATAACTTCTTCGCTTACCAAACCCGTAAAGAAGACGGTCGAGTTGACATGGATCAAGCCAGGGATTTGGCCCGCAAACATAAACCTAAACTGATCAGCATCGGTGCCTCCGCTTATTCTAGAGATTGGGATTACGCGGCCTTCCGTCAAATTGCGGACGAGGTAGGAGCTTTTCTCTGGGCTGACATCGCGCACACCGCCGGCTTAATTGCAGCCGGGGAATTAAACAATCCGATGGCTCATTGTCATGTGGTAACGACGACGACCCACAAAACGCTTCGCGGACCCCGTGGTGGCCTTATTTTGATGGGAAAAGACTTTGAGAATCCTTTTGGTGTTACAGCTCCCAAAAGCGGCCGTGTGCGCAAGATGGGTGAACTCATCGATAGTCAAATCATTCCGGGTATTCAGGGCGGGCCTTTGATGCACGTTATCGCGGCCAAGGCGGTTGCTTTCAATGAGGCTCTTCAACCTTCATTTAAAACTTACGCCAAACAAATTAGATCGAACGCCAAAACATTGGCTGAATCTTTAATGGGTTATGGTTTCGAGATTGTTTCAGGCGGTACGGACAATCACTTGATGTTGATCGACTTGAGAAACAAGAAAATCAACGGTAAGCAAGCGCAGTTGACCTTGGATGAAGCGAATATTACAGCCAACAAAAATTCCGTGCCCTATGACACCGAATCGGCTTTGTTGACCAGCGGTATTCGTTTGGGAGCGCCGGCTTTAACAACCCGCGGGTTTAAAGAAGCGGAGTTTAAGCTGGTCGCTAAATGGATAAATGATGTGATTTCGGCGCCCGAGAGCGAATCTGTTCGCCAAAAGGTAAAGGGAGAAATCGCTGAATTAACTAAGAAATTTCCGCTTTATCCAGAAATTCTTTAATTAGTTATTTGTGAGCGGGTTTTGCGACGGTAACCGGTAACGGGGTTGGCGCTGCTGTAATAGCCGCGGCAACGGGCGCTATCGTGGTTGCCCAGCTGGGAGAGGCGCCGCCATTAGTGGTGAGTTCTTTAACGTCGGTGCCATTTGAACTCATCACGTAAATGTTCAAGCCGCTATCTTCACCAGCTCCATAGGCCGAATAATAAACTTTTTTGTCGCCTTGACCAAATCTGGGTGAAAGACTCCGTACATTGTTTGTCAAATTGATCGGTTCAGTTCCATCGGTTTTCGCGGTGTAAAGCTGAGTGACATCCCCGCGGTATAAATTAAACAAAATTTTAGTTCCGTCAGTTGAATAGCTGGGGGAGCCAACACTCCAATCGGTATAGTTGGTGATTTTTTTAATGGTTTTATCCGATTGAGTAAAAACATAGAGGTTGTAAACGGTGTCGTTCGCGTTGGAAAGGTAGAGAACTGATTTTCCGTCCGGCGAAAAGTTGGGGCACAAAGCTGAATGGCCAGCCAAAATAGTTCTGGGGTTGTAGCCGTCGGCATCAATCGACCAAATATCACCATCTTGAGCGTAAATGATGCTTTTTCCATCGTTTGACCAAGCGGCCGCGGTATTCAATAAAAGGTTTTTTTCGTTGGAGTGCAATCCATCGGTGTCATTAAAGGTTAATTGGGTACGTTGGGAATTAATTAGATTTAACTTCCAAAGATTGTAAACGGTGGCATCCGCGTTTGACCAATAGAGCACTTCGTCACCTTTGGGCGAAACCGAGGGGAACCATTCTGTGCTTTTGCCGCTGGTCAAAGGCGTGATTTGTGAGTTCGACAGATTGAATTCAACTAAGTGTCCTCCTTGAACAAATACCACATTTCCTAAAACAGGAACCGGAGTGGGTGTTGGAGTAGGAGCGGCCACTTGTTCTTTTTTGTGTCTGCAACCGGTCAAGGGCAATGCGATAAAACCGGCAACCACCAGCGCTGCCAGTGCGATTTGTGAGAAGTTTTTCACAGCATTTTTGAAGTTGTTCATTTTTTTGACCAATCTGGAGATTGAATGCCCGTTAAAGCAATTCGTGTTTTGCTCAACCCGCTGCCAGATTCCATGATCCATAACTCGCCGGAAATAACATACGCGATCTTGGTGCTGTCGGGAGACCAGGTAGCGTATTCAACGCCAGCCGGGGTTAAATATTTTAAAGTGCCCGTATCCTGATCGGTTTTGGCCGCTTGATCCACCAGAGCGACTTTATAACCGGTATCGCCGCTAGTTTGCTTGGCCAAAAGCATTAATTTGGCCGCGCCTTCAACAGGCGAATAAGCTACAAATGGCCCCAAGTCGGGGCTTGCATTGTTGATCACTACTTTGGGAGAGCTTTCTTCCACAGTGGTTGTATAGAGGGCTCTATTGCCGCTGACATAAGCCACTTTTTCGGCACCCGAACTCCAGCTGATGGCGGGAACGGTTTTAATCGCCTCAATTAAAGTTAGCTTATCCTTTAAGCGGGGATTAACCAGCATAACACTGTAATAATTACGGCCTTTACGAACGGTATAGGCAACATATTTGTTTTCCCGGTGGGGCGCCCAGGTAACTGATTCAATAGAGTAAGAGGGATCAGCGTTTACTAAGGTGGATTGTTCCTGTGTGTCTAATTGAATCAACCAAACTTGGTTTTTATATCCGTACACAATTTGATCGCTTTTAGGTGACCAGGTAAACAGGGGTTGATGACGGGTCGAGTCAGGCATTTTCATGTCTTCCCATGAAGTCAGCTGAACTAGTTGAGTGCCGCCTTTTGGCACCATGTATAAGTTCACTTTTCCATCATTGGCGGTAGACAGGAAGGCTAAGATTTTTCCATTGGGCGACCAAAGCGGATCCCAGCTGCTAGTTCCAACGGGGGTCAATCGGGTTCTTTCGGTTCCGTCGGTATTCATTGTCCAAAGTGTCGGTTGTTTATCTTCCATCGTGGTAAAGGCGATTTTTTCTACATCAACTGGAACCGGGGTCGGTAACGGTGCGGCGACCGTGTTCGAAACTTTCATAGTTGGTTTTGTGGCCATAGCCGGGCTGGAGCTATTAGAAATCGCGTTATTTACCGCAGGCGCGGGGGCAGAGGCGGTTAATGGGGCAACGGTATTATTGTTGACTGCGGCAGGCGGCATTTGTTTAAAAAAGGGAAGAGATCTTTTTCCGCAGCCAGGAATATTGACGTCGCAACCAGTTGAGATCATAAGGAGCAGCATCAGCATTGCGGAAAAAATGGAGAGACTTTTGAAGGTTTCGCGCAAGTGTTCGTTCCTGGTAAGCGTATTAGTTGAAGTCTGAAGGCAGTTTAAATTTTCAGTGGTTAAAAGTCAATTAAATCGCTGATTTTAGGCCGTTTCGGAGCCCAGTTGGGGTTCCAAAATAAGAACCGTTCCATGGGCAGCGGGCTGAAGCAGTGCGCCAAGGTTTGGGTGGGAGGGAAAAGGTTTGATCAGCCTTATCTCTTTAGCTTCCTCAATAGCTTTCATCACAGCGGGGTCAGGTAAAAGGTCTAAAAAGTGACTCCCCACCAGGTCTGAAACCTGTTTATCCAATACTTTAGCCGCCAACGGGGTTACCTGACAAATCATGTAATCTTTGTCTAAAGCAAGGGTATAGCTTTGTTCGTTAGCGACATTGATGATCGGTTTGACGGCGCTGTGCTTCTTAATTGGCGCGGGTTCAGCCGCGCCAGTTGGGGTTAAAGCTTGATGTGAGTGCATATAACCAATTAAAACCCAACCAGTTCCCAGACAAATAAGGAAAACACAAAGGCTCCAAAAGAGGGGACCTCGGAAATTCTGAAAGACCATAGTTAATTGCAGCGGCGCGGAGTCTTTCTGCCATTGAACGATCCAGCGATAGGGAAACTCAAACGAAACGCCGTTGGGCATTGTGTCAGGGCAAAACTGCTTGTTGCCGCCCTCAGCGATGACCTTGTTATCGAAGGAGGCTCTAAAGGCGAGTATAGATGGAAGTTTTTCTAAACCTTTTGACCAATCAATTAACGCCATGTCGTCTTTTAATTGGGAGGCATAAGATAAATGAGACTCCGCAATTGAAGCCATTTGAGAAAATTGTGTTTGTTCATCTTGATAAGACAGCATGAAACCCAGGGTCCCCGCAACGCAGGCGAGCGCTAAAACGATAATCCATGGTGATTTGATACTTCTCAGCAGGGTTTCCATAATCTTTCCTTCGGCCTTTAAAAATATAATATAATCTCCACACTCGCCGGCATTTTATAGAAATTTACCAAGGTTTCGAGCGTGAAAAACAAAAAAGCTGAACTTCAAAATATCCGTAAAAACATCGACCGTATCGACTCCCAATTGGTCCGGCTTCTCAATGAACGCGCCAAAAATGTTCTCAAAGTGAAGGCGGTGAAAACCGAGGGTAAAATGCATTTTTATGCCCCTCACCGCGAAATGGAAGTCTATCGCCGGGTAGGCCAGATGAACAAGGGCCCCTTTCCCACTTCAACGTTGGAAGCTATTTTCTGCGAAGTGATGTCTGGCTCTTTGGCTTTGGAGTCTCCTTTAAAGATCGCTTACTTCGGTCTGGCCGGCAGTAATACACAAATCGCGGCGGTGCAAAAATTCGGGTCGTCTTCTAAATATGTCAGCGGTTCCACACTGAAGGATGTTTTCTTGGAAGTGGAACGAGGACGCGCGCACTACGGTGTGGTGCCGATTGAAAACTCAACCGAGGGTGTGGTGTTTCACACGCTTGATCTCTTTGTCGAATCGGATCTGCGCATTTGTTCCGAAATTCTCATGCCCATATCACATACGATTATGTCCAAAAGCGGTGATATTCGAAAAGTGAAAAAGATTTACAGCAACGCGGTCGCTTTGGGGCAGTGCCGTATCTGGCTAGAGGCAAATTTGCCCGGCGTTAAGATTATCGAAAGTACCAGTACTTCGAAGGCCGCGCAGCTAGCCTCGAAAGATGAATACGCGGCCGCTATCGCGTCCGATTTGGCCGCCAAGTTGAACCACTTAAAGCCCATTGCCAAGCGCATCGAGGATATGCAAGACAACTACACGCGGTTTTTAGTGATTGGTAAAACCAATGCAGAAAAAACGGGTAAAGATAAAACCTCGATTATGGTTTCGATTAAAGACAAGGTGGGCGCTTTGTTCACTTTGCTGAAGCCATTTGAAAAACAAGGCTTCAATTTGACCAGCATTGAATCCAGACCCTCGCGCAAAAAGGCATGGGACTATTATTTCTTTATCGACTTTTTGGGTCACATCGATGATCCGAAAACTAAAAGAGCCATTGCTGAAATTGAAAAGGCTTCGTTGACGGTGAAGGTCCTGGGGTCCTATCCCCGCTGCGAGCAGTAATGGGCTTTCAAGTTCCTCTGCGTTCTAATTTAACCGCTATCAAAGCTTATGTTCCCGGCAAACCCATCGAAGAACTCGAGCGGGAACTGGGGGTTAAAAACGCGACCAAAATCGCTTCCAATGAAAATCCCTTGGGTCCCTCACCCAAGGTTTTGGAAATGCTTAAAACACAACTGAGCAATATCAGCCGCTATCCGGATGGTTCGGCGCATGGCCTGACGCAGGCCTTGGCGAAACATTTAGGCGTAAACGCGAGTCAGATCATGATTGGCAACGGCTCGAACGAGCTTTTGGTGCTGCTGTCTCAAATGGTTTTAAATCCCGGCGATGAAGTGATGTTTGCCGACCAATCTTTTGTGGTTTATCCCTTGTCCACCCAGTTGTTTGAGGGTGTGGCTAAAGTCGTTCCTCTCAAAGACTTCACGCATGATATGGCGGCGTTCTCCAACGCGTTAACACCTAAAACCAAGTTGGTTTTTATTTGCAACCCCAATAACCCAACAGGTACATTCGTGCCCCTGTTGGCTATTGAGGCTTTTTTAAAAATTTGTCCGCCCAATGTTTTGGTGGTTTTAGACGAGGCCTATTACGAGTACGTTGAGGAAAAAACTTATTTAGGATCGCTGAAACTGATTCAAGACTATCCCAATCTGGTGGTCTTGCGTACCTTCTCGAAAGTTTATGGTTTGGCTGGTTTACGGGTGGGTTATGGAATTGGGCATCCAGATTTGGTTTCGGTTTTCCAAAAAACGCGCCAACCCTTTAACATCAACGCGCTGGCCTTAAGCGCCGCACAGACCGCCTTGTCCGATAGCGACCATTTGAGAAAAGTTCTGGAACTGAATAAAGCTATGCGCCAAAAAATCAGTGAAGGGCTAACTCGTTTAGGGTTGAAGCCTGTGCCAAGCCAAGGCAATTTTGTTTATTTTAAAGTCCCGCAAGCTCAGGACTTGTATCAACAATTACTGCTCAAAGGTGTCATTGTCCGCCCCATGGGGCCAGATGCTCTGCGGGTGACGACGGGCACGGTTGAGGAAACTGAAAAATTTTTAACGGCGTTTGGACAAGTTTATTCCAACTCGGGAGCGAAGTCTTAATGACAAAGCGCAAAAAAATAGCCGTCATTGGCGTTGGTCTTTTAGGCGGCTCTTTGGCTTTGGCGCTAAAAAAGAAAAAGGGTTTAGAAATAGTTGGGTGGAATCACCGCGCCTCTTCGCGTAAAAAAGCTTCCCGCATTTTGAAAGTGATGCCGACCTTTGAAAAGGCCGTAGAAAACGCCGATGTGATTGTCTTGTGCTCTCACTCAAGCACGATCTTGCCCATGTTGAAACAATTAAAAGGGCTGATGCATCCTCAAACACTCATCATGGATGTTTCCAGTATTAAGGGGCGAATTGTGGAAGCAGCTCAGTCCATTAAGGGGCTCGAACAGCATTTTGTGCCCTGTCATCCTATGGCCGGCAAAGAAAAGTCTGGCGCGGAATTTGCCGACGCTCTGCTTTATCAAAACCGCTATATCTTTATTACGCCTCTTCGCAAAAACCCGGCAACCTTAGTTCGAAAAGCGGTTCAGTTCTGGAAAAGCTTGGGAGCCAAGCCGGTTTTGATGAACGCCAATACTCACGACAAAAACGTGGCTTTGACCAGTCATCTACCGCATCTTTTGGCCTCCGCGTTTGTTCAGCTTTATGGAACCCAAGAAAAACGCTCGAAACAAATCAAAATGGCAGTGGGCTCGGGGTTTAAAGACTTTACTCGTATCGCTGCCAGCAACCCCTCGATGTGGAGCGATATTTTGGAAATGAACTCTAGGGAAGTGTTGTCTTACCTTAGTCAATACCGCCGTCAACTATCGTTGTTGGAAAAGAATCTTAAAAAAGGAAAGCGGTCCTTCTGGCGTTCGTTTTTTGAAAAAGGCCGAACCCTCCGGGAAAAACTGTAATGAAAAAACTTGTCGTTCAACCAGTTAAGTCGGTTAAAGGCGCAGTCACCGTTCCGGGGGACAAGTCCATATCACATCGCTCCGTAATGCTGGGATCACTGGCTTACGGCACCACGCAAGTGGAAAATTTTTTAACTTCCGCCGATTGTATTTCAACCATGAATATCTTTAAGGCGATGGGCGTTCATATCAAGCAAAAGGGAACGCACCTGACCATTCAGGGCAAGGGGCTTAATTCACTGAAACCGCCCGCGAAAACGTTGGATGCGGGCAATTCAGGTACCACTTCCCGCATTATTTTAGGTTTGCTGTCAGGGCAGCCTTTTGCCACGCGTTTGACTGGCGATAAATATTTACGCCGCCGCCCGATGAAAAGAGTGGTCGGTCCCTTAACCCAAATGGGCGCTCGCATTAGCGGCCCCGCTGACGCAAGTTTATTGCCGCTTAAAATTGAGACGAGAAAATTAAAAGGGATTACCTACCGTTTGCCGGTGGCCAGCGCGCAGGTGAAAAGCTCTCTTCTGTTAGCGGGTCTTTTTGCGGTAGGTGACACCACGGTCATTGAACCTACACCTACCCGTGACCATACGGAAAGAATGTTTAGCGCCTTTGGCATTCCTTTCAAGCGTAAGGGCGACGCTATCAAAATCCATGGACCGATCAAACCTTTCAAAGCTCGAAAGATTAAGGTGCCGGGTGATATTTCCTCTGCCGCCTTTTTTATTGTGGCTGGATTGATTACGCCCAACTCGAAAATACTTTTAAAAAACATCGGAGTGAATCCTACCCGTACCGGCATTTTGGATGTGCTGAAGAAAATGGGCGGCAAAATTACGATTTATCCTAAAAAGACCGGCAAGGGAGAAGAGCCAATCGCGGATATCCTTGTGCAATCTTCCCGGCTGAAGGCGATAACCGTAAACGATGAAAACATCATCCCGCGCATGATTGACGAGTTTCCCATTTTTGCGGTAGCCGCTACTCAAGCTGAGGGAACTACGGTGGTAAAAAAAGCCGAGGATTTAAAAGTAAAAGAATCTGACCGTATTTTAATGATGGCAGTCACACTCAAAAAGATGGGCGCGCACATTCAACCCACTCAGGATGGCTGGGTCATTAAGGGCAAAACTTCTCTGAACGGTTGTATGGTTTCATCCGGCGGAGATCATCGTATTGCCATGTCGTTGGCGGTGGCGGCGCTCGTAGCGCAAGGTTCGACGACCATTTTGGATACCGAAAACATCAACACTTCGTTTCCTAACTTTGAAAAACTTCTAAAACAGGTGGCTAAACGATGAAAAAACCAATCATTGTCGCGATGGACGGTCCGGCGGGCGCGGGTAAAAGTACGGTGGCTAAAACTTTGGCAAAGAAACTGGGGTATCTCCATATAGACACAGGCGCGATGTACCGTTCGGTTACTTTGGCGGCACTCCGTACCAAGGCCGATCTGAAGAATGACGATCAACTTGAGCACTTGGCCAAGAGTTCCAAAATTGAACTTAAACCCGGCGAAGTAGAAAACAAAGTATTCCTCAATGGGGAAGATGTGAGTAAAGATATCCGTACTCCTGAAGTGACTCAGGCATCGGCTTTTATCGCCAACTGTGTGCCGGTCCGCAAAATTTTGGTGGCCCGCCAACAGCAAATGGGCCGTGAGGACAGCGCGTCTTATGGCGGGGCGGTGTTAGAAGGCCGCGATATTGGAACGGATGTGTTTCCTGACGCTCAATATAAGTTCTTTCTCGACGCTTCGGTGGAGACAAGAGCTAAACGCCGCTATAACGATTTGGTGAAAGCGGGAACTCAAACGACTCTCGAAGCGGTTTTGGCGGATGTACAGGCACGGGATGACCGGGACTATAACCGCGCGGTAGGCGGGCTGCGCAAAACGGCCGATTCGATTGTGATGGATCATTCGGATTTGACCGTGGAACAATCAGCTGAAGAACTCTTTCAATACATTCAAAAACACCCTAAAAACTAGCGTAACTTTTCGCTTCATATGTTCGTAATGTTAGATAAGAAAAGAACGGGTGGTTCTCATGAATAAAGTTATCGCTTCAAGTTTTATCGCGTTAATGATTTTGGCTTTGGCGTTTCATGCCATGGCGGGCAAAGTGACCAAGAAAGGAAAATATATGGGCGACAAAATTGTGAAAACAGATAGTGAGTGGAAAAAAGAACTGACACCTGAGCAATATAACGTGCTCCGAGAAGAGGGGACGGAACGGCCTTTTACGGGTAAGTACTGGGATAATCACAATAAGGGAACTTATACCTGTTCAGCCTGTGGTTTGGAACTATTCGCCTCTGACACCAAGTTTGAATCGGGTACGGGTTGGCCCAGTTTTTACGCGCCAATTTATTCTGAAAACGTCGCCAGTACCACAGACAATTCTTACGGCATGACCCGTGTAGAGGTTCATTGTCCTCGTTGCGGTGGTCATTTGGGACATGTGTTTGAGGATGGGCCCCAACCGACGGGTTTGCGTTATTGCATCAATTCGGTGTCACTGAATTTTGTGCCGGATAAAAAGAAGTAAACAACGTGTTAGTTTGTAGTGTCTTTAAAGCCTCTTGCCGCCATGGTAAGGGGCTTTTTTATTGGCCAAAGAGTAGAAAAATGAAAATATTTTTTAAATTTCATCAGTTTTGAAGGAGGAAAATGACTGTGATGTAGATCGTAAACTGAATTTGTGGTGTTAAATAGTTACAGGTTCTACTTATGGCTTTTGTTTTTTAATGACTTTTCGAATCTCGGGTCTGGATATCATGGACAATACCTTAACCAAGCCATCGCCATTGCCAGTAAATAAAAGTTTTATACGTTCAGCCCTATTGGCTTTATTTTTTATCGCTCAATTGATGCTGGTCACAGGTTTTTCATTAGCGCAAACACAAGATACAACCCCCTCGCCGAGAGGACTCAAAAAATTAAGTTTAGAAGAATTGATGAATTTGGATGTCACTTCAGTTGCAAAGCAACCAGAGCCCTACGCGGAAGCGCCCGCGGCCATTCAGGTTGTCAGCAGCGACGAAATTCATCGTTCGGGAGCTTCCAGCATTCCCGAGGCGCTGCGGTTAGCTAATAATCTGGACGTAGCGCAGGCCAGTTCGGGAACCTGGGATATCAGCGCGCGGGGATTTAACGCGGGACTATCCAATAAACTTTTAGTGCTGATGGATGGCCGAACCATCTATACCCCCCTTTACGCGGGGATGATTTGGAATGTCCAGGATTACCTGATGGCGGATATTGACCGTATTGAGGTGGTCAGCGGTCCCGGGGGAACCCTTTGGGGAGCCAACGCGGTTAACGGTGTCATTAACATTACCAGTAAAAGCGCCCAGGATACGCAGGGACTTTACTTTGAGGGCGGCGGGGGCAGTTGGCTGGAGGATTTTACCGGCGCGCGATATGGGGGTGTGCTGGACTCGAATATTTATTACAGGGTTTATGGGAAATATTTTGACCGTGGAAGCGAGGTTTACGCCAACGGGAACAGCGCCAATGACGCCTGGAGAATGGGACAGGGAGGCTTTAGGATTGATGATGAAGCCGACACGAAAAATAAAATTACACTGCAGGGCGATCTTTACGGCAGCAGCCTCAATATACCGGCAGGGAGTTCCCAAACCTACAACGGAGGCAATATAGTCGGACGCTGGTCTCATCCGATCTCGCCGGATTCGGACATGAGTTTGGAACTCTATTATGACTGGACCTATTGGTTTGACCCTGTCGCGGCCAGCGCCTTTGGGCCCGCGGGTAACCTGATCGATAACCTGGATACTTATAATGCGGATTTCCAGCATCACTTTCATATTGATGGGAGCAATAGCATTATCTGGGGCTTGGGCTACCGCTTCACGCATGACGTGCTTCAAAACACGCCCGTCATCGCTTTTTTGCCCGCGACATTGGATCATAGTTTATATAGCGGGTTCGCTCAGGATGAAATTAGTCTGGCGTCCGACTGGTTCTTCACAATTGGATCAAAATTGGAACACGATGATTACACCGGATATGAGGTGGAACCCAGCGTCCGGTTGAAATGGGACGCGGCCCCCAAAGAAATGTTCTGGGCGGCGGTTTCACGCGCGGTGCGGGAGCCCTCGCGCATTGACAGGGACGTTGTGGCGCCCAATAACGCTACGCCTATCTTGGCCGGCAGCTCCGCCTTTGTTTCCGAAACGTTGATCGCGTATGAATTGGGTTACCGCGGGGAGATCGTCCCTAAAATCTCCACTTCCATCTCAACCTTCTTTAACAACTACGACAGCTTACGCAGCCTAACGCCGGGCAGTACAGTTGTTATCGCCAATAATCTGGCGGGCCAGACGTGGGGCGGAGAATTAACCGCGGATTATCAAATGCAGGATGGATGGTTAATTCATGTTGGCTACGATTTACTGAACGAAAATATTTGGGTGAAACCCGGTGCCAGCGACATCAGTAATGGGCTTGAGGACACATCGGACCCGGCCAACCAGGTTTTTTTGCGTTCCTCGGTTGATTTGCCTGGGAATTTTGATTTATCCCCCGCGTTCCGCTGGGTGGACACCCGGTCGGTTGTCAGTGGGACAACTGTCGGCATGGTTCCTAGTTATCTTGAGCTAGATATTCGCGTTGGCTGGC